>JACDCV010000020.1:20514-22527 GCA_013817375.1 Sphingomonas sp.
AGCCGCTGCCTTTGCTTTCCGGACTTGCTGCCGTTCAACCCTTCAATGCCACCTATCTGCCTCGCAACATTGGTCCTTGGATCATGGATATTTCCGACCGTATGCAATGTCCGCCAGACTTTGCAGGGGCAACGGCGATCGTCGCTATGGGTTCTGTGCTGGGCCGGCAGATTGGCCTGCGCCCGAAACGCCTAGATAGCTGGACTGAGGTTCCGAACCTCTGGGGGATGATCGTCGGCCGCCCCGGGATGATGAAATCACCCGCGATGAGCGAAGCCTTAGCCCCACTTAAACGGCTGGAAGCGAAGGCTCGCGATGCTCACCTCGCTGCACTCGCTGCCTATGAGCGGGAAGCGCACGCGCATAGACTTCGAAAAGGCGCCGTCGACGAGCGCCTGAAGAAGGTGTTCAAAAATAATCCGGCGGCCCCGTTAGACTTCGAAATTCCGATGGAGCCCGACGAGCCAAAGTCGAAACGCTACATGATAAGCGATGCCACCTATGAGGCCTTGGGCGCCATTCTGGTCAACAATCCAAACGGCGTTCTTGCCTTTCGCGATGAGCTCGTCGCGCTTTTGAAGACCTTGGATAAAGAGGAGTACGCCGCCGCTCGGGGCTTCTTTCTCTCCGCGTGGAACGGCAACGAGGGATATACCTTCGACCGTATCGGTCGAGGTCATCAGCACATAGATGCGGCGTGTGTTTCGATGCTGGGTTCAACGCAGCCGGGCAAGCTCGCGACTTACATTGGTCGTGCCCTCAAGGGTGGTGACGGCGATGACGGAATGATTCAGCGGTTCAGCGTCCTTACTTGGCCGGACCAGGGTCACCAATGGCGGCACGTTGACCGATTCCCAGACAGCGAAGCCAAAGCCCGCGCCCATCAGGTTTTCGATTGGCTAGCCGAACCGAACTGGGACCATGTTCGCCCGTGGGTGAACGACTATGACAATAGCCGCTACCTCACGTTTGACGCATGCGCAGTAGAGCGGTTCATTGAATGGCTAGCTAACCTAGAGCACCGCCTGAGATCGGATACGATGCAGTCAGCCATGGAAAGCCATCTTGCGAAGTATCGCAAGCTTGTGCCCGCTCTCGCGTTGATCAATCACATGGCGGACGGTGGAAGTGGCCTGGTGACGGTAGCCGCGCTGGAGAAGGCGCTTCACTATGCCGCCTACCTCGAAACACATGCACATCGTGCTTATGGCGCGGGGTTGCGCGGTGATGCCACCACAGCGGCGGCAATATTGGCGCGCATCCGTAAGGCCGAACTGGGGGATGGCTTCACGCTTCGAGATATTCATCAGCGCGATTGGTCCAATCTCACAGACCGGCACCAGGTAAGGCTCGGCCTTGATTTGCTCGTCGATCATGGATGGCTGAGTGCCGCGGAAATAAGCACCGGCGGAAGACCCAAGACCATATACGGCATCAACCCAAGGGGGCTGTCATGAGTACTCGTGCTGGGTCATCATCCCCAAACGTGGGCTGGGGCGAGCCCCCTCAGAACCCTCAAATCGCCGAACATCCTCCGCAGATGGCAATGAGCATCGCTGATAATACAGCGCCTTTGCAGCGAGGCCGCCCCTTTCCCCCCGGACAATCAGGTAACCCGGGTGGACGCCCGAAGGGGATCAAGAACAAACTAACTGATGCCTTTCTTTCGGTCGTTCAAGACGATTTCGCCGAACATGGTGCGAGCGTCTTAGCAAAACTCCGCAGTGAGGATCCGGGCGCTTACGTGCGGATTGTGGCATCGCTCGTGCCACGCGAGCTCATACTGAAGCGCGAGCAGGAGCGCGATTTTTCGGGCTTGTCGTTTTCAGAGCTCATGGAATTCATCGAAGCTGTCGGCCGGAACGCTCACATCGAAAGGCAAATCCAAAAGGCGAAACTTGGCATCTAGGCTCAGGACTCATTGATCACAGCCAGAAGATGACGGCGGCGGCGATGGCGATTGCGGACATGAAGGTGTGGGCGCAGCGATCGTATCGGGTGTGGATTCGACGC
>JACDCV010000150.1 GCA_013817375.1 Sphingomonas sp.
CCAAATCGAGGCCGATTGTGCTAATCTCCATCTCGGGTGGCTCCTGCTCGTGGACGCTCTGATAGCAACCACACTTTGGCACCTAGATGCCGGGAGCGGGAGCCATCCACCCCATCTGCTTTGGGTGGAAGGCGGACATTAGCAACCGGCCCTCCGCCGCTCACATACTGTGGTGGCGAGCGATCTCTTCTTTACTAAGGCGGAGAAAGCGTGCCGCGTTGTTGTAGAGGATGTCGCGCTTTTGGGCGCTGGTCAGGAAAGGCGCCTCCTCGATCACTCTGATTGCAGGCTCTATGATGCCTGGCCAGATCGTCTGATCCGAACCGAACATGATTCGGTCAGCATAGCCTGCCTCGACGACCTCCTGGAGGAAACGGTAAAACGCCGCCCGCGGCTCGGTGTAAACAATTCCGCCGACGTCAACATACACTTGTGGATGACTAAACATCAGCGCTCGAAGCTCGGCTGCCATCGGATAGCCCGCGTGCATGATGTAGAGGCGCAAACGCGGATGGCGGACGAGCACGTCCTCTAACAGCAGCGGATTGCTAAGTGCCGCCCGATAGCCACTATCGCCATAAGGGGTGCCTGGAGCAGCTGACCCCATGTGGATCGCGACCGGAAAGTCCAGTTCTTCAGCAAGTGCCCAATATGGTTCGAGACGTGGATCAGCTGGAGCCACCCCTTCATACTGCGCGTTGATTTCACCGAGAACGCGAAGCTCTCCACTGGCGTGGAGGCCCCGGAGCTGCGCAACCGATTTCGGCTCCACGTATCGGCAGCAGGGAGTCCCGGGCAGTCTAAAGTCGATGCCGGGAATGATGCGACGCGGCGCAGCCGCTCGCCAGACCCGCATCAGCTCAGGCTCACCGCTCACCATGCCAATGATGTTGCGGCGCTCCATAATGGCAAGCGTTTCCCGCATCACCTGCTCGGTGGTGCCCAGCGCCGGAATGGGGTTCGCGCAAGGCGGGTCGATGTTCATGACCATTCCCGCCACGACCCCGTTCTGCGGATCAGAACGGGGCATAACAAGGAAAGGCGCACACATCGCCATCGGATTATCGCCATATTGGTGCGCGTGCCGCGCGTGAAGATGCATGTCGATGATTGGCAGTCGCTCGGCGGCAGCTGCCGACGCGGCTAAAACCAACAGGCACGCAGCAAATACGCGTCCGATCATCCGCTCTCTCCCCCTTATCGGAACAGGCTAGCATCCGATCATAGGCATGTCAGCTTTGGGCCGAAATCAGTATTGCGCGGACCAGTGAACGGTCGCTGCTAATGTCCGCTTTGGGTCGAAAGCGGACGTCAGTCTCCAGGACGCGCCCGATCCGGCCTTGCCCACTCCTCCACACTTCGCCTTTCGGCGTCCGTTAGTCGTCGGCCTCGGAAGCCTGGCCTGCGAAAATCTTTCGAGACGGTTTGTCGGGCGGGCGTCACCTTTCGAAAGGCCATCTGGGGCTCGATGGGATCCCCGAAACCGATGCCCGCAAACGGCATATCAACCCAAGCAATGAAACCTTCGACAGCAAGAGCTTTGCATCGAAAAGTCACTGGCGTGTCCAGGGGAAATAGCCCCTCGCCGCACACTCGCGCCCCGTGTGCGGAGAGGTCGTCAACCCTGACCTGAACATCGCCCTGCTCGCTTTCAAGGGTCGCAGTAAGCATGACTTTCGATCGCGCTGATCGCCGCTCATCTGCACTACTCTTTGTCATACGACCGTAGGTAGCAGGTACGCTGAGGTGCGCAATCGGTAGAAACTATTGATTTGCCGTGTGATTGTGCGGCCGCCAAGCGCCACAACGTTGACGAGCGGCAAGAGCGCATCGAAGAGCTGCAGGAGCCCTGGGGGGCCGCACGGGACGCGATTATGGTAATCCCCGCGCTCGACACTGGCGCGCTATTGGTGAAGCTGGACATCGCCTTCGCCTCGCTTCGTACCGACCATGGCGAGAGCGCTATGGCAGACGCTAGGCGCCTATTGGGAGGCCGCGCATGACTTATGAGGAAGCTCTAGCGCTTCCCCTGTTGCCGATGGGCAGCAAGACTTTGGGGAACGCGAGCCCCGAGGATTGGGCCGCGGTCGCGCGATATCGCAAAGAAGAGGCCGAGCGGCTCGACGCGATGCCGGTTGAGGAGTTCATGCAGGATCGCGAGCACTACGATTCGCTGAGGGTCTATTTCAACCAGTTCGACGAGGCGATGGAGGCGATACAGGAGCGCATTCCGGCGGCCCGCAAATGGCTTGAGGCGACCAAGGCTGAGCGCCAGCGCAACGAAGGGAAGTAAGAGACTAGAGGCGCAAGCTGCTAGGGACGGAAGGGCGCCGGCTAACCACCGGCGCTTTTTCTTTGCCTGTGTAACCCGGAACGTAACCCAATTCGTCTTTTCGCTTTTCGCCTCGCCAGCTAAGTCATTGATTTTATGGTCGGGGAGACAGGATTCGAACCTGCGACCCTCTGCTCCCAAAGCAGACGCGCTACCGGGCTGCGCCACTCCCCGACTTAACCGAAGTCCTGGCGGGGCAAGCCCGCCGGTGACGGTGCCTATACAGAACCGTGGCGGGCTTGCCAGCGCAAGCTCCAAAAGAGCGAAAGTCTGGTGGGCCCGGAGGGACTCGAACCCCCAACCAAGCCGTTATGAGCGGCCGGCTCTACCATTGAGCTACAGGCCCCGCCGAAGCTCGACCTAAGTCGCCGCAGGGCGCGGCGCAAGCTCACGCCTTTGGAAGCCTGAGAACGACCTCGCTTCCGTTGACCGAAAGCTCGCCGCCGGCGGTCCGGGCAAGACCCATCACCAGGCGCAGCGGAAGCGTTGCCGAATCGTCGGATCGGCGGTTGCGTTCGGGTGCGAGGTCGATGCTCCCAAGGCTCTCCGGAAGGCTTGCACCAAGCGAGCAGGATTTCGCGCCGGAAGTAATCCGGAACGTCAGCTTCTCGCCGCTTGCAGCGCAGCCGATGACCGCGAGGCAGAGGCGCTCCACAAGCCGCTGCGTCAGCTGGGCGTCGAGCGCGCAACGGGCCGGCTGCTCACCTCCCTCGATTTCGACATGCACGGCGCGGGCGCTAGCCTGGCGCTCGATCTCCTCCCAGGAGCGCGTGAGAGCATCCGACAAATCGGCCTCCCCCCGATCCTCGCCCGAGCGAAGCCTGGCGGCGAAATCGAGGTCCTCGACCGCGCTCAGGAGCAGGCGGGCCTGCGACAGTATCTCGGCCGCCCGCTCGTGGTAATGGTTCTCGGCGGGCCCCATATATTCGCCGGTGATGATCTCCGCAAAACCGATGATTGCGTTCAGCGGAGTGCGGATTTCGTGGGCGAGCTCGCGAAGCGAGTCCGATCCGAAAGTCTCGGGGCCGGGTTGGGCGGCCGAGGCTCGCTCGGCCATTCCGCGATAGCCGGCGAACCGGCCGCTCGACCGCTCGAAGGCCGGAATTCCACTAATCCTCCAGGGGCCGCCAATCGTGAGGCCAGTTGGCAACTCTAGCATGCATTGATGGAATGGCGCCCGGGCCGCGAAGGCGCGCTCCACGTTCGGGTCGACGCCGCTGCCGTTGCCGCGCTGGGCGATCGATTGGCCAACGAGCGCTCCGCGGGGGGCTCCGTCGACCCAGTCGATCTCTCCCGATTCGTTGCATTCCCATTTGAACAGGCGGCTTGGCTCGTCGGCTTGGGGCTGCTCGGGAGACGGCTGAGTAGCGGGCGCGGGATCCGACTCCCGGAGCTGTCGAAGCCGCTCGATCCGAGCGAGCACCTCGCTGATCGAAGGAACCGCTTCGGGCGAGGCGCTAGCCTCGCCGGTAGACGCCGGGTGCCGCTCCGGAGTTGCCGGCGGCGGTTGTGGCGGCTCGGCCGAGCTCGAGTTGAGAGTGGCGATGAACGACCGGCATTCGTCGCTCGCCCCACTCGATACCGTCTTCCATTCGGACGCGGTCAGCCGGGCGCTGGCAAGGATCGGTGCGGAAACGTTCAGCCGATCGGCCGCGAAGGCAGCGACAAGTACGAACGGCAGTTGGAGCGGAGCGACGGCGGTTGCTGCGGCGGAGCGCACCCTTTCGTCGACTCCCGACGCGCCGTTCCTGATTTCCGACACCGCTTCTTCAAGCAAATGTGGATCGGCCTCGCCCTGCGAGCGGGCGGCGAGCTCGACGAGCTGACGCCAGCGGACGGCCCGGTCGTGCGGGTCCGCCGCCGGCTGCGCCAGCACAGTCCTCAGACGATCATCAAAGCGCACCGGACATACTCGCGTATCTGCTCCGCGGGGAAATTCCCGCGGTCCGCTGTATCCAGCTGGCTTAGCAGAGGAAGCTAACGTCGGTTAACCATCCCGAAACGGCACAATGAAAAGTGGATCTTAACGGAAAGGGGGCCGCCGGTGCGGGCGGCCCCGTTAGGGATCAGGCGGTCGTCGACAGGTAGAGGAGCCAATATTTCGCAAGCTCCGAATTGGTCCCGCCGACCGCGTTGAGGGCGGCGGTCGCACCGGCCTTGTCGCCCTGGCGGGCAAGCGCCATTCCGAGGTGGAGGTTGATCATGTCCTTGTCGGCGTCGGGCTTGGCGAGCGCCGCCCGATAGAAGTCCGCGGCCTTCGAATAATCACCATAGCCGAAATGGGCATCGCCGGTGATAACGATCTGGCGAGCGGTGGAACTCGCTCCGGGCGCTGCGGGAAGACTCTCGCGGTCGCCCTTGGTTCGCTGCGACGCCAATGTGTAGAGCTGGCTGAAGCTCGGGTCGCTGCGCTTGACGACATTGGCGGCGAAGCCCTCGTCGAGGATCGCCTTGGCCTCTCCGGCCA
>JACDCV010000151.1 GCA_013817375.1 Sphingomonas sp.
GGCGCACATTCCAGTGCTGACGCTGCCGCCGGCGCTTGATGCGGCGGTTACGGGGAGGGCGCATCCGCGGATCCTGGCGTCGCAGGCGCAGGAACTGGCGGCGCAGCAGCAGATCGAGGTCGCCCGCAGCGATCGGGCGCCGAACCTCAGCTGGTCGGTGACGCTCGGGCTCCGGCCGGAATACGGGCAGATGATAAGCGGCCAAGTCAGCATTCCGCTTCAGTTCAACCGACGGGGGCTGCAGGACCGTCGTATCGCAGAGGCACAGGCCCGTGCCGATGCGGCGAGGCTACGGACGCTCGATGAGCTTCGTGAGCTGCGAGGCGCTTATGCGGCCGCTGTCGCGGAATACCGAGGCGCGGCCGAGGCCATCGACGAGTTGCGAAACGACGCGATCCCGGCGCTTGAAGCCTCGTTCGAGACTGCAGAAGCTCGGTACGCGGGCGGTCAAGGCACCCTCGAACTGCCGCTCGATATCGTCCGTCGCTATGTCGAAGCCAACATCGAACTCGTTGAGCAGGAGGCTCTGCGCGCCCGCGCCGCTGCAGAGCTCCTCTATCTTGCTGGAGAGAATCCGCGATGATCAGCGACCGCTTTACCACGATCATTCGCGACCGGCGCGGTCGGCTCGCGATCATTGCAGCCGCAGTGGCCCTGCTGATCGCAGCCGCGGCCGCAGCTTATCTCGCTCTCGGCCGAGAGAGTGCCGGTGAGGCAGACGGCGCCTGCCCCGGGAGCGAGGTTCTCTACTGGTATGACCCGATGGTCCCTGACAGGCGCTTCGAACAACCTGGCAAGTCGCCGTTCATGGACATGCAGCTGGTCCCCAAGTGCGCCGATGAGGCCTCCGGGGGTGTGCGCGTGTCTCCGGCGATGGTGCAGAACCTCGGCATCCGCACCACACAAGCGCGAATGATGGACATTGCTCCGAGCGTCCATGCAGTTGGCCGCGTCGAGCTTGACGAGCGGCTGATCGCCGAAGTGCAGACGCTGACGCCGGGCTTCGTGGAAACGCTCGCGGTGCGCGCGGAGGGCGAGCCAATCTCGCGCGGCAGCCGTGTCGCGACGGTCTATTCGCCAGAGTTGCTGGCAGCCCAGCAGGAGTATGCGGCGCTGGTGAGGATACGTGGCTCTGCCGTGACTCCCAGTCTGAGAGAAGCGGCCCGCAATCGGCTTCGGCTTCTGGGCCTTCCATCCGGGGCGATCCAGCGCCTTTCCCGCGGAGGCGCGCCACAGCGGACCTATCCTGTCTTCGCGCCCGTGTCGGGGATCGTCCGAGAAATTGGCGCGCGCCCGGGAGCTCAGGTCACGCCAGGCCAGTCCATTGTCACACTCGCCGACCTTTCGCGTGTGCTGGTGATTGCGCAAGTTCCGGAAGTTGCCCTCGGCAACGTCGGGGTGGGGCGCCCGGCTGAGGTGAGCTTCCCGGCTTATCCCGGAGAGACGTTCGAGGGCCGGGTCGATTACATTTTCCCGACGCTCGATCCGGAATCCCGGACCGCGCGGGCACGCATCACGCTCGCCAATCCCGGCCTGCGCCTCAAAGAAGGCATGTTCGCCAACGTCCGCATCCTCGGCACGGGCGGGATGGCCCTGGTGGTTCCGAGCGAGGCGGTCATCGATACTGGCCGCCGCAAGGTAGTGGTCGTTCGCAGGGACAATGCCTTCATTCCGGTCGAGGTGGTCACCGGGCGGGAAGCCGAAGAGATGACCCAGATCGTCCGGGGACTTCAGCCCGGCGCCGAGGTCGTCGTCTCCGGGCAGTTCCTGATCGACTCCGAAGCGTCGCTGTCAGGTGTCATGCGGCGACTGAACGCGAACGCGCCGCCGGAAAATCAGCAGCAGGGCGTGGCTGTCGCGAGTGGTGTAATACGCACGATGGACACCGGGCAGGGGATGGTCACGATCGCGCATGGGCCCGTGCCGATGATGAACTGGCCGCCAATGACGATGACGTTCAAGCTTGCCCAACCAGCGATGCTGCGAGGGTTCACGCCTGGTGCTCGGGTGGGGTTCTCGTTCCGCAAAGAGGGCGAAGCATTCGTCATCACCTCGATCAGACGGGCTCCGGCAGGATGATCGAAGCGATCATCCGCTGGTCGGCGGCGAACCGGCTGTTCGTACTGCTGGGAGCCGCGCTCCTTGCGATCGCCGGCACCTATGCAGTGATGCGGACACCCATCGATGCGATCCCTGATCTGTCGGACGTGCAGGTCATCATCCGCACGCCCTATGCGGGCCAGGCGCCGGAAATTGTCGAGGCGCAGGTCACGTACCCGCTAGCGACGACGATGCTGTCGGCGCCTCGGGTGAAAGCCGTCCGCGGATTTTCGTTCTTCGGCGACAGCTTCGTTACCGTACTCTACGAGGATGGGACCGATCTTTACTGGGCGCGATCCCGCACGCTCGAATATCTGAGCCAAGCATCGGACAAGCTCCCAGACGGTGTCAGCCCAACTCTCGGTCCCGATGCGACCGGTGTCGGCTGGGCCTACCAGTATGCGCTTATCGACCGCACGGGCCGGCATGATCTGGGACAGCTCCGCGCCCTGCAGGACTGGTTCATCAGCTTTCAATTGAGGGAGATCGAAGGCGTTGCCGAGGTCGCGACCCTTGGGGGCATGGTCCAGTCCTACCAGGTGCAGATCGATCCCGAGCGCCTCCAGATCTATCGAGTCTCTGCGGGCGATGTGATGGATGCGGTCCGCGAAGCGAACCAGGAGACCGGGGGGTCTGTCGTAGAGCGCGCCGGCGCCGAGTTCATGGTGCGCGTCGGCGGCTATCTCGAAACGCTCCAGAACTTTCGCGACATACCGCTGTCGACGAGCGCGGGCGGGACTCCCGTCACCGTCGGCGATGTCGCGCGAGTCCAGCTCGCTCCCGACTTTCGCCGCGGTATTGCAGAGCTCAACGGACAGGGGGAGGTCGTCGGCGGAATCGTCGTCGTCAGACAGGGCGCGGACACCCTCTCCGTCATCGAAAATGTGAAGGACAAGCTTGAAGAGCTGAAAGCCGGCTTGCCTCCCGGGGTCGAGGTGGTGACGGTCTACGATCGTTCATCGCTGATCGAGCGTGCTGTCGAGAACTTGTGGGTAAAGCTTCTCGAAGAGTTCGTCGTAGTCGCGATCGTGGTCGGACTTTTCCTTCTCCACTTCCGCTCGTCGCTCGTCGCCATCGTGACGTTGCCGCTCGGGATTCTCGCCGCCTTCACCGTTATGTACCTCCAGGGCGTGAACGCTAACATCATGTCGCTTGGCGGCATCGCGATTGCGATCGGTGCGATGGTCGACGCCGCAATCGTCATGATCGAAAATGCGCACAAGAAGCTCGAGCATGCCCGCGATCCGGACGGTGGCATTGACGAAGAGGTACGCCGCAAGGTCATAACCGAAGCAGCGGTGGAGGTCGGGCCGGCGCTGTTCTTCTCGCTCCTGATCATCACTTTGTCGTTCCTGCCGGTGTTCACTCTGGAAGCGCAGGAAGGCAGGCTCTTCCGGCCGCTGGCGCTCACCAAAACCTACGCGATGGCTGCAGCGGCAGGACTTTCCATCACCGTCGTTCCGATGCTGATGATCATGTTCATTAAAGGGAAGATCCGGTCGGAGGCCGAGAACCCGATGAACCGGGCGCTGATCAGGGCCTACAAGCCCGGCCTGAATTGGGTATTACGGAATCCGAAGCTCACTGTTGGCCTTGCGGCAGTCGCCCTTCTCATTTCGGTCTTTCCGGCAAGTCGCTTGGGTGGCGAGTTCATGCCGCCGCTTGATGAGGGTGACATTCTCTACATGCCGACCGCACTGCCCGGCCTTTCCGCCTCGCGCGCGTCGGAACTCCTTCAGGTCACCGACCGGATCATCATGACGGTTCCGGAGGTGAAGTCGGCATTCGGCAAGGCCGGCCGCGCCGATACAGCCACGGATCCGGCACCACTGGAGATGTTCGAGACAACCATCCAGCTCAAGCCGCGGAGCGAATGGCGAGACGGCATGAACATGGATAAGATCATCGAGGAGCTCGACTCCCGACTGAAGATTCCGGGGCTGGCGAACGTCTTCGTGCCGCCGATCCGTAACCGCATCGACATGCTGGCGACCGGCATCAAGAGCCCGGTGGGAGTGAAAATCTCCGGACCCGATCTGGACACGCTCGAGCGTCTGGGGCGGCAGGTCGAAGAAGCCGTGAAGCCGATCGAAGGCACCACGTCAGCCGTATCGGACCGCGTCGGCGGTGGGCGTTACATCGACATCGACGTGAACCGGTTGGCCGCCGCCCGTTACGGCCTCTCGATCGAACAGGTGCAGGAAACCGCAGCCATGGCCGTCGGGGGCGCCCAGATCGGGGAAAAAGTCGAAGGGCTCGCGCGCTTCCCGATCACCGTCCGCTTCCCGCGCGAGATGCGCGATAGCGTCGCCGATCTGGCGCAGCTCCCGATGGTCGCGCCGAGCGGTGCTGTCGTGCCGCTGGGCGCAGTCGCCGACATCAACATAGTCAGCGGGCCGGCGATGATCCGAAGCGAGAACGCGCAGCCGTCGGTCTGGGTGTACGTGGACGTACGGGGCCGCGACGTCGTCGGTTTCGTAAACGAGGCTCAGAAAGTTGTGGCCGAGCAGGTGAACCTGCCCGCTGGCTACTCAGTCGCGTGGTCAGGCCAGTTCGAATATGCGCAGCGCGCCGGCGAACGGCTAAGGCTGGTGGTTCCAGCAACCATCGGCATCATCTTCTTTCTGTTGTTCATGGCATTCAAGCGCGTGCGGCAGCCTGCAAT
>JACDCV010000021.1 GCA_013817375.1 Sphingomonas sp.
CGACAGATGGCGGACCAGACGAAAGTCCTGGAACACCACTCCGATGCGGCGACGGAACAGCGGCAAAGCGTGGCGTGAAACGTCACTGAGGTCTTCGCCAAACAGGCGGATCCGTCCCCTGGTCGGCAGCTGGGCGAGGTAGAGCAGCTTGAGCAGCGACGTCTTGCCCGCGCCCGACGCACCGGCGAGGAAGTAAAAGCCGCCTTCGCCAAGCGAGAAATCGAGGTCGCGCAGCACCTCGGCGCCGGTGCCGTAGCGCAATCCAACACTTTCGAATTGAACGATCGCCGCCAGACCCGTCCTCCCGCCTCAGCGCGCGGGTTGTCGCATGGGGACGCCGCCTTGCCAACGGCCCAGCATTCATGTTTACCCGAAGGCAATTAGTAGGAGGCGCGCGACACATGATCCTGACCTGTCCGTCGTGCGGGACACAATATGCGGTGAAGGACGGCGCGGTCCCTGACGGCGGCCGCAAGGTCCGCTGCGCCAGCTGCGGGCATAGCTGGCACCAGGAGCCCGACGCGGGCGGATCGGGTGAAGCAGCGCCACCCGCGGACGAAGCCACCCTTGAGACATCCAGGAGCGACGATCGGGCCGGAGCGCAAGACGCGGGCGCCGCCTTCGATGACCCTCGTGGCCAGGAGACCAGCGAGCCGATTCCCCCCGGAGGACCGCTGGACGAGCCTTTGGCGTCCATTCCGGTTCCTCCACCGGATTATGGATCCGCGCGCCCTGCCTTTGTAGGTCCTGACGAAAACCAGTGGGACCTGCAGAAAGAACTGCCCGACGCCGAAGAGATTCACGCGGTCGAGACCTACAGCAGCGCCGACCGCAAACATAATTGGTGGATGGCGGTGCTTCTGGCGATGGCGCTGGTCGTCGCAATCGCCGTCGCCCTCTTTTTCTTGGTCCCGGATTCGCTCCGGCAGCAGGTTGGTTTTGCAGCCCCGGCGCCGACCCCGCTGCAGATCGCCCCGGGCACCCCGGAGCGGCAGAAGCTGGCCAGCGGCAACGAGCTGGTGGTCGTCAGCGGGCGGGTGATCAACCCCAGCTCGCAGCAGCAGCAGGTTCCGCCGATCGAGGCCAGGCTCCACGACAAGGCCGGTCGCCTGGTCTATTCCTGGACGATCGCTCCGCCAGCCCGGACGCTTCCGCCGGGCGGCAGCGCAACGTTCAACAGCGCTGAAATGGGGGTTCCGGCAAGTGGCCTGGAATCCACTGTTACCCTCACCCTAAAGAGCTGAGATTTTAGGGAAATTCGATGAGACGCAAGCGCGTCTCGGTGCCGTCGGCGCCGCGCACCTTCGTCTCCCGGACCAAAGCTTCGGCTGGCGGCACGTCGCCGCTGATCCGCACTCCCTGAATGATCCGGACCGTCGCTGTCGCCCGGGCGACGGCCGCAGATGCCTGCGGGTCTGGCTGCACCGTTGCGGCGGCGGCAAGGAAAGCGAGGATCATCATCCCGAGGATAACGATGTGGCGGCCAAATGGTAAACGGGCTGTTAGGCACTGTTCCGAAATGGATCAAAACAGCGGCGTTGCGCAGGCACCGGCCCTTTGGTAGAGGCGCCGCCTTGCCAGTAAGCGGCTCACGGCCGCTTTCTCTCATGCACGTGCGGTCGTGGCGGAACTGGTAGACGCGCAACGTTGAGGTCGTTGTGGCCGAAAGGCCGTGGAAGTTCGAGTCTTCTCGACCGCACCAGTATGAGAGCAGTCCATCTGCTGCGACTGCGTCGCATCAGCATGACCGGGGCGAAGTCGTCTCGGACGACTATTGGGAAGACGCCATCCGCGCCGGCGCCGCTACCTGGATCGATCCCAGCCGGACGACCGATTGTCCCTCACTGACCGTCAGGCGGACGCCGAGGTCCTGCGGCGTCTGGGCGGCGTCGGCCGACGTCTTGGCCAGGCGCAGGCTGTAGGACCCGTAGGCGACCCGTTCGAACAGGAAGTAGCCGTCATAATCGCTTCGGGCCGTCGCCACCGTTGCTCCGGACGCATCGACGAGCTCGATATCGAGCCCTTCGAAGCCCAGGCCGCCGCTTTTGACGAGAGCACCCTCGACATCGCCAGCGCCGACGAGCCCAATTTCCACCTCTGCCGGCACTCCGGGCCTGGGAACGACGACCTGAATCGCCTTCTTGGGTGCAAGCATCGGGTCGGAAAGACTGGATTGGTCGATTCCCACCGTAATCGGAGCGAAGGTGGAAAGGCCCGCGACCGTCACCCGACCCCTGGCGTCGGTCGGTTTCTCGGCAATCGTCCGGCCAGCGGTGATGAGAGCGCCTTTTTCATAAGGCTCGCCCGGGTCGGCCACGCCATTGTCGTTGATATCGCGATAGACTCGTGCCCGAACCGATCCCGCGCCGGCCATCCGCTCGCGCGAAAGGCCAAAGCCGCGGCCCGGATCGAGCGAGAAGTTGAGGTTCAGCCCGACCGCGACCGACCCATCGGTCGAAGCCTCACCGGTCAGTGCGACAGACATGGTGTTAAGCCGGCGGATGTGGCTGATCCGGGCGCGAGCACGGCTTTCGCGCGCGTCATAGGCGAGCGCCCCCTCCCAATCGGCCTTGTCGGACGCGGACCAATAGCCGGAGAGCTCGGCCGAACGGAATTCGCTCACCGGGCTAATTTCGAAACTGGTGGAGCCGCGGACCCTGACCGGGCCGATTCGGCCCGTTCCCATCAGTTCCGCGCGCACTTCGGGGGGCGGGGCGGGGCCGTTGGCAAGGAATTGGCGGCTGTACCGGACGTTTCCGGCCAGGTTAAATCTGTCGACCGTGGTGGCCAGGCGGGCGGCCGCTTCGAGCTGGCCGCTGCCGTCGGGGCGATCCATGTACCGGATATCGGCATGCGCCGGAATGACCGTCCGGCCGAGCCGGATCGGCGTATCGAGCGCTAGCCGGACGTCGCGAACGCTGGTTTCCCGGTCGCCTCGCAAGCGAAAATCTTTTGCCATGACCGCCTCGGCGCTGACATTGACCGAACCGAGCTTCGCGAGGAGCTGCGCCCGGGCGGCGGTTCCTCCGCTGCTTTCCCTGGCAACACCGACTTCGACCAAGGCGGGCCCGATCGAGCGCCGCACCGATCCTTCCACGAATGTGACCCGCTCATCTTCCAGAAGCATGGTGCGTGCGAGCACTCCGACCGACGTCCGCTCGTCGACCCCATGCTCGACCGAGACGGCAGCCTGCGCTCGAGTGCTTTCGCTGACCTCCTGCCTGCGAAGGGTCACCAGGTCGCGCCCCGGCTGATTGACTCCCGCCCAGTACCAGGTCTTCCCCGGCGGAACATTGTCCCGCCCGACATTGATCAGCTCTTCGCGAGTACGAACCTGGCCTTGCGGGCCATAGACGATGATGCTGATCTGGTTTTCGCCGTAGAGCAGCTGGACATCGTCGAACACGTAACGCTGCCGCTCGTCCGACCTGGCGAAGGCGAGGAGCTGCCCGTTGCGATAGAGCTCCGCGTCCCAACCCGCCGGAAGCTCACCCTCAAAGCGGGTCCGGTCGAAGCTGGTAGGATTGATAACCGGACGGTTGGTCGCGACGGCTCCGCGGCCGCTTACCGCGTTGCCGGTCAGCCGGGTACCGAGGCCAGTGACGTCGCCGAAGCCGAAATGGGTCGCCTTCAGGGGGCCGAGCAGCTGGCCATCCGGGTCGGAGCGATAGGCGCGAAGCCTAAGCGATCCGGGCAGTCCCTTCTGGTCGGTCGCGACATGGGCGTCGTACGACAGCCGGGCGATTTCGCCAGCCGCGTAGACGGAGGTGCGGCGATCGACCTTCATTCCGCTGTCGGCGCGATAGGTCATCCCGGCACTGACGACGAAGTCGAGCGCCGGCGAGCGCCACATCCGGTACGGAAGGCGAACCTGGGGAAGGCTCGAAAGGTCGAACTTTGCCGGCTTCATGTGCTGGGCCCGCTTCTGCCGCTCGATTGCAAGCTCTACCGGAAGCTTCGCCTCCGATTCCAGGACGAGGACGGAGCCCGAGGTGACCGGTTTCACTCCCAGACCAAACCAGCGGGCGAGCGCGGACGTGTCGACGCACCAGCCTTCGGCGGTTTCGCGGATGGCGTTGCGGGCAAGCGCTTCGCTGCTTCCGGCATAATCGACCTTGCCTGCGGCAACGTCGATCGAGATCCGGTGACTTTCCTTGAACGCCCAGCCGCTCGCCTTCCTGGCGCCAAGGTCGATCTTCATCGGCACGTCGAGCGTGGTCAGGAAGTCCCCGAACACGACGCAGGTACCCTCCGGCGTATTGTAGGCACGAACGCCATCGCCGATCCGATACTGGCGAAGCTTGACGTCAAGAAGATATTGCTCGTCCGGGTCCGCCGCCCAGCCATCGCCGACCGGAGCTGCGGCGACCGCGCCGACGGCCGTCAGGCAAGCGGCGGCGGCCAGCGCCCCTGCCTTGCCCAGCCATTTGCCGGCGATAGCCATGCTATTTCACCGCGCTTTGGCGAACCGCCTAGCGCAGAACCGCCTGGGTTTCGGCGATCGTCTTCGAACCGTCGTCATAGGTCTCGACATATTGGACGGTCACCTGCCCGACGGCGTGGGCTACGAATTTCTCGTCGACGGGAACCACGACCTGCCGCTGCCCGACGTCGGTGTAGACCGCGACCGCTCGCTGCACTCCGATCGGGTCTTTCAGACCGGGCTTGAGAATTCGTACCTCTCCAAAGGTGGAGCGGCGGCCCGACCGGGTGAGGTCGAGTGCAATTGCGGGCTTGCCGTCGCGGCTCTGCAGGCGGACATTCGAGATACCGGCCGTTGCCTCGAGGTTCCCGAGGCGGACGATGACGGGAATGGTAACTCCGTAAATGGGCGTCAGCTTGAAGCTCAGCCCATTGGCAGGAGCGCTCGACGCCTTGGTCACCGGGGTCGCCGGTGGAATGGCTCGAAACAGCATATGGATCCGATATTCGCCGTCGGGCAGTCCTTTCGCCGGCCGCGCGCTGATCCGGATCGACTGCGGCTCGCGCGGCGCAAGAGTCACGCGGCGCGGCGCATAGACGATCATGTCCCGAGCAGCCTTTTCAGGGTCGCTCGGGTCGAGCACTTCCTCGAGCGTGCCGTCCGGCTTCATCCGCCGGAACTCGACCGAAATCCTGTAGGTCGCGGGCTCATCGCCAATATTGTTGAGGATGAGCTCGGCGCCGCGACCGCCGTTAAGCACAAGCCGGGTCGGAGCTACCAGCAGATCGCCGACGCCGGCGCGTGCCTGCTGAGCTGGAACGAGGATCGGCGCTGCAAGCAAGGCTGCAGCCACCATGGCTTTGATCGACAGGTTCATTTCGGCGGTCCCCACTTTGCTCCGTTCTGGAGCGACCACCGACTAATGCGCCGGAATGGTTGATTTTCGGTTCACCATGCCGATTCATCGGGCAAGAAAAAGGGGCCGCGGCTCCCCGCGACCCCTGTCACGCGGCAAATGAGCGCCGCGTCCTGCTCAGAGGTAATCGACGGTGATCGGAACGTCGCCGCGATACTCGCCTTCGGAGTCGCCGGTCACGTTGAGCTGCCCGCCGAACCGGAAGCTCAAATTGCCCGCCGAATCGAGTTTCGGAAGCGTTGGGAGATCGGTTCTGATCTCGTCGATCTCGATTCGACCGCCGCTAAGTGAGTGAAGGTCTATCCGCCGCGGCATCTCTACCTGGACAGTCCGCCCCGGCTCGCCGCGGATCGTGACCTCGCCGACCATCGCCCGCGCACTGACCGTCGCCAGATTGCCTGCAGCGCTCCGTTCGCCGCTCGGATGGAGAATTGCGGCACCCTGACCTGCGCCGAGCAGAATCAGCCGGTCGAAGTCGAGGCTGGTTGCGACCTCGAGCTCGATCGCCTGCATTCCGGTGCCGGTATCGAGGCCGGTCGTCGGGCTTGAGCAAAGGCGGCATTGAGCGGGCGCGGATGATGGCGCGCCAGCCAGCAAGGCGGCGGCAATTAAGCTGCTCGTAGAAGCGTAGCGGAACGCCATGGCCGCAACATCTATTGGGCATAGTCTAAAACAGAGTTAATGCGGGCGTAACCTGAACAGCGCCATCGGAGAGGCGAGATGACTGACAAACTTCAGCGAAGCGATGAGGAGTGGCGCGAAACGCTCACTCCGGAGCGTTATCGAGTCCTTCGCCAGGGCGGCACGGAGCCGCCGTTCACGGGCGAACTGCTTCACGCCAAAGGCGAAGGCGAGTTTCGCTGCGCGGCCTGCGGCGAGCCATTGTTCGACAGCGATACCAAATATGACAGCGGCAGCGGCTGGCCGAGCTTCACCGAGCCGAAACAGGACGGCGCCGTCGAAGAGATCGTGGACACCAGCCACGGGATGACTCGAACCGAAGTTCGCTGCGCACGCTGCGAGGGGCACCTTGGCCACGTCTTCCCTGACGGGCCGGGCGCGAACGGGCTGCGCTACTGCATCAACTCGGCATCGCTCGAGTTCGACGAGGCTTCCGGTGAGGGCGGAGACGAATGAACGCCTTGCCGGACCGCGGCGACGTTCGTACCCCTGATCGCTAGATGGCCAAGGCGAAAACCGGCACCGCGGGCCGTCCGTTCGTGACTGCGTTCAAGTTCCTGCTTTATGCGGCTCTGCTCGGGCTTATCGCGCTCGCAGTCGCTGTGGCCGTCGCCGTGGCTTCGCTGCCTAGCTACCAGCAACTCTCCCGCCGCTCGGACCTCGGGCAGATGGTTCGGGTCCACGCCTCCGACGGCGCTGTACTCGTCTCGCTTGGACCAAGTTTCGGCCGGTGGCTCTCCTACGACCAGATCCCGCCGGAAATGCGCTCCGCCATGATCGCAATCGAGGACCGGCGGTTCCGCTCGCATCCGGGCGTCGATCCGATCGGCATCGCGCGCTCACTTTCGGTCCGCGCAAGCTCGGGCGAGTGGCGTCAAGGCGGATCGACAATCACCCAGCAGCTTGCCCGCAACATCTTCCTGACCAACAGCCGCACCTTCGGCCGCAAGATCAAGGAAGCGGTGCTTGCGCTCGCCCTGGAGCGCAAGTTCAGCAAGGACCATGTCCTCGAGCTCTACCTCAACCGAGTCTATTTCGGCGGCGGCGCTTATGGAATCGACGCAGCGTCGCGCCGATTCTTCGGACACAGCGCCGACACACTCTCGCTTGGCGAGTCGGCGATCATCGCGGGCCTGGTCAAGGCGCCTTCCAACTATTCGCCAACCGCCGATGTCGAGGCCGCTCGGGAGCGCTCGCAGGTCGTGTTGAGGGCAATGGTTCAAAACGGCTTCGTCTCCGACTCCGAGGCTGCCAACGCCGACCCGGCGCGGATCCGGATCCAGCCGACCACAAAGCAGGACAGCGTCCGCTACTTCACCGACTGGGCATTGCCCCAGCTCGACACTCTGATCAGCGAGACGTCCGAGCCGATCGACGTCTACACGACCCTCAATTCCGCAATGCAGCAGGCGGCGCAGCGCGCGATCGTTGCGAATACCCCCGGCTCCGCCCAGGGCGCGCTGGTGGCTCTCGACCGGGACGGGGCGGTGCGCGCGATGGTTGGCGGCAAGAGCTACCCCGATTCAATCTACAACCGGGCAACCCAGGCCGAGCGGCAGCCCGGCTCGGCGTTCAAGCTCTTCGTCTATTTGGGAGCGCTGGAGTCCGGCTTAAAGCCGGCCGACACGATCATCGACAAGCCGGTAAACATCAATGGCTGGCAACCGCGCAACAACAACAGGACCTTCTCCGGCCCGGTGACGATCCGCGAAGCCTTCGCCCGCTCGATCAATACGATCAGCGCACAGATCGGTGAGCAACTCGGCTTTTCGACTGTGGCCGACATGGCCCGCCGGTTCGGGATCACCAGCCGAATCTCGACCGTTCCGTCGATGGTCCTGGGAACCAGCGATGTCCGCCTGATCGACATGACCCAGGCCTTTGCGTCGGTTGCAAACCGCGGCGTGGCGGTGACCCCTTATGCAGTCACGCGGGTCGTGACCGTCAACGGGAGCGAGCTTTACCGGCGCGAGCCGAACGAGCAGCGGGTGCTCGTGGCGCCCTGGGTGGCAGCCGAGATGACGGACCTGCTTCAAGCCGCTGTTCTGACCGGAACCGGCCGGGCCGCGCAGATTGGCCGCCCCGTCGCCGGAAAGACCGGAACCACGCAGTCGAACCGCGACGGCTGGTTCATCGGCTTTTCGAGCGGGATCACGACGGGCGTATGGATGGGGCGCGACGACGCCAAGCCGGTCGCCGGCCTTCAGGGTGGCACTGCGCCCGCCCGCGCCTTCCACGACTTCATGCAGATTGCTGTGGCCAATCGCCCGGTCGAGCAGTTCGAAACACAGGTGCCGATGCCCGACTGGCAATTGGAGCCTGAAGCGGACTGGCTCGGCGACGGCTATATCGACCCCAACGATGCCCCGCTGGTTGACGAGCATGGCAATCCGTTGGGCCCTTCGCCCATGTTCCCGCCCGGCTACGATGGTCAGCAGCAGCAGCAGCAGCCCGACTCCGGGGTCAACCAGCAGTGGCTGGACGATGTGCTCGGCGGCAGGCAGCCGCAGCGTCCACCTAATCAGCAGGTCGCGCCGGGAACGGCTCCGCCGCAGCAAGCGCCAAGGCCGCAACCGGTTCCGCAGACGAGACCGCAGCCACAGCCCCAGCCGCGGCAGCCGCCGCCAGGGTCAACCACCGAGCCCTATCCGCCGCAGCCTGGGACCGGAACTGCGCAATAAAGCTTCGGCGGCGCGGATATCGCCGCTGAACAATTCGCGCTCCAGCGCCTTGAACCTGGCCCCGTGGTCGAGGTGCCGGAGATGGGCGACCTCATGTGCGACCACGAACCGGCGCGCCTCGGGCGATGCGAGGATGAGCCGCCAATTGTAGCGAATCCGGCCGCTGCTGCTGCAGCTGCCCCAGCGGGTGCGTGCGTCGCCGACCGTCACGGACGTGGCCCGGCACCCGGAGCGGCCCGAAATTTCGGCAGTCTCGCTCGATAAAGTCTCGACCGCCCGCCGCTTGAGGAACTGCTCGATACGGCGGGGAAATGCCTCCCTCGGCCCGCCGCACACCAAAGTGCCTGCGGCAAGTGCCGGCACTCGTCCTTCGGCCGGAGCCCAGCAAAGCTCGATCTCCTCCCCTTCGATCGGAATAGTTGCTCCGGGAATGAGAGGTTCGGGCGGGAGAGTGTTGCGGAGCTGCTCGTTGACCCAGCAGCTTTGGGCGGCAGCCCAGGACAACGCAGCCGAGGCTCGGATCCCAACCGGGTGAGTCAGCTTCAAGAGCTGCTCGCGCTCATCGAAACGAAGCCGCATCCGCCGTGCCGACCGAATCGCGCATAGCAGAACTGGCACTGGCAAATCGGGATGGCTGATGAGCCGCTTAGAGCGCACGCTCCACCACGTGGAATTCGAGGTCTCCGGCATCGTCCTCGCTGACCGTCCATCCGCGGGTCGACTGACCGGCCTTGTGAACCGTCTCGCGGCTTCCCGAAAGCAGATAATGCCAGTCCGGCAGAGGCTCGCCGGCGGCGCGAAGGCGATAGGCGCAGGTCTTCGGAAGCCAGTCCAGAGTGCCAAGCTTGTTCCGGTCGAGGACGACGCAATCGGCCACCGCTTTCTTGCGGCCCGAATAGTCGCTGCAGCGGCCGTTGCGCCGGTCGAGCAGCTTGCAGGCGACATTCGTCGGGTAGAGGATGTCCGTTTCCTCATCCTCCAGCTTGTGCAGGCAGCAGCGCCCGCAGCCGTCGCACAGCGCCTCCCACTCGCCGCGGTCGAGCTTCGCCAAGGGCTTTTCCCAGAAAGGTTTGTGGGCATTCATGACAAAGCCAGCCATGCTCTGCTAACCGGCCGCGATCAAGCGACCTCCCGGGGGAATATTCGAATGCATCCGCTCAAGCGCTTCATCCTTGCTCTTGCCGTCACCGCGACGGCCGCCTCGGCAGCCGCGCAAAGCACCGGCTACGAGGGCGAGACGTTCATCAAGGCGATCCGCGACAACAATGGCGCCGAAGCGATGAAGCTGCTGAAAAACGAGCGGGCGCTTCTGAACGCGCGCAACGTCGACGGTAAGACAGCATTGATCACGGCCATTGAAAACAGGAACTACGACTGGACGGCCTATCTTCTCCAGGAAGGCGCTGAACCCAGTCTGGCGATGCGTAACGGCGACACGCCGCTGATCACCGCGGCCCGGGTCGGCTTCGCCGATGCCGTCGAATGGCTGGTCGGGCTGGGCGCGAAGATCGACGATACCAACCGTTCGGGCGAGACGCCGCTGATCGTCGCCGTGCAGCGGCGGCAGGTGCCGATCGTTCGAACCCTGGTGGCTGCCGGCGCAGACCCCGACAAGGCGGATTCCGCGGCAGGCTATTCGGCCCGCGACTATGCCAAGCGCGACAATCGTACGCCGGAGCTTCTTCGGATCATCGAAGCGAAGAAACCAGCTCGCTAGCTTGCCGCGCCAAGTGACGGGTCGAGCTGCTCGCTGAGCCGCCGGGCGGCGCGCCGGGCGAAGCGAAGCAGTTCCGCCTTCCGGCGAGCTGGAGCAAGCGGCCGGTGCACCGCGTTGCGGACCAGCGCAGCATCGTAGCGATCGGCAACGATAAGACCCGCTTCGCCCGGTAGATAGCGTTCGCCATCGAGCAGCGAAACCAGCGTCGGCGGCACTGCCCAATAGAAGCGGTCGCAATAATCGAGATAGTCCGTCCACTTGGTGTCGCCGACCAGGTCCGCTTTGGCGACCTTGATCTCGACGATCGTCAAAGTGCCCTTCGCGCAGATCGCCATCAAGTCCGCCCGGCGGCCGTTGGGAAGTGGCGCTTCGCAGATCGAAAACAGGTCCTGCCGGCAGAACAGGCGGGTCACCCCGCGCGCGACGTCCGCGGCGATGGGCGGCAAATCATGGAAACAGGATTCGAGAATCGGTTCGGGGGCGGTGCTCACCCACCAAAGCTAGAACGAAACGTGCACGGAGCCAATGTCGGGATTGGCCAGGAGCCGTTCGCGGTCGACCTAGCGATAGAAAATGTGGTTGCCGACCGAAGCGATCCGCTTCAGCCGCCAGCCGGGGCTGACCCTCTTGGCGTGGAAGAACAAGGCGTTGGAGACCGACGAATCCTTGAGGTTGCGGTGAGCGATCTTGGCCACCGCTACCGCGGTCTTCCACTGCTTGCCTGAGCGGGCGACGTGCGGCCACGACTTGCCGCGGACGAACGAGAACTGGCCGCGCTGGAACAGCACTCCGCAATAGGTTTTCGGGAAGCGGCCGCTGTTGGCCCGGTTGACGATGACATCGCCCACAGCAAGCTGGCCTGCCAGGGGCTCGCTCTTGGATTCGAAATACACTCCGGCAGCGAGGCACTCGAGCTGCCGGTCACCCGGATCGGAGCTTCGCAGCTCGGCGACCATCGTCGCCAGATCCGCCTTGGGATCAACCACCGCTTCGACCACTTCCTCGGCTTTCACCTGCTCCTCTGGTGCGGGAGCACTCAATTGGTCCGAAACGCGCAGAAGCTCCTGCGCCAGGACCGATGGGCTCACAGAGCTCGCCAATGGAAGAAGCGGCTGGGCGGCAGGACCGACCTTTGCCGGAGCGACCGAGCTGGCGCTCACCACTGCACAGACCAGTATCGCCGAGCGAAACGAAATTACCATTTTTTCCGTAGGTTCTTGCGGTAAACCGCCCGACTCGAGGGCTTCAAGGCGCGGGCTTTCCCGCTTCTGCCCCCTGGTTGGTTCCCCGTCTCGCGTGGTGTTCCCGCCGGCTGTCCGGATCGAGAGCACCCCCCGCTCTTCACTTCCTTCTGGCCTATTCGCCGGTGCTGCTGCCGATCGTCAAGCCGCCGAGGTCGTTTCAGCGATGAATCGTTCCGGCTGTGCGATATCCAGCTCGATTAGCCATAAATCCGCGTCGAACCGAGCCTGCCGCGCGAGGAATTTTGCAACTTCCTGGTCGGGGGCCGATTCGGCCGGGCCCGTAGTCCCCCAGCGATAGGCTCCGTCCGGTGATAGCGTCCGCTGCAGGCAGGCGACATAAGGGCCACGGCTGCGGACCACGATCAGCAGTGAGCCCCTTTCCGGATCACCCCTGCGAAGCAGCATTGCGAAGTCGCCGTTCGCTTGGGCACGGCGAATCAGGCTCGATGCCTCAATGCCCGGGGCAAGCCGATCCCCGCTCATTGCAAGGTCAGGCCGCGTCGCGTTCGTCCGCCCCCATCAGCACCGCGGCAAGCGCATCCCGGCTTCGCGCACCGCGCATTTTCTCGAGCGTCGGAGCGTGGCGAACCACCCGGCTGATCGCTGCCAGCGCCTTGAGATGCTCGACGCCCGCCTCGGGCGGGGACAGCAGCAGGAAAACGAGGTCGACGGGCCGGCCGTCCACGGCCTTGTAGCGAATCGGCTCGGAGAGCCGGACGAACAGACAGTAGATCCGCGACAGGCCCTCGACCTTCCCGTGCGGGATCGCGACTCCGTCGCCAAAGCCGGTTGGACCAAGCTTCTCCCGCTCGCCGACGGTCTCGAGGATGGCACTCGATTCGAGCCCCAGCCGCTGCGCTGCGAAATTGCACAGCTGCTGAAGAAGGGCACGCTTGTTGCCCGCCGAAAGGCCCGGCTTGATCGCCTCGAAATCGAGAAACTCGTTCAGGTGCATTGGTAAACTCTACAGGAGCCCCGGCTGATCTGCAGCGGACCTCGCAAAAAATGTCGGGCGAGCTATTTGTCGTGGGGTTCGACCCAGCCGATATTTCCGTCGCCGCGGCGATACACCATGTTCAGCTCATTGGTCTTGCTGTTGCGGAACATCAGCGCATTGGTGTTGCGAAGGTCCATCATCATCACCGCATCGGCAACATTCGCCCTCGGAACGTCGACCTTTGTCTCGGCGACGATCGTCGGGCTTGCCGGCGGCTCGTCTTCCTCGGGAGCCGCTTCGAACACGCGATAGGCGGTATTCGCTTCGATCCCCGACGTATAGTCCAGGCCCGGCTGGTGCTCCTTCAGCCGCTTCGAATAGCGGCGAAGCTGCTTCTCTATCTTGTCGGCAGCGCATTGGAACGCGATCTGAGCGGTCGGCGCCCGGTGAGAAGCCTTGAGAACCACGCTCTGGCCGACTGGCGCGACGATGTCGCAGGTGAAATCGTTCTGCGGGCCCTTGCCGAAGGTGACGTTGGCGCCAACCGCCCGCGAATAATATTTTTCGGTAATTTCTTCGATTCGCTCGACCGCATGTTCCTTGATGGAATCGCCGGTTTCGACTTGATGATCCGCGACACGAACGTCCACTTGGCGAGGCTCCTTTATCCGCTTGGCCGCCGCTTACGGCTGCGCTTGCCGCCGCGTCAACTCGGGGCGGCGAAGCGCGACCAGAGCGGGTTTGCCAGCTGGGATATAAACGCCCGATGGCGCTCAAGCTCCTCAAGTCCAGCAAAATGCGGGCGCGGGACGAGCGGATCCCGGATTGTCACCCCGCCTGCGACGGGCGTGATGTTCGCATCGTCGGTGTCCGCGACCAGGCCAAGCCCGATCTGACGGCCTCCGGTGAGCTCGATATACACCTGCGCGAGCAGCTGCGCGTCGAGCAAAGCGCCATGCTTGACGCGCTGGCTTCGATCGACTCCGAAGCGAGTGCACAGAGCATCGAGGCTATGCTTGGCGCCCGGGTGCCTGGTTCGCGCAAGCGCCAGCGTATCGACCATCCTGCTCGTGCAAACGACCGGCCGGCCGCAAAGCCCGAACTCGTGGTTGAGGAATCCGAAGTCGAAGCTCGCATTGTGCGCGACGAGCGGCGAGTCGGCGATGAATTCGAGAAGCTCCTCCGCCTTTTCGGTGAAGCGCGGCTTGTCGGACAGGAAGACCTCGGTGAGCCCGTGAACCGCTTCCGCGCCGAGCGGCATTGGCCGCTCCGGATTGAAATACGCGTGGAAATGGCGCCCGGTGTCGGTGCGGTCGAGCATCTCGATGCAGCCGATTTCGACGATCCGGTCGCCGCCCGCGGGGTTGAGTCCGGTGGTCTCGGTATCAAAGACGATTTCTCGCATGGTCGAATCTAACCACCTGACCCAAGGCCAAGACAAGTCAGAATGTGTCTCACCTGATTTTCAGTTGTGGATAGGTCGCCGCTGGTATCGACGACGAAATCGGCCCGCTCGCGCTTTTCCTGGTCCGGCATCTGCCGGGCCAGAAGCGTATGCAGTTTCTCGTCGGTCATTCCAGGCCTTGCCAGAACGCGCTCCCGTTGCACTTCCGCCGGGGCCGAAACGACGATCACCTGGTCGAAAGCCTCACCGCCACCGGTCTCGTAGAGCAACGGTATCTCGAACAGCAAAGCCGGTCTGTCCTGGTTGTCCAGAAGGAACTTGGCTCGAACCCGGTGAACCCCGGGATGGACGATCGCCTCGAGCCGGGCGAGATCTTCAGGATTGCTGAGCACTTGCTTCGACAACGCATCGCGGTCGATCCCATCGGGTCCGGCGGTGCCCGGGAAATGCATTTCGATAGCTTCGACGAGCTCGCCTCCAGGACCCTGGAGCTGGCGAACCACGGCATCGGCGTCGAACACGGGAATGCCGGCGCTCTCGAACATTCGCGCCACGGTCGACTTGCCCATTCCGATGGAGCCGGTGAGCGCAATCCGGATCATGCCGCAATCGCTCCACGCTGGCGAAGCGCTCCAAGCAGCGGGACAAGCGGCATCCCCAATATGGTGAAATAGCTGCCGTCGATGGTTTCGAACAATTGCACGCCGCGCCCCTCGAGCCGGAAAACTCCGACGCAATAGCCGACTTCCGGCCATTCCGCATCGAGGTAAGCAGCGATGAACGCGTCCGACAGTGGCCGAACCTGCAAAGTCGCGCTGTCGCAATGGCTCCACTCGACAGCGCCGCCGCGGGCAAGCGCCACCGCGCTGGTCAGCCTCATCGGCTTTCCGGAAAAGAAGCGCAGATGGTCCGCCGCCTCCTCGATATCATCAGGCTTGGCGAAGATGCGGCCGTCAGAAGTAACGACCGAATCGCTGCCGATCACCCAATCGCCCGAGTGCATTTCGCTGACCGCCACCGCCTTGGCCTGGGCAAGGGCGGTGGCAAGTGACTGCGCGCAATCGTGCCGGTGCCGCTCCGACTTTTCGTCGACAGCCGCCGGAATGGATTCGAATTCCAGCCCCGATTGCATGAGCATTGCCCGGCGGATCGGGCTTGATGAGGCAAGGATGAGCGCCATGTCTGACAACCTTGTGGAAAAGCCGGTTGGCTCTCCTACTCCGGGATCGTGGACAGTCTCAACGCGGCCATTGTCCTCAGCTGCCTCCCCGAAATGCTCGATTCCATGCACAAGCGCTCGAAGGCGCCCACAGCCTGTGAGTCACGGGAGAATCGTCTTCCGACTCGCGGGATTCCGGACGGAACGCCCGCTGCGCCGCTGTTGGCAAATCGGGAAGGCGTGCCTAAACCCCGCGATCTGCCGACCATCTACAACACCAATCTTATATTAAGAATCTATAATAGGAGAGAAAGGGGTGGCCCGTTCGCCGAGCGAACCGACATCGGCGGGTGGACCGGGCAAGCCCTTGCTCGCCGTGTTGCGAGGAGAGCGCAGAGACCCTCCGCCTTTGTGGCTGATGCGTCAGGCGGGACGATATCTTGCTGAATATCGCGCCCTTCGCCAGGCCAAGGGCAGCTTTCTCAACCTCGTCTATGACAGTGACTCGGCCGCAAATGTCACCCTGCAGCCGCTCGATCGCTTCCCGCTCGACGCTGCAATCCTGTTTTCCGATATCCTCATCGTGCCCTTCGCGATCGGCCAGAACCTGACCTTCGTCACTGGCGAGGGGCCGCGGCTGACTCCGCCGTTGATCTCAGCGGATATCGACTCGCTGAAGCCGGTCCCCGGCCGGCTCGACCCGATTTACCAAACCGTCCGCAAGGTGAAGGCGAGCCTAAGCGAGACCGTGACCCTGATCGGCTTTGCGGGCGCGCCATGGACCGTCGCGACCTACATGGTCGCCGGCCAGGGCAGCCGCGACCAGTCCGATCCCCGCCGCCTTGCCTACGCCGATCGCGGCCGGTTCGGTGCGCTGATCGAACGCATCGAAGAGGTCACTTTCGACTATCTGTGCGGACAAGTTGAAGCCGGCGCAGAGGCGCTTCAGCTGTTCGACAGCTGGGCGGGAAGCCTTGCTCCACGCCAATTCGAGGACTGGGTGATCGCCCCGACCGCGCGGTTGGTGGCGCGCTTGAAAGACCGCTATCCGGACGTTCCGGTGATCGGTTTTCCCAAGGGCGCAGGCGGCAAGATCCGCGCTTATGCGGCCGAGACTGCGGTGGATGCGGTCGGTATCGATGAAACCGTCGATCCCCAATGGGCGAACGCCGAGCTTCCCGACGATCTTCCCGTCCAGGGCAATCTCGATCCGCTTGCCTTGCTTGCCGGGGGCGAGACTTTGGTTCGTGACGTGCGCGCAATCCTTGACGCCTTCGCCGGCCGGCCGCACATCTTCAACCTCGGCCATGGCATCCTCCAGGATACGCCGGTCGAGCATGTCGAACAGCTCGTCGAGCTGGTGAAAGGTGGCGAATGACCGACCTGACCGGCTTCCTTGGCAACGCTTATCCGTGGGTGCTTGCGGCGCACGTGACGTTCGTCATCTACTGGATCGCCGGGCTTTTGCTGCTGCCGCGATTCTACGTTTATCATCATGAGACCACTGCCGGCTCGGCCGAGGACCGGGCCTGGATCGAGCGCGAACGCCGGACCCGCAACATCATCCTCGGTCCGGCGATGTTCGTGGTCTGGGCGCTTGGCCTGTTGCTGGCCTTCAACATCGGCGCGTTCGAGGAGGGCTGGTTCCATGCGAAACTGGCCCTGGTCATTGCGCTCAGCGGCTATCAGGGCTGGCTTGGAGTCTATGGCAAGCGACTTGCTTCGGGGAAGCGCTCGGGGAGCAATCGAACGCTGAGGATCATGAACGAGATTCCAGGCGTCGCCGCCGCGGTCATCGTCGTGCTGGTGATCGTCCGCCCGTTCTGATTTTGTGCACGGACGTGATTGACTCAGCAAGTGCCGCTGCCTAACCCGCCGCCAGGGCTGCACCTGCCTGTTCATCCTTTATGCCGTTACAGCCTTCCATCCACTCTCGCGGCGTTCTGCCGCGCAAGGCTGTGACCGCTCCAAAATCCCTCCACGCCTGAAAAGCGAATCCCGATGCATCTCAAAGAGCTGAAACAGAAATCGCCGGCCGACCTTGTTTCCCTTGCCGAGGAGCTTGGAGTCGAAGGCGCGTCGACAATGCGCAAACAGGACCTGATGTTCTCGATCCTCAAGATCGAGGCGGAGGATGGTGCCGAGATCATCGGCACGGGCACCATCGAGGTCCTCAATGACGGCTTTGGCTTTCTTCGCTCGCCGGAGGCCAATTACCTCGCCGGGCCGGACGACATCTATGTGGCCCCGTCGGTTGTTCGCCGGTTTGGCCTTCGCACCGGGGACACTGTCGAGGGCGAAATTCGCGGTCCCAAGGATGGCGAGCGCTATTTCGCTCTCACCCGAATCACCTCGATCAATTTCGACGATCCCGAAGCGGTCCGGCACCGCGTCAATTTCGACAATCTGACGCCGCTCTATCCCGATTCGAAGCTGACTCTCGACAGCGCCGACCCGACGGTCAAGGACAAGTCGGCGCGAGTGATCGACATCGTTGCGCCGCAGGGCAAGGGCCAGCGCGCTCTGATCGTAGCGCCGCCGCGGACGGGCAAGACGGTGCTTCTTCAAAATATCGCCAAGGCGATCACCGACAACCATCCGGAAGTGTTCCTGATCGTGCTTTTGATCGACGAGCGGCCGGAAGAGGTCACCGACATGCAGCGGTCGGTCAACGGCGAGGTCATTTCCTCGACGTTCGACGAGCCGGCAAGCCGCCACGTCCAGGTCGCCGAAATGGTGATCGAAAAAGCCAAGCGCCTCGTCGAGCACAAGAAGGATGTCGTGATCCTGCTCGATTCGATCACCCGCCTCGGCCGCGCCTACAACACCGTCGTCCCGAGCTCGGGCAAGGTGCTGACCGGCGGTGTCGATGCCAATGCGCTGCAGCGGCCGAAGCGTTTCTTCGGTGCTGCTCGCAATATCGAGGAAGGCGGATCGCTTTCAATCATCGCGACTGCTCTCATCGACACAGGGTCGAAGATGGACGAGGTGATTTTCGAGGAGTTCAAGGGCACGGGTAACAGCGAAATCGTGCTCGATCGCAAGGTCTCCGACAAGCGCATCTTCCCGTCGCTCGACGTCGGCAAGTCCGGCACCCGCAAGGAAGAGCTTCTGGTCGACCAGGTTACTCTCAGCAAGATGTGGGTCCTTCGCCGGATCCTGATGCAGATGGGCACCATCGATGCGATGCAATTCCTTCTCGACAAGATGAAGGATGCCAAGTCGAACGAGGACTTCTTTGCGTCGATGAACCAGTAAGCTTTCCGTCCGTTCAGGCGGGTGGGCACAGGCTCTCGCAACAGGGTGTGACATACTGATGATCGAACTGCTTCTTGCCGCTGCAAACGCAGCTCCGGCGGGTTTCGGTGGACCGGCGGAAATGTGGAACGCAATCGTCCACGACTTCTCGAACATCACCGAGCCGGCCGCTTTTTCCGCCTTCATCCAGGTGCTGTTGATCGACCTCGTGCTCGCCGGCGACAATGCGATCGTCGTTGGTGCGCTGGCTGCCGGACTGCCGCCCGAAGAGCGCCGCAAAGTCATTCTGATCGGAGTGATCGCGGCTCTGGTGCTGCGGATCGCCTTCGCTTTGGTGGTCACTCAGCTCTTGCAGGTCGTCGGGCTCATCCTCGTCGGTGGGCTGCTGCTGGTCTGGGTCGCCTGGAAGATGTGGCGCGACCTTCACCACAGCGGCGAGAGCGCCGGCTCTCCGGAGATCGAGGGCGACGAGCATTCGGGCATCCGATCGGCGAAGAGCTTTGCCGGCGCAGTCTGGGCGGTTGCGGTCGCAGACGTTTCGATGAGCCTCGACAACGTCCTCGCCGTTGCTGGAGCTGCGCGCGACCATCCCGGGATCCTGATCGTCGGCCTGGTGTTCGCCGTGGCGCTGATGGGGATCGCGGCGAATGTCATCGCCAAATATATCGAGCGTTATCGCTGGATCGCTTATGTCGGCCTTGCGGTCATCGTCTATGTCGCCGGCAAGATGATTTACGACGGCTGGGTCGATCCCCAGGTCGGGCTTGGACAATTGTTCGTCTGAGCTTTTCGCCAGCGGCCAAGCAGCGCTAGGGTCGCCGGATGGCGGCAGACACGATTTTCGCGCTTTCGAGCGGCAGGCCGCCGGCAGCAATTTCGGTGATTCGGATCAGCGGACCCGTGGCTCATGATGCCGGGCGGCTTCTCGCGAAAGATTTGCCGCCGGTGCGCCAGGCTGCCGTTCGAGAGCTTCGCGATCCCGACAGCGATGTGGTGCTGGACGAGGCGCTGGTGCTCCGCTTCGACGGGCCTGCAAGTTCAACCGGTGAGGATGTGGTCGAGCTTCATTGCCACGGCGGCCGCGCGGTCGTGGAAGCCGTCCTGAGCGCCCTTTCGCGAGTTGAAGGCGCCAGGCCCGCCCAGCCCGGAGAATTCACTCGTAGAGCCTTCGAGAACGGCCGGATCGACCTCATGGAGGCGGAAGGGCTCGCCGATCTTCTCGAAGCGGAGACGGAAAGCCAGCGCTGCGCCGCGTTGATGCTGACCGAAGGCGGCTTCAGCAGGACAGTCGACCAGTGGCGACAGCGGCTTTTGGCTCTCTCCGCGCGGGTCGAGGCGGCCATCGACTATGTCGATGAAGACTCCGTAGATGATGATCCGGAGCTATCTTGCGATTGCGGAGCGTTAGCAAAAGAGCTTGGAGAGTGCCTCGAGAGGCCTCGCGCCGAGCTTCTCCGCGATGGCGTAAGGGTGGTGATTGCCGGGCCGGTAAACTCCGGGAAATCCAGTCTTCTCAATGCCCTGTCCGGCCAGGATAGAGCGATCGTAACGGACATGCCTGGGACAACGCGTGACCATATCGAAGTGCCGCTAGCGCTCGGCGGGGTCCCGATTCGGCTGACCGACACCGCCGGCCTTCGGGATTCGGAGGACATGGTCGAGCGAATCGGCGTTGCTAGGGCGCATGGTCTCGTCGAGCTCGCGGACGTGCTGTTATGGCTGGGCGATCCGGAGATTGCGCCTGCTCATGCACGTCGGATCACGGTCCACTCACGCTGCGACGTGCGCGAGGGGCCGCCGTCTGGATCCGTGGCCGTATCATCCAAGACCAGTGAGGGCATTGCACGCCTTAGCGAGATCATTGTCGAGCGGTCGAGGCGCCTGTTGCCAGCAGAAGGGGAGGTAGCGCTCAATCGTCGCCAGGCGGAGTGCCTGCGGAACGCCTTCGAAGCATTGTCCGCTGCCGAGGAAGCAGACCTTGTTATCGTCGCAGAATCCCTGCGTGCCGCACGCGGGGCTTTCGACCGCCTGACCGGGCGGGCGGGTGTCGAGGACTTGCTGGACAGCCTGTTCGGCCGTTTCTGCCTCGGAAAATAGGCCAGATGTTTCACGTGGAACAGGGATGCGGTACAGATAACGCCATGTATGACGTGCTTGTAATCGGAGGCGGCCATGCGGGCTGCGAAGCTGCTGCTGCCGCCGCCCGGCGCGGCGCCCGGGTTGGCCTTGTCAGCTTTCGGGCCGAGGACGTCGGGCAGATGTCGTGCAACCCGTCGATCGGCGGAGTGGGCAAAGGCCATCTGGTTCGCGAGGTCGATGTCTTCGACGGTTTGATGGCGCGCGCTGCCGATGCTTCGGCGATCCACCGGCGAATGCTCAACCGAAGCAAGGGGCCAGCCGTGCAGGGGCCGCGGGTTCAGGCCGACCGCAAACTCTACCGTCAGGCAGTGGCTAAACTGATCCGTTCGGTCGGGATCGAGCTAATCGAGTGTGAGGCCTACCGGATCGCCATCCGCAACGGGTGTGTGGTAGGGCTGGATACGAGCGCAGGCTTAATTCCCTGCCGTGCGCTGGTGGTTGCGACCGGCACTTTCCTCGACGCCAGAATGTTCATTGGCGATAAGGTGATCAACGGGGGCCGCGCCGGGCAGGGCGCAGCCGGGGCCTTAGGCGGCCAATTACACGACATTGGACTTGGTCAGGGCAGGCTCAAGACCGGGACTCCACCGCGCCTCGATGGGCGTACCATCGACTGGGCCCGGCTCCAGGAGCAGCCAAGCGATCGCGACCCCTGGGCCATGTCGACACTTAGCGATGGCTTGCTCCGGCCTCAGCTATCGTGCGCGATAACCCGGACCAGCGACCGCACTCACGAGATTATCGCGGCGAATCTCGACCGGTCGCCGCTTTTTGCCGGAGCCATCGAGGGCCGCGGGCCGCGCTATTGCCCTTCCATCGAAGACAAAGTGAAGCGCTTCGGCGGCAGGGACGGCCATCAGATCTTCCTGGAGCCCGAGGGATTGGATGACTCCCTTGTGTACCCCAACGGCATTTCGACCTCGCTTCCTGAGGAGGTCCAGCATGAAATGGTCCGCTCTATCCCCGGACTGGAGCGGGCCAGCATCGCCCGGCCGGGTTACGCGGTCGAATATGAACATGTGGATCCCCGCCGCCTCGACAGCAGCATGGAAGCGCAGGATCTCCCAGGCCTGTTTCTCGCAGGTCAGATCAATGGGACCACAGGCTATGAGGAAGCGGCAGCACAGGGGCTGATTGCCGGCCTTAACGCGGCCGCACAGGCGCTTGAACTTGATCCCGTCCGCTTCGATCGGCGAACTTCCTATATCGGGGTGATGGTCGATGATCTCACCCTGCAGGGAGTTACCGAGCCTTATCGAATGATGACCGCCCGCGCCGAATATCGGCTCGCTCTAAGGGCAGATAATGCGACGTCGCGGCTCGGGGCCGACGCTCTCTCCGCAGGCTGTGTGTCCAGTAAGCGCAAGGGGCAAATCGAAATGCACCTGGAAAGCCGCGGGTCAGCGGGGTGGAGCGAAACCCGTGAGGGCCGTGCAGACTCGCTTTACGCCCCCTATATCGCTCGGCAGCAGCGGGAGTGGGATGCCGTCCGCCGGGACTCGCGGGTTATGTTGGGAAGGGCCTTCGACTATTCGGCCGTTCCCGGCCTTTCCAATGAGATGGTGGAACGCCTGTCTCGCGCCCGTCCAGAAAACCTCGACCAGGCATCGCGTGTGCAAGGCGTG
>JACDCV010000022.1 GCA_013817375.1 Sphingomonas sp.
TGACGCCGCTCAGAGTGTGCGTCTGCTCGAAATCGCGGACCGTTGTCCCGTCCACCGCACCCTTACCGAAGGCGCCTCCGTCGAAACCGAGCACCTGGCCGGAGACATCCCTGATGAAGGTGCGCCGGATGCCCCGGAAGATCATGCACGGCGAATGCAGAAGCTCTGCGACGACGCCGACGAGATAAAAGTCTAGATGAGTTGACGCGCGAGCGGTTAGCGTCCGCTTTCGACCCGTTGCGGACATTCAGCTGCCTGACCTATCACTCACAGGTGAGCCGGTCGCGAAGCCGCTTCGTCTTCCCCTCGGAGCATGCGGGGCCGGCGCCTTTTCGCGTAAACCATTGAGGTGATGATCATGCCTGTCTGCGAAACTTGCGGGAACAACTACGACAAGACGTTTGAAGTCCTGATGCATGGGGAGACGCATGTGTTCGACAGTTTCGAATGTGCCATAAGCGCGCTGGCCCCAGTGTGCGCCCATTGCGGCACACGCATCGTTGGCCACGGCCTTGAGCACGACGGCACGTTCTTTTGCTGCAGTCACTGCTCGGAAGCCGAAGGCGTCAACGGCCTGCGCGACCGGGTCTGAAGCTCTCCCCGGACCCATTGCAGACATCCACCGCTTAAATGGGTGCGCTCATCCTGCTGCGATTGACTTCAACCTGCGTAAGGCGTTCTCGAGTGAAAAGGAGATTATGAATGGCTGTCGCCAAGACACTCGAAATCATCTCAAGCTCGAGCGAGAGCATTGAGGCTGCGGTTCGTGACGGTATCGCTAAAGCGGCGCAAACCGTTCAGGGCATCGAAGAGGCTTGGGTGAAAGGCACAAAGGCGATCGTCCGGGACAACAAGGTCGTGGAGTGGCGCGTCACCCTGAAGATCACCTTCATCGTCTCATAGGTTTTTCGACGTTCCGCGGGAGCGCTCGAATGGCCGCTTTCCATCCTTCGCGGACATAAGCGGCGCCTGGGAGCAGGCAGGCGCCGCGGGAATTAGACCTCAGTCCCCTCGGACAAGGCCAGAGCATCTTCGATATCGACGCCCAGATAACGGACGGTGCTTTCAATTTTGGTGTGACCAAGCAAAATTTGAACCGCACGTAGGTTACCTGTCTGCTTGTAGATCAGCGCGGCCTTGGTTCGCCGAAGTGAATGGGTGCCATAATCTTCACGTCGGAGACCGACACCACTGACCCATTCATCGACCAGCCTCGCATATTGCCTGGTGCTGAGGTGGCCAGATCGATCAACCCTGCTTGGAAAAGCAAAGTCCTCAATCGACCCCTTCCGTCGTTCAAGCCACGATAGGATGCTGGTCCGTGCCGGCTCGAGCAGTTCGAACTGGACCGGCCGCTTCGTCTTCTGCTGGATGACCATGGCTCGGTTCCGAACTCGACCGCCGGCGACCAAGTCCCCAATCCTAATCTTCACGAGATCGCACCCGCGCAGTTTGCTGTCGATCGCCAAGTCGAAAAGCGCCCTGTCTCGCAGGCGACGATCCTGGTCGAGCATGAAGCGGATCGACCAAATTTCTTTGGGCTTCAAAGGACGCTTGGCGCCGAGCTTACGTCCAACGTTCCAAGCCGGTCGATCGGCAACCGGGTCTAGCGGTGAATGTCCCATTGCATTTCTCCATTGGCCGGGATGGCCAATGTCGAAAACGCGGAATTGGGACGGATGCTGGCCGAGAGAGGACCGTCGGCTTTTGGGGTGCGAAGCAGACGAAGCGGACATTCATTGCAGATGCGATCTCTTGACCGCATTCGACCCGTTACGGAGGTTAGCCTTCAGCAAGTTTCAACGCGATCCGGCTTATTTCCCAGCCGTCTTCGCGCGGCGTTTGGCGTCGACCAGCAGCGCGTCGAGCGATGCGCGATCATGGTACATGCCGCGCGCGACTACGCCACGAATCGTCGCAAGACTTCCGATGTCGGCCGTCGGATCCGCCGCGAACAGCACTAGGTCCGCACGCTCCCCGGGTCGGATAAGGGGCTTGCCGCGATCGTGCCCCGCGTAGATGCGCGGGTTGAGGGTCGCCGTCTGGATGGCCTGGAGCGGGGACAGACCTGCTTCCACGAACAATTCCAGCTCGCGATGCAGGCTAAAACCCGCGAACACCCACATCTCGCTCGAACTATCCGTACCGGCAAGAATCGGGACGCCAGCATCGGCCATCGGTTTCAGCATCGACAATTGGATGTCTAGGATCTTCCGCCCGTTAGCCAAGGCCACCGGGTCAGCCTCCTTCACAGATTTCTCCCAATCCGCTTGCAGGCCGGGACTGACGTAATCGCGGCGCGCTTGCCAATCGGGCGGAGCTGTTGGGCTGACAAAAGTCTCGAGTTGAACGAAAGTCGGCACCTGCCAGACGCGCTTGCGGGCAAGCCGATCGAAAAGCGGCTTGCAAGTGCGGATGTCGAAGTTCATCATCGCGGAAGCGACTTCGTTGGACATGAGGATTGAGAGGCTGTCACTCTCGCGCGGATCCTCCGCATTCTTGCGATTGACCACGGACAGCGTGCGCGGCGAACAACCTTCGGCGATTAACGTCAAATGATCGATTAGGCGCTGTCCCGACGCGATAACCAGGTCGGGCGACAAGGCGAGGGGAACATGACCCTCGATCGGCATGCCTAGCCGCCGCGCCTCCGACGTAAGGCCGTGATAAGCGCCGGGCGAGAGGCGATCGTACACTTTGAGAAAGTCGAAACCCTGCCGGTGCAATTCCCGGACCAGGTGACGAGCGCTGGGCTCGTCCTCGGTCGACAGGCCAAAGCTGTTCACCTGCGGAGCGCCGTCGACGATTGGACTGCCCCAGATCACCCTTGGCGCGAGTGGATCGTCCTTCGTCCGCGCGCGAAAGGCGAGGGCTGACGCGAGATGAGTGCCGGCATCCCGCACGCCGGTGATACCGAACGCGCGTAATAAGGGATAATGATACGTCCAGCGCCGCTCACGGTGGGAATGGACATGCATGTCCCAAAGGCCCGGGAGAACGAATAGCCCGGTGCCGTCGACCCGCCGCCCTGGCCCGCGCAATGGAGAAGGACCGATCGCGTTAATCCGGTCACCATCGAAGTTGATACTTTGATTGGGAACTCGTGTTCCATCCGCAACGTCGACGATCGTGACATGGTCGATCGTCGTTGGTTCTGCAACAGCTGGCCGCGGGAGCATCGCGAGCAAGGTCAGCACTATCGTCCCAAGAAATTTCATCGGCTCTTTCTTTCCGCCGCAATACGGCATCGCTCGTGACCGGGGTGTGCGTCGTAAAATTCCTATAAACAAGCGCTTGGTGCTGCGCTTCTGCGACGACGCATCATCGCGCTGTACATCGTGTCGCTGGCATGTTCGCTTTCCACCCTTAGCGGTCATTATGGCCTGCGGGTCCACACACCCGGCGAACGACTGAACCTGGCCGGTAGCGGACCGTCCGGTTTCGGTGGTGAGGTGGCAATCTCTGCCGTTCGTTCAGACATCACTGACTGTCCGCTTTCGACCCAAAGCAGACACTAGGTTGTGTACCCCTGTCGCTAGAGCGATCAACTTCGCCTCGACCCTAACGACCCGCGATGTCGCTGTTCGGAGGGACTCGGTGTGAACGCTAGTGATGAGGAGCTGGAACTGGCCTCACTTTCCGAGGAGTATCTCGAGCGGGCAGATGACTTTCGGCAGCAGGCGCAAAGAAGTGCTTTGCCCCGTGTTCGTGAAAGGTGTCTGCGATCGGCCGAGGCATGGGAGTCCATGGCCCGCAGGCGAGCCGAGCACGAGGCTCTTAAAACAAAAAACACTGCAGCGGCGGCGACGCAAGTATAGCTGAACTCAATGAATGTTTGTGCGGAGGCGCAAAGAACTGGTCGGGTCGCGGCAGGATCGCTCCGAACGTCCTTATACCGCATGTCTTAGCACCTTCGAAGCCGTCGAGCGTCCGTGAGTTGCCGCAGCTCGCGAGCCCGGCCGGATATGTCATTGCGGCTGAAAGCGACGCAGGGGTCCTGACCCGAGCGGGGCTGCGGACCGGCGAGATGCTTGTCAAGCTCGACAAAGGCGGTCTCGAGGGACCGAGTTTCCTCGCTCGGCGACGAGCTTCGGTCGCGGACGCGATCGGAATTTTCTATCGGCTAGACGGGCAGTGCAAAAGCGTCATCGAGCTTGATCGCGGCTCTTATTCGTTGGAGGTGAGCCTGCTCAGCGCCAGTCGCGCGATGTCGTGCGACGGCATCGTGCGACCGTCGGCGAGGATCAGCTCGACATTCTCTTCTTCGAGCACCTGCTTGAAATGCCTTTCGGCCGATTCCGTTCGACCGGTCTTCGCGAAAATGGAGCCAAGATTGATGAGCCGGCCCGGGTCTTTATCGTCAACGCGGAAGTCGTCGAGCTGGCGCTCGGCCGTGTCGTAGTCAGCGTCCAGAATTGCCTGAACGCCGAGAGACCCCTTCGGATAACCGATCTCCCGCTGCTGGGCCGCTGCATGCCCCGCGTGAACCAGCGAGACCGCGCCAGCGAGGGCCATGGACATCCCAAATCTCATAACCGCCTCCTTTTAAGGGACGAGCAAAACCTACGCCTCCGTTCAGCCAAGTGCAACACGGATGTAACAAAACCCCGCTAGGCTATGCCGTACGGCGAGGTTGGTCACAGTCATTGCAACGGGCCGGTGAATTGGGTCCAGTGCGGACACCGCCCTGATTTGCTGCTTCTATCTGCGGCTGGCGGCGCGCCTATCCGACTTGTCCTTAGAAAATGAAATGTCTCAGCCGTGGATTCCTCAAACTGTAACAAACCTCAAATACGCCGGTCGCAGACACTGATCGATAATTCGAGGAGGCGAGACGTTGGAACCGGCATCTTTCGTCATGGTGCTGATCGGGTGCGCGCTAGGGAATCAGTGCACACCGATCGCGACATTGCCTGCTGCCTATCGGAACGAGGCGGGATGTATTGCAGCGCGCGCCGAAATCGTCGCCGCCAGTTCCGGGGCTGGCTTCGATCGCATCTTTGCCGAATGCCGTGCGCGAGCGCCCTCGCGCCAGACTAGCGCGCTTGTCCGGCCAACCGCTTAATATCCGGCCAACCGCTTAATAATGGCCGCCCGTTACTTGGTCGCCTCGGGGCTCAACAGCGTTTGAGCTAGGACCCAACTTGAGACTGCTCACTCGCCCTAGCGTCCGCTTTGCCGAAAGCAGATCTGTCCGCGATGGGTGAAAAGCGGACGCTAGGCAATCGCTCTCACGGTGACCATTCCAAGGAACAGCGCCGCTAGCGACAAGAGAACCGATGCAACGATGTAAAGCCAAGGGCGGGTCACTGACCTGCCGCTCGACTGGCAAGTTCAGCGGCGCCTTCTCGGCTTCAACTAAGCGTCAGCGGCATCCGCATCTGCATCTGGTGGCTGCGAAGAGGCCTGCCAGAGAAACAAGGGCAATTCGCCGGCGTTGGCTGCCGCCAGAAGCGTCTCTGGTCTTCCATTGCGCGACCGTTATCAACGCCGTCAGCGACGTTAACTCGGTCGCCGACTGCACTCGGGGCCAGTGCTGAGGCAGGTACCCAGGCAGGGCGCGGTTGCCTTGAGCTCTGCGCCGCAATCCGCTTGGTTGGACCTGAACTGAGCGCCTGACCTAAGCGTTAAACCTGACCTCTGCGCTCCTGCCTAACGTGGTTCGCACGGACAGAGGCCCGCTCAGGTAAAACTGAGCGGGTTTTTGTAGCGACTTTCGTTGTAGAACGCCCCTGCGTATGTCCGCTATCCACTCATGGCGGACTCGAGCCTTGCTGCCGCAGTCAGCATTTGTTCGTCGTTGGCACCCTGCCGGTCGCCTGCACTTATCCACAAGAAAGTCTGTCACCGCCCGAGTCGCGCGCTCGACTCTCAGCTCGACAACATTAAGGTGATCTCGTACTTTGGGTTTTCGGATCCAAAGTATGGGAACGCCGCCGGGTCAAACCGGCGGCGTTTACCGCATCTGGGCTCGGTGATCTATCTTGCGCGGCTGTGCGCGCTGGCGGCGCACAGATCGCCCCCTACCTGGACCCGCTGCGCAGCGATCCCCGCTATGAGTCGCTGGTAAAAAGGCTGGGCCTGCCCGCCTGACGTCCGCATTTCATCAAATCGGGCGATGGCCGAATGTCCGCTTTCGCCCACTGCGGACGTGCTGGCGTCGGCTCATTGCTGCTTCGCCAAGTCAAAGCCCAGCGCGGGTTAGCCGCTCGAGAAAAAGGTGGGCGCCCGCATTGCTGCGGACGCCCTGGGGATGGACGGTTGAACTGATTAGAATTCGTAGCTGAGCCCGACTTTGATCCTCCACACCGATGACGAGACGTTGATGAAGTTATCGTCGCGGTAGGCGTCCTGTCCGACGAAGCCACTAATAATGTACCGGCCCTGGGTGTCGACGCCTGATATGTCGGCTACTTCCTGAAGCCCGGCGAAATTGCGCCGGCGCTGGACGTTCCAGCTATCGTCGAGGAAATTCAGGAAGTTGTCGAACATCGCATAGACGGTAAGCTTGTCTCGAACGCCGTAGGGCGAGCCAAGCATCCGACCGACTCCCGGAATCTCCTGCGAGATCCTGAGGTCGAGATCGTAATACCAGTCGTTCGAGCAACTGTTCCGGCGGATCGTGCGGCCGACATAATCCTTGGCGCAGTCTAGACCGCTAGCGAAGCTGCTGAGTGCGGCGACCGCGTCGGGGTCGGATTGCGGCGACACGTTCGGATCGTTGACACCGGAGGGGATGTACAGAAGCGCGTTGTTGTTGCCCGATGCGGTGTCGTTGAACACGCCGCCGCCGGCAAAGGTGAGGCTGTACGGCCGTCCCGATCGCGCGACGAAGGTGAAGCCGAACCTCGTCGCCAGGTCCGAGAAGAAGTTCTCGCGAAGGCTGCCGGAGAGGACGACGTTGTGCCGGCTCCCGTAAAAACCGCGAGTCTCCTCTGGGTTCTGCCGATCGAAGGCAGCCGTGAGGTCGTAGTTCGAGCCCGCGGTGGAGTTGAACATGTTGCGGCGATCGTTGGCGGCGGTGAAGGCGTAGCCGAGCGTGAAATAGCTCGATCCGCCGGGGGTGAAGACGCCATTTTCGAAGTTCTTCGAAACAATCGCCGAGGCAACATGGCTGTCGAAAGTCCCCGCATTGGTCAGCATCAGCTCGTCGTCGCGTGACGTGTTGAAGCAGACCGCGTTCACATTCTCGTAGACCGGGCCCGGGTTAAGTCCGACGAGCCTTGCGGTGCATCCCGCGATGCTCGGATCGATCGCCCGATAGATCGGGCGCCCGTCGATCGTGAAACCGTTCAAGCCCTGTGTCGCGGCGGGAACCTGCGACAGGTCGACGATCGTGTACGGGTTCTTGTAGTGGCTGTAGATATAGTCGGCGTGGAATCGCCAGCCGCGGCCAAAAGAGCTCGAGCCAAACTCGAAGTTCGTCTGATAGCCGATGTTGGCGCGCCAAACCGTCGGCATCTTGATATCCGGGTTGATCGACTGGGTATCGCCGAGGCCGGCTGAGGCGCGGGCGATCCCGTCCTGCCGGAAGCATTCGGGGATGCCTGTGAACTGGCCGCCCGTGACGACATCGATCTGACCGGTCGGGCAGTTGGATGATTGGGTCGTTCCCTCGGCGAATCCGAAACCGTTGTTCTGGAAGGCATTGCCGAACCAGACCAGCGGATCGCCACCTGAGAACACGCCGAAACCGCCCTGCAGCTTTCCGCGAGTGAGGCCTCGCCAATCGTTGAGATTGTAGGTGAAGCCGAGCCTGGGGAGGATTACCGGGTCAATGTCGCTGAAGCCCGTCGTGTTCTCGAACCCGTAGCGGCGGAAGAAGTTAGGGTTGGCGTCGGGATTGTCGCCGTCGAAAAAGTCGGTGCGCAGACCAAGGACTAGGCTGAGCTGGTCGTTCACCGTCCAGTCGTCCTGCGCGTAAATGCTGTAGATCGAGCGCTGAAACTGCGCTGCTGCGTCCATGACGTTGCCGGTCCGCGAGAAGTTTCCGAATGCGCCCTCGGTCTGGCCGGTGACTATCCGGAACGGCAGGGTCGAGGTCTGGTTGTTGCCAGTGCCCGGCGAAAGCAGCCCGGCCCTGAGATCGTCGATGTTGCGAAAGACCAGCGTGCCGGTCGCGTTCTGCACGAACAGGTTGAAGATATCGACGTTGTTGTACTCGGCGCCGAGCTTCAGCCGGTGATCGCCGGCGTTGTAATTGGCGACTGCCTTGCCGATGGTAACCTTCGTCTTGAGGTCGTTGGCGGAGCGCGAGTTGCCCGGTCCGGCGAGAACAGTTGCGTCCGGCGGGCTCTGTGTGATCGGCGATGTGCCCAGCGGCGGATTGTCGATCCCGACGATGATACGCGGGATGGGGTCGTCGGACTGCGCTTCGCCGCCGCCGACGGGGTCCTGAACGTCCTGGATGTCCGATCGCGAGAAGCGAAGCTCCGTCGAGAATTGGTCGGTCCAGTTGGAGTAGAACCGGCCCGAATAATATTTCGAGTGGGTGCCGCTCAGGAGGAAGGTATTGGCGCCTGTGATCTGGGGCGACGAACCGGAGAAGAAGTCGTCGCTTCGCATCGTGGCTTCGTCAAGCCGCTGGTAGGTTGCTTCCACACGGTGCTGGTCGGTGATCTGCCAGTCGAGGCGCCCGAAGTAGCGGTCGTTGTAGAAGGGTCGGTTGGTGACGAGCGGTCCGCTGTCGATACCGTAAACGTCACGTAGGACGTCGGAAATCTCGTTGAACTGTTCGACCGTCACACCCGCGATCTCGTTGGCATAACCGCCGCCGACGGGGCCGTCATCCTGCGATGCGCCGCCCTCCTGGTGCTCGTAGCCGAGGAAGAAGAACAGGCGATCCTTGATGATTGGGCCGCCAAACACGATTCCATAGCGCTTGTCGGGTTCGACGGGGCCGACGGGATCGCCGTCGACCGTGTTCCCGCGCAGGCCGTCGTCGGAATATTCGAAGAAGCCGCTGCCGCTGAAGCGGTTGGAGCCGGACTTGGTGACGACGTTGATCGCGCAGCCGGTGAAGTTACCATATTCGACATCGAACGGGGCGAACTGAACTTGCGTCTCGCGAACTGCATCATAAGGGATCGGAGTTGAGCTCCGGGACGAGAAGCCGGTGTCGTTCAAACCATAGATGTCGCTCTGCGGAATGCCGTCGACGGTGAACGTATTGCCGCGGTCGTTGCCGCCAAGGCACGAGATTCGGTCCTGCCCGGAGCCGCCGGTGGCGGCGTCTTCGCGGTCGAGGCTGACTCGCGGATCCATCTTAATGACGTCGCGAACGTCGCGGTTAAAGCTGGGAGCGGCTTCCATGACCTCGGTCGTGAACGAGGTTCCGGGGCCCACCTCCAGCTGCGTCGCGCGAACGCGCTGGGCGGTGACAACGATCGTGCCTGTTTCTGCAGCCTCGGTCCCGGCAGCGAGGAGGAAGGTCAGCTGGGTCGGGCCTTGAAGACTCGTGTTGATCGCGTTGACCGTCTGGCCCTGATAGCCTTCGGCAGTCGCGGTGACCGTGTAGGGACCCCCAGTCAGCAGGTTGGGGGCAGTGAAGTTGCCTTGCGAATCGGCAGCGATCGTCTGAGTCGCGCCGGTCCGGGTGTCCGTGATGACAACCGTTGCGTTGGGCAATGCCGCGCCCGCCTCATTGGTCACTTGGCCCTGGATTGACGTCGTGATCTGCTGCGCTTGGACCGTGGCTGGCAGGATGACGCTGCCGGCAACCGCCACTGCGAGTGCAGCACAGGACCGCATCAGGACCGATTTCTTCACTGGGAACCCCCTCAAGTTCTTGATCTGGAATGGAAAGCGGGAATCAACCCCGCCGCTGCGCCGCTGATAGACATGGGCTGCGACAGTTCAATGACATGCTGTCGGTGGGACCCTTCGATGCGAATATTTTTAACGGGCGGTTGCCGATCCGCAACAGCTTTCAGGAGGTCGTCAGGGAAGAGCCGCGAGCGCGGGCCAGTCGCACGAATAGATAAACGAGCGGCGGCACCATGATCACCGAAAGAACCACCTTGGAAATCAGCTGGCCGAGCAGGAGCTCGGCGATCGGGAAGACTCCATGGAAGGCGATCGTGATGAAGATCAAGGTGTCGACGGCCTGACTGAGTACGCTTGCAATCGCTGACCGGAGCGCCAGCAAGCCGCCCTGCCGGTGCTTCAGCCACGAAAAGATGGTCACGTTGAGTAGCTGCGACGTGCCGTAGGCGATCAACCCCCCGATCCAGATCCGCGGAGTGGCCGCCATCATCGTGTCGAAAGCGGTGAGCCGCTCTTCGCTCATCTCTGGCGACGCTGGCGCGGCGAGGACCAGCAGCGTCAGCGCCAGCGAGGCGAGCAGCGGCAGGAAGCCGCACATGACCAGCCAGTTGGCGGTGGAGCGGCCGTACAGTTCCGCGACCGCGCTTGAGGTCACGACGAGCATCAGGAAGGCGAAGATGCCGGCCTCGACCGCAAGCGGCCCGAGGGCCACCTGCTTGTTGCCGAGCACTCCGGCAATGCAAACCATGCCCCCGTAGAAGAGAGCGAAGACGAACAGCGGGCCGGGCGTAGCGCTGGTTCCCCGCGCATCGGTGGCAGCGGTGGACATCGCACCGTGGGTAGCGGTTTGCGCCACCAGCGCAAGAATGCGCGTTGACCGCCGTTGCAGGCGACCGCTAGCCACGCGCGGGTGAACAGCCGCAAGCTTGACGTCGTGGCGATCGGCGATGCCATTGTCGATGTAATCGCCCCCTGTGACGATGAATTTCTTGAGGAGCACGGGCTCCGCAAGGGGGTGATGCAGCTGCTCGACATGCCCGCTGCCGAAGCTCTTTACGAGGCGATGGGAGCTGCTCGGCAGACGAGTGGTGGATCGGCAGCCAACACGATGGCGGGGATAGCGGCATTGGGCGGCGAATCGGCCTTCGTTGGGCAGGTTGCCGACGACCAGTTCGGAGCCGTCTTCACGCACGACCTGCGAGCGCTCGGAGTGCGGTTCGACACTCCGGCGCTGAGCGGGGGTGACCCGACCGGACGCTGCCTGATCCTCGTTACTCCCGACGCCCAGCGGACGATGAACACCTGCCCCGGCGCGAGCCACAAGCTCGCGGTCGACGCACTCGACGAGGAGCTGGTCCGATCCGCCTCCATAACCTTCCTCGAAGGCTATCTGTGGGGACCAGAGGCCCCTCGTGAAACGATGCTCCACGCGGCTCGGATCGCCCGCGATGCCGGGAGGACAATCGCCTTCACCTTGTCCGAAAGCCTGTGTATCCCCGGCCGCCGCCAAGGGGTCATGGGGATGATAGATGCCGGCCTCGTTGACATCCTGTTCGGCAATGAAGACGAGGTGGTTCTGCTAGCCTCCTCTGCAAACCTCGACGAGGCGGTCGCGGGCCTGTCACGGAAAGTATCCACGCTGATCGTCACCCAAGGCGCGGCCGGCGCCATCGGCCTTGAAGGCGAAGCGCGCGTTGCAGTGCCAGCGGTTCCTGTCGCCGATGTCGTCGACACCACCGGCGCCGGCGACCTCTTCGCAGCCGGGTTTCTCGCCGCGCGGTGCCGCGGGCGTCGCCTAGAGCAGTGCCTAGAGACCGGCACTCAGGCAGCCGCCGAGGTCATTTCGCAATTCGGAGCAAGGCCGGGAGCCGACCTCGGTCAAAGGGTCGCGCCGTGAACCACCTTCGGCGAGTCGCCGTCTATTGCGGGTCTGCAAGCGGCAAACATCCCCGCTTCGCCGCCGCGGCCGAGGCAATGGCCGCAGCAATGGTCGAACGCGGCGTCGACCTTGTCTACGGCGGCGGGCGCCTCGGGCTGATGGGGGTCATCGCCGACTCGGTGCTTGCCGGCGGCGGCCGGGTCTACGGAGTCATTCCCGAAGCGCTGGTCAATCTCGAGGTCGCCCATGGCGGCGTCACCGAACTTCACACGGTTGTCACCATGCACGACCGCAAGGCGAAGATGACCGAGCTGTGCGACGCCTTCGTCGCTTTGCCTGGCGGCATCGGAACGCTCGACGAGCTGTTCGAAGCCTGGAGCTGGAATGCGCTTGGCTATCACAAGAAGCCCCTCTGCCTGCTCAACGTCGACGGTTTCTGGAATGGGTTGATCACCTTCATCGATGAAGCCACGGAAAATGGTTTTCTTTCAGCGCACCGCCGGAAGCAGCTACTGGTCGCGCAAACCCCGGAAGAGGCGCTCGAACTGCTGGACCGGGCGGCGGATACCGCTCAACAGGGCATGATCTGGTAGGGCGCGGGGGAACGCGGGCTTGGAAAACTATTTGCTTAGACTGGCCGGTGTCGCCCTGATCCTGGCCGCCGCTCTCGCCTTGTCGGCGGAGAGGCGCGCGATTCGGTTGCGAGTGGTCGGCGCCGCTTTCGCGCTTCAGGCCGGGATTGCCTGGCTTGTGCTTTGGACGAGTTGGGGCCGAGCCGGCATCCAGGGTCTCGCCAATGGCGTCGCCAACTTGCTCGGTTATGCCAACGAAGGCACTGAATTCCTGTTCGGCGCGAGCGAGACGAACCCGCTTGCCAACACCTTCGCGATCGCTGCCCTTCCGGTGATCGTCTTCTTCGCCAGTCTGGTGGCGATCCTTTACTATCTGGGGATCATGCAGCGGGTCGTCCGCTGGGTGGGCGGAGCAATCGGCTGGGTTACGGGAATCAGCCGAGTCGAGTCACTGGGCGCGGCGGCGAACATCTTCGTTGGCCAGTCGGAATCGCCGCTCGTGGTTCGGCCCTATCTAGCCGCCTTGCCGCCGTCGCGCCTGTTCACCATCATGGTTGTGGGAATGGCCGGGGTCGCCGGCACTATCCTCGCCGCTTATGCGGCGCTGCTCGGCTCCGAATATCTCCCTTACCTGCTGGCCGCGGCTTTCATGTCCGCACCGGGCGGTATCCTGATGGCCAAAATCATCATGCCCGACGAGGTGGTGAAGGAAGAAGGTTCGCCGCCGCTGATCGGCCCTGTCGCGGACGAGAAGGTCGACGTTGCCGAGACTTTCGAGGAAGGCGAGCAGCCAGCCAACGTCATTATGGCGGCAGCGCAGGGCGCACTGACCGGAGTCAAGCTCGCCGTCGCGGTCGCCGCGATGGTCCTTGCGTTCGTTGCCCTGGTCGCGCTCGCCAACGGCCTGCTGTCCGGCCTTGGCGGCTGGTTCGGCGTCGAAGGGCTGACCTTCCAGAGGATCGTCGGCTGGCTTTTCGCTCCGGTGATGTTCCTGATCGGAATCCCGTGGAGCGAAGCGGGAGTTGCAGGCGGCCTGTTCGGCACGAAGGTCATCCTTAACGAGTTCGTCGCCTTTATCGATCTCGGCAATGCCGCCGGCCCCGCCGCGGCGCTCGGCGAGCGAAGCCGGGCGATCGTCACTTTCGCTCTATGCGGATTCGCCAATATCAGCTCGATCGCGATCCAGCTTGCAGTGACTGGCGGGCTCGCCCCAAACCAGCGTCCGGTGATCGCTCGCCTGGGCGTTCGCGCGCTGATCGCCGGAAGCCTCGCCAATTTGATGAGCGCGGCGCTCGCAAGCCTGATGCTTCCCTAAGCCATTCTGGTAAACAGGCCCGATGGACAGTATCGCCGCCTACTCGATCGCTTCCGTTTCTCTCGGCGAGGCCGATAGCGACCCGGAGAGGTTTGCCGAGAGAATCGGCCGGAGCTTCGAGGATTTCGGATTCGCGATCGTCGCCAACCACGGCATTCCCGACGAACTGGTCGACCGCGCTGAGGGGAAGGCGAAGGCTTTCTTCGCGCTCCCGGACGAAGCCAAGCGCAAATATCGCCTTCCCGGCGGCGGCGGCGCCCGGGGCTACACGCCGTTCGGCATCGAAACGGCCAAGGGTGCTAAAGTCCACGACCTGAAGGAATTCTGGCACGTCGGACGCGACCTTCCGCCAGGCCACCGGTTCCGCGACCACATGCCCGACAATGTCTGGCCGCAGGAGGTCGATAGCTTCAGAGACACGTTCCGGGAACTGTTCGCCGCCTTCGACCGCAGCGGGCTGACGATCCTTCGCGCTATTGCCCGGCACCTGAAGATCGACGAGAATTATTTCGTCGATGCGGTTCGCGACGGCAATAGCGTGCTCCGACTGCTCCATTATCCGCCGATCGGTAATGAGCCGGGAAGCCATGTGCGCGCCGGAGCGCATGAGGACATCAACGCGATCACGCTACTGCTTGGCGCCGAGGAGGCCGGCCTCGAGCTACTGACGATGGACGGCCGCTGGATACCGGTGTCACCCGAGCCGGGCGAGCTGGTCGTCAATATCGGTGACATGCTCCAGCGGCTGACCAACGGCGTGCTTCGTTCGACTTCGCACCGAGTGGTGAATCCGCCACCAGAAAGACGGAGCCGCTCGCGCTACTCGATGCCGTTCTTCCTTCACTTCCGCTCCGACTTCCTGATTGAGGCGCTGCCGGACACGGTGCCCGAAGGCGAGGAGCCGAAATGGCCTCCGATCACGGCCAACGATTACCTCCAGCAGCGGCTTCGCGAGATCAAGCTGGCCTAGGATCATCCAGGTTTGCGGGACCGAAGCCGTGGGGAATGAGGTCGGAAATGCCGTGGCGTTCGAGAGTGGCCCCGTCGCCGCTTCCGCACAGCACGGGGATGTCGCGGCCGGAGAGCTGAGCCGCCTCGAGTATTGCCTGACGACACCCGCCGCAGGGCGTGCAGACCACCTCTCCAGTGCCGCCAGCGACCGCGATCCGGGCGATTCTGTCGAGGCCGAAGCGATGCTGCGCCGCGCTGAGCGCGCTCTGCTCGGCGCAGATGCCCAGCCGATAGCAGACGTTCTCCATATTCGCTCCGGTAACCAACTCGCCGTCCACCGACTCGATTGCGCAGCCGACCTGGAAGTCCGAGTAAGGCGCATAGGCCCTGGCCGCCGCCTTGCGGGCAAGCCCCATCAGTTGTTCGTCTGTCATCGTCTTGTCTTTACCAGCCTTCACAGGGCATTCCCTAACTCCCTGCCGAATCTGAAGAGCTCTGGTCGACCATGCGTATCCCTTTGCTGTTTTCCATTGCTGCCATCGCCGCGGCAAGCCTTCCCTCCCCGGCGCTCGCCTGGGGCAAGACCGGGCACCGTTCGGTCGGAGCGGTCGCCGACACCCATCTCAGCGGACTAGCACGCGCGCAGATCCGTGAAATCCTCGGTGTAGAGACGCTGGAGGAGGCCTCCACCTGGCCGGACGAAATGCGCTCCAACCCCGATCCCTTCTGGCAGAAGACCGCAAGCCCCTGGCATTATGTGACGGTCGGCGGCTTTGCTTACGATAAGGCGCCGCCGGAGGGAGATGCGCTAGAGGCCCTGGAGTTCTTCCGCCGGATGCTGCGCAACCCGAACGTTAGCCGCGAAGACCGGCAACTTGCGCTTCGGTTCATCGTCCACGTCGTCGGCGACCTTCACCAGCCGCTCCACGTTGGAAGGCCGGGCGACCGCGGCGGCAACACCGTCAAGGTCAAGTGGTTCGGCCGCGACACCAATCTCCACGCGGTGTGGGACACGGCGCTCATCGACGACATGCAATATTCGTTCACCGAACTTGCGGCGCGGCTGAACCGGCACACCAGCAGCGCCGACGTGATTGCCTGGTGGACTGCCAATCCGCGCGACTGGATCAGCGAAAGCGCCCGGGTGCGCGAGACGATCTATCCCGAAGAGACCGAGCTTTCCTACGAATATGTCTACAAGCACACGCCGATGGTCGAGCTTCGGCTCAAGCAGGCAGGTGTACGGCTCGCAGCCTATCTGAACGAGCTGTTCGCAGAGCCCCGACCCGTGGCCGGACGGCAACCGTGACCGGCCGGAGCCTACTCCTGCTGTTCGCGGCCATCGCGCCGCTTGGCGCTTGCGTGACGGCGCCGCGGCCGGTTGCGGCGTCCTCAGCGGTGGAGGTGCAGATCCTCGCCATCAACGACTTCCACGGCAATCTCGAACCGCCGAAGACCGCGATCGATGCGGCCGCTCCGGACGGCAACCCAGTCCTGGTCCCGGCGGGAGGAGTCGCCAGCCTCGCTACCGCCGCCAAGATGTTGCGGGCCGGCAAGCCCCATACGGTGACCGTTTCAGCAGGCGACATGATCGGCGCGTCGCCGCTGATTTCCGCGCTGTTCCTCGACGAGCCAACGATCGCGGCGATGGAGGAGGTCGGAGTCAATTATCACGCGGTCGGGAACCACGAATTCGACAGGGGCGCCGACGAACTCTTGCGAGTCGCTCGCGGCGGTTGTGCGAAGCACACCAGCCGGCAGCCGTGTAGCGTCGAGCCGTTCGACGGCGCGAACTTCACTTTCCTCGCGGCGAACGTGCTGACTGCCAACGGCAGTCCGCTCTTCCCCGCCACGGGGATCACGGACTTCGGGCCGCTGCAGGTCGGCTTCATCGGCATGACCCTGAAGGACACGGCGACCCTGGTGAGCCCTTCCGCCGTGGCAGGTCTGACCTTTACCGACGAGGTCGCGGCCGCGAACGCCGCTGTGCCGGCTCTCAAGGCAGCCGGGGTGGACGCGATCGTCGTCGTCCTTCACCAGGGCGGCGGCACCACCGGCGGCTACAACGACAAGAGCTGCCCCGGCCTTTCCGGCGAGATCGTTCCGATAATCGACAGGCTTGACCCGGCAATCGACGTCCTGGTCTCGGGCCATACCCACAACGCCTATGTCTGCGAGGTAGATGGAGCCGGCCGCGCCAGGCCGCTGCTCCTGACCAGTGCCGGCCGCTACGGCACCCTGGTCAGCGACATCCGCCTGACATTCGGGCCCGACGGCACCTTACGCACGGCCGCGGCGAACAACGTCATTGTCCAGGGGGAAGGCTATTCGACGACGGCGGCCGACGTGCCGGTCGTCGCCGGCTTCCCCGTCTTTCTCCCCGACCCGGCAACCAAGGCGATCGTCGACCGCTACGCCGCGGCAGCGGCGCCGCAAGCGGCACGGATCGTCGGCCGGCTCAACGGTGCCGTCACCCGCGCTCCGAAAGACCGCGAGCAAAGTGCCGGAAACCTGATCGCCGACGCCCAGCTCGCCGCCGGCCGGGCGCACGGCGCGCAGATCGCTTTCATGAATGCGGGCGGAGTGCGCACCGACCTGGTGCCCGCCGCGGACGGAAGCGTCACCTTCGGCCAGGTCTTCGCGATGCAGCCGTTCGGCAACAGCCTCGTCGTGAAGACACTCATCGGAGCGCAGCTCAGGGCGCTTCTCGAGCAGCAATTCGCAAGCGGTGCCAACAGCGTCGAGTTGCCCAACCTGCTGCTGCCTTCGAGTGGCTTTTTCTTCGCCTACGACCTCAGCCGTCCCACCGGCGACAAGATCGTCGAGATGCGTCTGGACGGGGCGACTATCCAGCCGGCTCGTGAGTATCGGGTCATCGTGAACACCTTCATTGCCAGCGGCGGCGACAATTTCACAGTGCTGCAGGGCGGCAGCTACGCCGTTGGCGCCGGGCAGGATCTCGACGCTTTGGAAGCTTGGCTCAAAACCGGCCCTGAGGCCCCGAAGCTGGGCCGAATGGAGAACCGCACCCCCTAGCGGAGCGGAGGCTCGTCGAAGCTTCGCAGCTTGCGGCTGTGAAGCGCTGGCCCTTCGCGCTTCAGCAGGTCCAGCGCCTCGATCCCGATTCGAAGATGCTGGCCGATCGCTCGCCCGTAAAAGGCATTTGCCTGCCCCGGCAGCTTGAGCTCACCGTGAAGCGGCTTGTCCGAAACGCAGAGCAAGGTGCCGTAGGGGACCCGGAAGCGATACCCCTGCGCCGCTACCGTCGCCGACTCCATATCGATCGCGACCGCCCGGCTCTGGTTGAAGCGGAACGCGGAGCGCGCGAACTGAAGCTCCCAGTTGCGGTCGTCGGTGGTGACGACGGTGCCGGTCCGAAGCCGCCGTTTCAGCATCTCCTCGTTTTCACCGGTCACTTTCAGCGCCGATTCGAACAGCGCCGTCTGGACCTCGGCGATCGCGGGAATTGGGATTTCGACCGGAAGCTGCGCATCGAGCACATGATCGTCGCGCAAATAAGCGTGCGCCAGCACATAGTCGCCGATCGACTGGCTGGGCCGCAGGCCGCCGCAATGACCGATCATCAGCCACGCTTCCGGGCGGAGAACGGCGATATGGTCGCAGATAGTCTTCGCGTTCGAGGGCCCGACACCGATGTTCACGAGCGTGATTCCGTCGCCGTCCGCGCGCACTAGATGATAGGCCGGCATCTGGTGCTTTCGCCAGCCACCGGCGGCGATCTGCTCTTCCGCATCGGTGAGGTCGCCACGCTGGAACGTGGCGCCGGGAGTCGCCAGCGCAATGTAGCCGCTTGACTTGTCGCGAACGCTGTCGATCGCGAAGCGGACGAACTCGTCGACGTAGCGGACATAGTTGGTGAACAGGATGAAATGCTGGAAGTCGGCGGGAGCAGTCCCGGTATAATGCTGGAGCCGGGCCAGGCTGAAGTCGGTGCGAGCGCCGTCGAACAGCGACAGCGGCCGGCTCTCGGAGCGGGGAGTCACCCAGGTCCCGTCGACCACTTCATCGCCGATGTCGGCAAGCTCATTGGACGGGAACCAGCGGGACAGCTCGGTCGGGCCGATGTCCTGGAAGTCGATCCCGCTGTCGTCGACGACGTATGCGTAGGGGATCTCGCTGTTCGAGCGGGTGACGGATATTTCGACATCATAGTCGGCGACGAGCTGGTCGAGCTGGCCCTTCAGATAGCCCGTGAACAGGTCGGGCTGTGCGATCGTCGATGCATAGGTGCCCGGCTGGTTGAGTCGGGCGAACGCCCGGGCGGGGGCGATGTCGAGCGGCGGCCCCTCATAGCGGAGTCGAAGCTCGGGATAGGCGAAGCAGCCTTCCCGCCGCGCTTCCGCCGATGGCGGGAGCCTTTGCTCGGTGAAATCCTGCAGCGCCGCCCGCAGGTTCTCGACCGAGCATCGATAGATGGTGCTCAGCTCGTCAAGTGCTTCGGCGACAGTCATTGAATGGGCCATCGCCTGCCGATGCCACAGCAGCGCCGGTGTGGGAACCGGGCCCGCCTGCGGCCGAGCGGCGGCGCACGCCAATGTGCGCTTTCGAGGATCGCGGCGCTAATACTGTTGAGTATCCGCACGGTTCAGTCGCCGATCCTGCCGCCGCCCGTTCGCGTCACCGCAAGTACAGCGGGGCGCGGCGGCATGCGCGGATCGAAATCGGGCCAGCGGGTCGATGGATCTGCGAAGGTGGACGGACGGCCGTGCGGCGGATAGCCCTCGCCATCGTCGCCGGGATGCTGGACCGCCACGAACAAAGTTTCGCCGTCGGGGGTGAAGCGGGGTCCGCACACCTCTGCGCCGGTAGGGTTACGGAAAAACAACTTAGAGCAGCCGCGCACCACGCCTTTTGTTTCGACCGACCAAATGCCGTTGGCGCATCGGTTGAGCACTTCGCTACCGTCGGTCGCAACCCAAAGCCGCCCTTCGCCGTCGATCGCGACAGTGTCGGGCGATCCGAACCAGCCGTTCGCGCTCGTCCCCGGTCCCCATAAAGCGCCTACCTCGGCCACCGCCGGGTCGCCGCAGCGCACCAGGATCGACCAAGTCGAGCGCGTCGAGGCGAAGTCGCCATCCGTTTCGACGATCTCGATGATATGGCCGAATGCGCTGTTTGCGCGAGGGTTGGCGGCGTTGAGGTCGCCTGCCGTGCGCGCTATATTGTTGGTCAGCATCACGTAAACACGGCCGCTGTTCGGATCGGGCTCGACATCCTCGGGCCGATCCATTGGCGTCGCCCCGAGCAGGTCGGCCGCGCGCCGGGTTTCAATCAGTACGTCGGCCTGCCCGGCAAAGCCGTTGGCGGCGGTCAGTGGCCCCTGGCCATGGATCAGGGGCAGCCACTCCATCGCTCCGTCCGCGTCAAAGCGGGCGACGTATAGCGTGCCTTCGTCGAGCAGGTCGCGGCCGGAATCGGGGTTGCGCGGGTCGAACCGGCCAGCGGTGACGAACTTGTACACATAGTCGAACGCTTGATCGTCGCCCGAGTAGACCACTACCCGACCGTCGCGATTGTGCACGCTCTCCGCGCCTTCATGCTTGAATCGGCCGAGCGCGGTGCGCTTCTTCGGCGGGGAGTCGGGGTCCATGGGATCGACCTCGACGATCCAGCCGAAGCGGTTGGGTTCGTTTGGTTCGCGGCCGATGTCGAAGCGCGCATCATATTTGCCCCACACGTACCACCCGCCGGGGACGCCGTACCTTTTGTGGTTGGCCGCCTCGGGCCCGGTCACGGTGCCGAAGAAATAGCCGTTGAAATTCTCTTCGGCGAGAAGATAGGCTCCCCAGGGCGTGATTCCGCCGGCGCAATTGTTAAGCGTTCCGGTGACGGTGCGGCCGGTGGGGTCGGCACTCGTCGCAAGTCGCGAGCTGCCTGCGGCGGGGCCGGTGAGCGCTATTCCCGTGCGCGCGGTGATCCGTCGATTGTAGCGCGAGCCAGGAATATAACTCCATGTGCCGCGCCGCCGGACGACCTCGACGATAGAGCCGCCATGCGCGGCCTTCTCGATCTCACATTCCGCGGCGGTGGTTTCGCGCCCGGCGACTCCCGGCAGCATCAGGTCCGCGATCGAATATTCGTGATTGACGCACAACAGGCCGCGCTGCTCGCCGCGCGCCTCGGCCGGCAAAGGCACGAAGCCGACATAGTCGTTATTATAGCCGAAGCGCCGCTCCTGATCCTCCGCGCTCTGCCGCATCGGATCGAACGCGCCGACACCATCGAACAGCGGATCGCCCCAGCGGATCAGCACCTCGGCGTGATGGCCCGGAGCGACATGATGAGTCGTGTCCACCCCGCGATCGAGCTCACGAAACTCTTTCTCTCGGAACTCGCCCGGTTCAACCGTCGCGCAAGCTGCTAAGCCGGGGCCAATGCCGGCGATTGCAAGCGTGCCGAACATGCCCTTGACCGCGCTCCGCCGCGAATAGCGCCGATTGATGACGTCCCCTATTGTTGGCCGACGACCGACGGAGGGGTTGCTGGGATTGTCGTCAAGATCCTCGAAATCGGAAGGCATGCCGGTAGGCCTTGAATGGGAAACTTCCCGACGCGTTAGCTAGGTAAACCGACTCTTTCGTTACAAATGGCTCATCGCGGCGTTTGACGTCTGGTAGGATAGCACCGGCCTATCCGGTGCGGGCCAGTTTCTAGCCGGCGCTGCGTCCCGTAAGCAGCCGACTCCAAGGCCGGAAAGGCTTACAACACAATGCGCGAAATCGAATCGGCATCGTTGCGTTCGTCAGGCGGGACAGCTGCTGCGCCAAATTCTTGTGTGGGAACAAGCATCCTCTGGTGCGATGGCAAGATGACGACCATTCGCCCAGTTACTAGGCGCAGGTGGTGCCGGCGCCGTTGGCCTCTTGGCTAAGGCTGGATTTCGCCAGAGCTAATGTCCCGCTTTCCACCCACTCTGGACGCTAGCCTGATGCGTGGCCTGTCACGTGTGTGTGTCATCTGGGGGCAGTAATTTTCGGCGATGAAAAGCCACAATGTCTTGTTTCTCTGCACCGGGAACTCGGCCCGATCGATCCTTGCTGAGGCGTTGCTCAATCAAGCGGGGAAAGGGCGATTCCAGGCCTACTCTGCTGGGAGCTATCCAAAAGGCGAGGTCACCTCGAGGCTTTGCGCCTACTTCAGAAGGTCGGTCTTCCGACAGAAGGCCTCCGGTCAAAGGGCTGGGACGAGTTCGCAACGGCCGGAGCGCCCGAAATGGACTTCATCTTTACCGTTTGTGACAATGCCGCTGGCGAGACATGCCCGGTCTGGCCGGGGCACCCAACCACGGCGCACTGGGGAATAGAGGACCCAGCGGAGGCAGAGGACCTGGCGCAGCGCGAAGCCTTCAAGCGGGCCATGTTCTACCTTAGCAATCGGATAAACCTTTTCCTCGCCCTGCCGGTCGAAGAGCTTGACCGAATGAGCTTGAGACGACGGCTCCGCGAAA
>JACDCV010000152.1 GCA_013817375.1 Sphingomonas sp.
ATGAGCAGCTGGATGGCGACCGCCCCGAAGATCGCCGAGGCGGTGCAGACGGCAACGATCCAGACCGCGGTCCGGCCGGCGATCCGCCCTGCTCTCGCCGCTTCGGCCCCCTTGGCGATGCCGGTGACCAAAAGCGCCACGACGAGCGGCACGACCGTCATCTTCAAGGCATCGAGCCATAGCTGGCCGACGATCGTCGCTCCCTCGACCCACCAGGAGCGCGCGTCTCCAGCAAGGCTCCCGGAGAGCGTGCCCAACAGCAGCCCTGCGACGAGCGCCGCGAGCACGATATAAGGACGAGTGCCGCTAACCGGCCGCGCCGCGGCTTCCTCGGCCTCCTGGCTCAAGCGTCCGTCCTGATTTTGACCGTCATCATCTGCTCCTGCTTCGCGATGCGAGTCGGCGCCTAAGAAGCGTCGACCGACCGCCCTTAATTCGCGATGTTTTCGGAACTTTCCGAAATCGGGCGCATCGCCTTCGTTGCTCAGGCGTTCGTAACCTGAAACGCCAAGTAATGGAGAGTAAAATGGACAACGACGGACAGGTCGGCACCCTCGAAACGCTGACCACGACCCTGATCGACAGCGTCAACGGTTATGAGGACGCTGCCGCAAACACCGAGAACACGCGCTTCCAGCAGATCTTCCGCGAGCGCGCCAGCGAGCGTAGCCAGGCGGTCGAGGACCTTCGTTCCGAAGTTCGCCGCCTTGGCGGAACCCCGCCCGACGATGGCTCGATGATGGGCAAGACCCACCAGCGCTGGCTGGATCTCAAGGCTGCAGTCACCGGCCGCGACGACGAGAAGATCGTCAATACGGTCGAGGCGGGCGAAGACTATCTCAAGGAGAAGTTTGAAACCGCATTGAGCGGCGGCGACCTCACCGGCGATTCGCGCCAGGTTGTCGAGCGAGTCTATCAGTCGGTTCGGTCCGGCCACGACCAGATGAGCCAGCTCAAGCACGGCATGGAAGCCCAGAGCTAAGGCTGCGGGCACTTACGGGCGGCGGGCATTGTCCGCCGCCTTTTTCCCGACTAGCGGGCGCTGGTTCCGCTGTTTTCCTGGTCCGCCTCTTCCGGCACGGCGGCGACGGCCGCCCCTGAGGCATCGACATCCAGCCAGTCGCGGAACGGCAGCTGGTAGATCATGTCCATGACCTCGAACTCGAGACCTCCGGGCTGGTTGGTGTTGCTGTTCCACATTGCGACCACCCCGCTATTCAGCTTCGGGTCGAACAGGATCAGCGACCGATAGCCGTTGAGCCCGCCGCGGTGGCCGACGATCCGGTGCCCGGCATAATCATAGCTTCGCCAGCCATAGCCGTACCAGGCGGTCCCCAGGCGCTCGAGGAACTTGCGGAGCCGGCCGCGCTGGCGGGGCGTCTCCACCACCGGCGCCTGGATTGCCTGAAGCACATTGGGCGAAACGACGCCCGGCATTTGGCCCATCTGCGCGAGCATCCACAGCGCCAGGTCCTTGATATTGCTGTTGATCCCGCCGGCCGCCGGGACCCGGTAATAGGCATCGGTCAGCTCGACCTCGCGGCGGCCGGCATTATGGGGGTGAGCCCAGCTCGGCGAGCTGATCAGGCCCTCACGCGACGCGCTTGCGCTGGCCATTCCGATAGGGTCAAACAAATTGCGCCTGAGCGCTTCTTCATACGGGCGTCCGGTCTGCCGCTCGACGATCTCCGAGGCCGCATCATAAGCGATATTGCCATAGCTCCAGCAGGTGCCGGGCTGGCAGATGAGGTTGAGCTGGGCGAACTGCGACCTCAGCGAGGCCGCGCTTTGCCCTTCCTCCAGCTTGTTGTCATAGGCGTTGCGGTAAAGGCCGACGCGATGGCTGAGAACGTCGCCGACGGTCGCCCTTTGCTCGGCGCCTCCCGGCAATTTCAGGCTCTCGCTATATTGGGCGACCGGCGCCGACAGGTCGACCTTTCCCTGCTCGGCCAGCTTCGCGACCATGGTCGAGGCAGCGCCCTTCGACACCGATGCCCAACGGAAAACGGTTTGCGGAGTCACCGCCTCGCCCGAGCCGGCAAGTGTTTCGCCATAGCCCTTCAGAAATGTGATCCGCCCATTCTCGACGATGCCGACGGTCAGCCCAACCATCGATGGGCGTTCCATCAGCTTGTTCAGCCGGGCGTCGAGCGCCGCATAATCTATGCGCTGCCGGGCGGCCGGAGTTACCGCCGCCAGTGGCGCTTTGGCGGCCTCGATCTTCTCCTTGCCGTCGTCGGCCACGGGGCGGGTGGGAACAACGGCGGTCCCCAGGAGCAAGGCCCCCGCACCGATCGCGACCATCAAGCTTGTCTTCAAACACCCACTCCCCGTGCACTTCTGTTGCCGGTGCGGATTCGCCACTCAACCGGGCCAGGCCCAGGCTGCGACGAAGCGAAGCGTTGGTGCGACGAAGTTCCGGTGGCCATCGTCTGGCCAACGCTTCGAGGGTCGCTTAATGGCCTTACGAGGAGGGCGTCCGTTGCGCTTTTTGAAGACCCTGTTCTGGATCGTCGTTGCAGTGCTGGTGACCCTGTTCGCTGTGCGGAACTGGCGCGACGTGACAATCGAGCTGTGGGGCAATCTGCAAGCGGACGTGAAAATCCCGGTGCTCCTGGCGATCGTCTTCGTGCTCACCTTCGTTCCGACGGTGTTGACCTACCGAGCCAGGCTGTGGCGGCTGCAGAACCGGCTTTCCGTGCCGCAGCGCCAGCCAGCCGCCGCTCCGGAAACGGACCCGCAGCAGGCCCAATGAACCCCATCTTCGTTGCAATCGACACGCCCGACCTTGAACAGGCGAAACGGCTTACGCAGGCTCTCGGCAGCTTCGCCGGCGGAGTGAAGCTCGGGCTGGAATTCTTTTCCGCCAACGGCCCGGCAGGAGTTCGCGAGATCGCCGGACTTGGACTGCCGATCTTCCTCGACCTCAAGCTCCACGACATTCCCAATACCGTCGCCAAGGCGGTTCGGGCCCTGGCGCCATTGGAGCCCTTCGTGCTGACCGTCCATGCCGCGGGAGGCAAAGCGATGATGGAGCAGGCCAGGGCCGCCGCGCCGGCCGGAACGAAAGTCGTCGCGGTAACGGTCCTGACCAGCCTCGACGGCCAAGATTTGCAATCGACAGGAGTGAGCGGCGAGCCTTCCGCGCAGGTCGAGCGGCTTGCAGCGCTTGCTCGCGGAGCGGGCCTAGACGGAATCGTCTGTTCGGGAGCGGAAGTGAAGTCCGCGCACGGCAGCTGGCGCGATGGCTTCTTCGTGGTCCCCGGAGTTCGTCCCAAGGGCAGCGGAGCTGGCGACCAGAAACGGGTCGTCACCCCCCGCGCCGCGCTTGATGACGGAGCGTCGATCCTGGTGATTGGCCGTCCGGTCACGCAAGCGGAGGATCCCGCCGAAGCGCTGCGGGCGATCGCCTCGACGCTGTGAGAAGTGGACAAGCGGCGGTGCTTGCGACTACCCGCCGCTCACACCTTGGCTTCGTGAGGATGCGATGAGCTGGCTCAGCCGCGTGCGCAGCGGAATTCCATTCCTTCCCAAACGGCAGACCACCGACACGCTCTGGCACAAATGCGTCAAGTGCGGGACGATGGTATTCCTCAAGGAATGGGAGGATAATCAGCGGGTCTGCCCGCGCTGCGACTATCACGACCGGATCGGCCCCAAGCATCGCTTCGGCCATCTGTTCGACGATGGTCATTATGAGATGATTCCCACGCCCGATGTTCGCGAGGACCCGCTCAAGTTCCGCGACAGCAAGCGCTACATCGACCGTTTGAAGGAAGCGCGCTCAAGGACAGGGGAACGCGATGCCTTGCTCAACGCGCGGGGGCGGATCGGCGGCCATTCCGCAGTCGTCGGAGTCCAGGATTTCGCGTTCATGGGCGGGTCGATGGGTATCGCCGTCGGCACGGCATTCATCACCGGCGTCCGGGCCGCGATCGCCGACCGGGCGCCTTACGTGATTTTCACCGCGTCGGGAGGAGCCAGGATGCAGGAAGCCCTGCTGTCGCTGATGCAGCTTCCACGAACGACGGTGGCAATCGCCGAGCTTCGCGAAGCCGGCCTGCCCTATATCGTCGTCCTGACCGACCCGACCACCGGAGGAGTGACGGCATCCTATGCAATGCTCGGCGACATACAGATCGCCGAACCTGGAGCGCTGATCGGCTTTGCCGGCCAGCGGGTGATCGAGCAGACGATCCGCGAGAAGCTCCCCGAGGGCTTCCAGCGCGCCGAATATCTACTGGCGCACGGGATGGTCGACATGGTGGTGCCCCGGCAGCAGATTAAGGAGATGCTCGCAAAGCTGATCTTCTATCTGATGCCGGAGAAGAAAAAGGCAGCCTGAATGGCGGATTTCGCTCGGTCGGATAATGCGGCCGTTCAGGCTCAGCTTGACCGGCTCGCAACGCTTTCGCCGGGCGGCGACAGGCTTGGCCTCGACCGGATCACGAAGCTCCTCGACCGGCTCGGCCGGCCGCAGGACCGGCTTCCACCCGTTTTCCATGTCGCCGGAACCAACGGCAAGGGATCGGCCTGCGCTTTCCTTCGAGCGATGCTCGAGGCGGGCGGCCACAAGGTCCATGTGTTCACCAGCCCGCATC
>JACDCV010000153.1 GCA_013817375.1 Sphingomonas sp.
GGGCTGATAGTTGCCATATCTGCCATCATAGCCACCGTAGCCGTCGTTGCGGTCATGCGCACGGTCATGCCGGACGTGGGTGTTGTCAGACTAATCCGCACTTGCCCCCGATGCACGCAATTCGTGCTTTGAGGGCCGGTCTAGGCAGCGAGGTGCTGCCACTCGGCCAAGGCGGCCGCGCGTCGCTGCTTGAACGTTGGTCGATCGACGAGGTGACGTTCGGCGTTGAAGTGATTGTGGACATCGGCGTGAACGGAAGCGAACTTCTGCAGGGTCTTCGGTTGTCGGAATCTCGGCATCGCTCGCTCTCGTCGTCGAAAAGGCAGATGGCTGTTCTCCACGCGATTGTTGGCCCAACGGCCGACCTCCTGCTTGCCGGCATTGCCCAGCTCGATCATCGCCGCGCTATACGATCGAAGCCCATCTGTGACGATCACCTCTGGTGTGCCATGGCGCTTCAGCGCCTTGCGAATGAACCGCACGGCCGCCCTTCGGTTTCGTGATTTTGTCACGTAACTTTCCAGTACCTCGCCTTCCTGATCGACCGCGCGCCACAGGTAATGTAGCTCGCCGTTGATCTTCACAACCATCTCGTCGAGATGCCAGCGCCAGTGCCGATAACCGAGCATTTGGCAAATACGTCGCCGTCGGACATCCGCCGCAAACAGCGGGCCGAACCGGTTCCACCAGAAGCGGACGGTTTCGTGGCAGATGTCGATTCCCCGCTCGATCAGCAGATCCTCGACGTTACGCAGCGAAAGCGGGTACCGGACGTACATCATCACAGCCAGGCGGATGATCTCCGGTGATGAATTGAAATAGCGGAACGGACTTGCGGATTTAGGGGGTCTAGGCATGCGTGTGCCCTAGCCAATTTACGTCACGTCGCAAGGCGGTGCATTTGCTCTGACAGTGCCCGGAACTTGCTCTTAATCAATCGGTTGTCTCCTCACCGCGTCGCCTTGGCCGGTGAAGCCGGAGACAGCGATGTTCTTTCCCGCCCTAGAACCCACCCGCCGCCAAGCATTGCGCGCGTTTTCAGCTGGTCTCGTCGGCGCGGGTGCGGCGCTGTCGGGGTGTGCCAATCTTATCCCGCAGGGCGTTGGCCTAGCGCTCCTGCCCAACCCGTTGACCGATCCGGCGGTCTATAATTTCGCGCTCAACCTCGAATATCTCGAGGCGGAATTCTACCGCCGGGGAGTTTATGGCGAAGGCCTTTCGGCGGAGCTGATCGGCCCAAACCCCGGAGCAGTGCTCGGCGGGCGACGGGTCCAGTTCCGCACGCCGTGGATCGCCGAAATGTTCGCCGAAATTACTGAAGACGAAACCAACCACGTCAGGTTCATCCGGCGCACCATCTCCTCCTCACCGCTGATCGAGATCAATCGGCCGGTGATCGATCTCCAGACCAGCTTCCGCACTTTCGGCGTGCAGGCCGGGCTCGGGCCAAATTTCGATCCCTTTGCCGATGAGGAATCCTTCATCCTCGGCGCCTTCATCTTCGAGGATGTCGGGGTGACCGCTTATGTCGGCGGCGCCGACCTCCTCGCCGATGATGACTCGATCGAAGCCGCGGCGGGAATCCTTGCGATCGAAGCCTATCACGCTGGCGCCATTCGGGCCACGATTGCCGAAATGGGGCCGCGGATGGTCGCCGCTGCCGACGGGATCGCGCGCGCCCGCGGTGCCGCTGAAAGCCCTAATAATCGACGGCCGAACCGGACAAGCGTGCACACCGTGCCCGGGCCGAAGGAACAGCTGATCAGCCAAGGCGAAGTGTTTCCCGGCGAGGTCGTCATCTCGCCGACCGATCCCCAGGGACGCAGCTTCCCCAGGCCGCCGCAGGACGTTCTCAACATCGTTTTCATGAACCCCGATAAGGAAGCGAAGCGCGGCGGCTTCTTTCCCGATGGCGTCAAAGGCGTCGTGCGCCACGCGATGCATCCCAGCCAGAGCAGGAGAGCCTGAATGGAACAGATCGATCAGGATCGTCGCTCGCTGTTCGGATTTTCGACTGGCCAGGCGGCTCTCGTCGCGATGGGCGCGATCGCGACATCTACCGCCCTTCCGCTTAACGAGGCAGTCGCCCAGCAAGCGGAGAGTTCGACCGACATCGACATCTTCAATTTCGCATTGAACCTCGAATATCTCGAGACCGACTATTATCTGCGCGGTGGGCTTGGCATTACCGTCGACGACGTGTTTCGAACATCGTTCGGCGCGCCGGTAAAGGGCGGCCGCAAGGTCCAGTTCTCGAGCCCGGCGCGCGAAGGAATGATCAAGAACATTGCCGGCAATGAGGTCGCACATATCAATTTCGTTCGGGCCATAACCGGTAGCCAGGCGTCCCAGCGGCCACCGATCGATATGGACGCAGGGTTTGCGGCCGTTGCAGCTGCGGCGGGGCTGCCGGACTTCGACCCCTTCGGAAACGAGATGGACTTCTTCCTCGGCGGAATGTTGTTCGAAGATGTCGGGGTCAGTGTACTCAAGGGATCGGCGAAAAAGCTGCGCAGCCTGACGCTGCGCGAGTCCGCCGCGGGCCTGCTGGGCAGCGAAGGCTATCACATGGGAGCGATCCGGTCGGTCATCTACAAGATGGGCGATAGGTGGCGGTCGCGCGCCGCCGCCCTTTCTGAATTTCGCGACCGGCTTGATGGCCCACAGGATCTCGACCAGGCACCGGTCAAGGTTGGTAACATGGCGAACATCACGCCGGCCAATCAGAACGGTATTGCGTTCGGGCGGACCCCCGAGCACGCGCTCAATATCATCTATGGCAATCCGGCGCAGGGCGTGATGCAGGGTGGCTTTTACCCCGAGGGGTTCAATGGCAGAATTCGATCGACCTGAATCCGATAGTTGGGCGCGGGGTTAGGGATCGAGCCTGAGCGAGCAGGGGTGTCCGTCGTCAGAACATTTGGCGCAACTCACGGCATAAATTAGCGGAGTGTCGGCCTCGTCTGGGGGTTGATATTATGCGGCGAGCTTACGGTGCTGCAAGCGCCGATATTCGATGGTCTGCCGTTTGATCCTTTCTCGCTGTTTTATGATGGCATCGGCTCGTCCGAAGTAGGCGTCGGCGGGCGTCACATTGTCCAGGCTCTCGTGGTAGCGCTGGTGATTGTAGTGCTCGACGAACGCCTCGATCTGGCCTTCGAGGTCGCCGGGCAGGAAGTAGTTTTCCAGCAGGATGCGGTTCTTCAGGGTCTGGTGCCAGCGCTCGATCTTGCCCTGCGTCTGCGGATGGAAGGGTGCCCCGCGCACGTGGCTCATCCGCCGGGCTTCGATGTAGTCCGCCAGCTCGCCGGCAATGTAGCTGGGACCATTGTCGCTGAGCAGGCGGGGCCTGTGGCGGACATTGGCCTGGTCACAGCCCGAGGCCGTCAGCGCCAGATCGAGCGTGTCGGTGACGTCCTCGGCCCGCATCGTGCTGCACAGCTTCCAGGCGATGATGTAGCGCGAGTAATCGTCGAGCACGGTCGAGAGATACATCCACCCCCACCCGATGATCTTGAAGTAGGTGAAGTCGGTCTGCCCGGCCCCCACTGAGTGGTCCAGGTAGCGGCGTGTGAAGCCGTTCGGTCACAGCCTTTTAGTTCGGCATTGGAGAAGCGCTGATGGTAGGCTGGTCCTCGTGCCCAGTCTCGTGAGCCGACTGCTATCGCGCAATGCCGCTGATCTCCTCGTGCGCGATGCACTGGTAAGCAGTGTTACGTTCGCCCTCGGTCTCAGTCTGATGTGGGTATTCGTCGAGTTTGCGAAGATGGACGAGACAGTAGCTGCCGCAGTGTCTTTCGCCGTCGCCAATTCGCTGCACTACGCTGTCGCGAGATCATGGATATTCCGCGGTACCACCCGTGGACTGGCGCAAGGGTACGGCTACTTCCTGGCGAATGCCGGCATCGGGCTCGTCATCATGGTCCTGCTGTTCGCAGCCATCACGGAATGGACGTCGATGCACTACCTGCTGGCCAGAGCACTGGCTTCGATCGCAGCTGGGTCGATCATGTTCGTACTAAACGCCGTACTCAACTTCAGGAGTGTCTAGTGCGGACTTGGTGTACTCGGTCCGTTGGCTTTCGGAACCTAGGCAAGGAGTGACTGCGGAAGCGGCTGCTGTCGAGAGACATCGCCGCAGTAATCACGCGTCCATCCGTCAAGCGTTTGCCAATGCCCCTCGGTAAATCGGCTCTTCCAGAGTTCGGCCTGCACCAAGTGCGACGCAGTTCATTGGATCTTCCGCAAGCCGCACAGGCAGGCCAGTCTCGTCCTGAAGCACAGAACTAATCCCGCGCAGCAGCGAGCCGCCGCCGGTCATAGTGATACCTTCGTCGATTACATCGGCAGCAATCTCGGGCTGCGTGTTCTCCAACGCAGCACGAACGACTTCGATGATCCGATTGACCGGCTCGACCACTGCCTCGGCGACTTGAGCCTCGCTAAGAGTGATCTCACTCGGCACGCCTTTGCCAACGTCGCGCCCACGCACGTACGTCGTAAGGCCTACACCATCCTGGGGAGCTCGAGCGGCGCCGATTTCCATCTTTACGCGCTCAGCAGTTCCCT
>JACDCV010000154.1 GCA_013817375.1 Sphingomonas sp.
GCTCTACGCGACCCCCTTCACCGCGGGCCTCATCGCCTCGAAGCTGGAGGAGGAGGGGCTGACCGGCCACGTCCCGCTGAACATCGTCGACCGCACCGGCAGCGTCGAGGTCGGCCCGTTCAAGGTGCGCTTCGTGCCGCTTGCCCACTCGATCCCCGAAGGCAATGGCTTGCTGATCGAGACGCCTCACGGGCGGGTCTTCCACACCGGCGACTGGAAGATCGACGAGACCAATCTGCTCGGACAGCCGTCCAGCGACGAGACTCTTAGGGCGATCGGCGACCAGGGCGTTCTGGCGCTGGTCTGCGATTCCACAAACGTGTTCGAAGAAGAGCGGTCGGGTTCCGAAGGGGGAGTGCACGAAGGCCTTCGCGAGCAGGTGGCAAAGGCGAAGGGCCGGGTGCTGGTCACCACCTTCGCCTCTAATGCAGCGCGGCTGAAGACGATCGGCGAAGTCGCCGTCGAAACAGGCCGGCAGGTTTGCGTCGCCGGCCGCTCGCTCGACCGGATCATCAGGGTCGCTCAGGCGACCGGCTATTTGCTGGACTTCCCCAAGAGCATCTCGTTCGAAGAGGCGATGCGGCTTCCCAAGCGGGAGGTTTTGATCATCGCCACCGGAGGGCAGGGCGAGCCACGCGCAGCGCTCGGGCGGATCGCTACCGGAAGCCATGAGCTCAAGCTTGTCGAGGGCGACACGGTGATCTTCTCGTCCAAGGTCATCCCGGGCAACGAGATCGCGATCGGGCGGATCATGAACGCGCTGTCGGGCATTGGCGCCAGGATCGTCACCGAAAAGCAGGCGCACGTCCATGTCTCCGGCCACCCAGGACGGCCGGAGCTTACCGCAATGTACGAGTGGATCCGCCCGCAAATCCTGGTCCCGGTTCATGGCGAGCCGCGCCACCTTGCCGAACATGCGCGCTTCGCCCGCGCTCGCGGCATCCCAACGGCGATTGTCCAGGCCAATGGCGACGTCGTCCGGCTGGCCCCCGGAGAGCCCAGGAAGATCGACACGGTTCGGGTCGGCCGCCTGGTTCTCGACGGCGACGTGATCCTCGCCGCCGATGGCCCGACCGTGACCGAGCGGCGGCGGATCAGTGTCGGTGGCCTGGTCGCCGTTGCCCTGCCGGTCGATTCCGGCGGCCGCCTCGCCGGAAAGCCGCTCATTCGGCCGTTCGGCCTGCCGGTCGAAGAGGATCGCGACGACTTCATCGCCGATGCGACGATCTCGGCCGAGCGGGCCTTCGACCCCTCGTCGACCGAGGACAAGATGCGCGAGTCGGTGCGGGTCGCGGTTCGTCGCTGCGCGACGGCCTGGACCGGCAAAAAACCGATCGTCGAGGTCATGGTCGTAAGGGTCGCCGCCGGGTGACTTGGACGTCGATCTCGGCGATCTATTTCCTGTTTTTCGTCGGCAGCGCTTTCATCCTGCTTCCGTTCGGGGTGAAGACCGACGAGGAGCTGGGGAAGGAGCTGGTCCCCGGCCAGGCCGAAAGCGCTCCCCACCGGTTCAGCCCGGGCCGTCACCTGCTTCTTGCAGCGGGCCTCGCAATGGTCCTGTTCGGCTTATATTATGCGAACTGGACCTACGGCTGGATCACCCCCGACCACCTCGACTTCTACAATTGACGGCCTTTTCAGCGGTGGCGGTCGATCGAGTCCGCCAGAGCCGCGTAGAGCTTGCCCATGTCGGACGACATCAAAGTCACCGCCATCATCCCGCCGTCGCGCTCGGCAAGGACCCGGCGAAGCATCGATTCAAAGTCATGGACATAGCGGTTCACCGACTGGTGGAACTCGCCATCCTGTTCATAATGGGCACGGATCGCCTTGGCTTCGCTTCCGCCGATCAGCCGCGCGGCCCGGCGGGTGAAGACCCCGCGATTGCCCTTGAGGTAGGATTCCCAGGCCTTGTCGTCGACTTCGTCGGACAGGATCTTGCCGACGTCGATCGAGGCCGAATGCATTGAATCCATCAGCAGCGCGACCCGCCTTGCAAAGGCCTCGCTGTCGGCCTCGCGCCGCTGTTCGTCCTGTTTTTCGATATGCTGCTCGAGAGCGCTCGCGCTCTGGCCCAGAACGAGCATCTGGTTGGTCAGCCGGTCGGTCGCCGAGCGCGCCGATTCAACCGCTCGCGCGGCGACTCCCTCGACCTCCCGAAGCCGGTCCTCGATGCCCTCGCGGATCGCCCGCTCCAGCGCTTCGCGGGTCGCCTCGCCAAGGTTCTCGGCGCCCTCGGGAATAACCTTTGCAATGGCTTCACGAGCGCGCTCGGCGGCATGGGCCGCGGCCTCGCGCACCTGCACCATCGCCTGGACCAGCGCCGGCCCGGTCTCGTGGGTTAGCTCCGCGGCTTCCGACTGCGCTTGTGAGATGGCCTGGGACAGCGAGCCGAGCCGGCCCTCGGCATTGCCGACGCCTTCATCCAGCGAGCCGAGCAAAGATGCCAGCCGGTCCTGCTGCTCGGCGATCGCGGAGCCGGTGGAGCCGAGCCGCTCGCTCGCTTCCACTGCCGCATCGCGCACCCATTCGATTTCCGGGCGGACGGAGCGCGCCGCCTCCACGAGATGGCTGGCCTGCGCGTTCGTCTCCTCGAGCGCCTGGCCGAGCTGCTCGCGAACCACACCCGAAAGGTCCTCGACGCTGGAGCGAAGCGCCTGGGTCCGCTCGGCAAGCGTGTCGATCGACTCATGCTGGGCGCCCGATTGCTCGCTTAGAGCCTCCAGCTCGGAGCGCGAGCGGCCGATCGCCTCGACGAACCTGCCGGCGCGCTCGTCGCCCGCTTCGGCGAGGTGGGTGAAGCGCTGGTCGAGTTCGCTCAGCGCACGGTCGATTTCGGCGACCATCCGCTGCGAAGCCCGTTCCTGCTCCGCGACTCGGCCGGTGAGAGTCTCGAGCGCGCTCGTCGCTGTATTGACGTTGGTTCCGAGCGCGTTGGCGGCGTCCACTCCGGCGCGGCCGATCCCTGCGGACGCCTGTTCGACAAGCGCGGTGACCGCGGCGCCCTGGATGTCAATTCCAGCGCGAATTTCGTCGAGAGTCGTTGCGGTTCGGCCGAGAAGCGAATCGACCGCGCCCGAGAAGCCAGCTTCCGCTTCGCCGACGCGGGCGGCGGCCGCAGCGCCGGCGCTCTCGATATGGGTGAGGTGGGCGACCAACCGCTGCGCAGCCGAAGCGACGATTTCGTCCGCTTCACGGGTCCGGTCGGCGAGCGCTGCAAGCTGCTGGTCGAATTCGGCAGCCCTGGTCGCGGTCTCGCTGGCCGCTCCGCGAAGTTGTTCGGAGATGGAGCGCGCATGCTGCTCGGCCTGCGGCAGATCGTCAAGAAGCACGGCGATGTCGGTTCGCGCGGTTTCCGCGGCGCGGTCGAGCGCTTCGCCATGGTTCTTCAGCTTCTCGCTGCTCGAATCGAATTCGCGGGTGATCCCGCCGAGCTTGCCGGTCGCCTCGTCGCCCAATTGCATCAGATGCTGGCTGATCATCGTCAGCTCGGACCGGCTGTCGCCGATCCGCTGCGACAGGACCTGAAGCAGGGTTTCGAGCGATCGCGCCTCGGTCCGCATGGTGATCACCGATCGCGTGAAGCGCTCGGCTTCCTTGCGCCGGGTGCGGCCGAACATCAGCCAGACAAGTCCGAGAAGCGCCAGCGGGCCGGTCGCCACCGCCACCCATTCGGCGATTGCCGGGGACGTCAGCGGCTGCCCGCCAAGAACCCGTCCTGCCGACCAGGCGGTGAAGGCTGTCCACAGAATCGCAAGCACGATGAGAGCGGTCGCCAGCACGGCCCGGCCGCCGGGGGTCGCGGGCTCGGCTTCCGCCCTGCTCTCGTTCCACTGGATGGGGTCGAAACCCAGCGCTGGAGCGGGATCGCCGCTCTCGGCTGGACGAACTTCCGGATCCGGCTGATCGCTGGAGGCGGCGTGCGGGCGGCTGGCTGTCATGGCAATGGCAGTTTACCATCTTTGTCTGCGGGTGAAAGCGATTAGAACACTGGCTATCGAGCGCCCTTGGGAGGCGCTTCGCCAAAGGGGGAATGAATGGCGCTCGGAGCGCTGATTGCAGCCTATCTGGAGGACGACTCGGGAGCGCTTCGGGCGCTTCTCCCGATCGCCGGCCGGACTTTGCTCGAATATCAGGTGCGCTGCGCCGCCGCCGCGGGCGCAGCGCCCATCGTCGTCATCGTCGACCAGATCCCGATCGCTCTCAACCAGGTTTTCGAGCGATTACAGCAGGACGGCCTGCCGCTGATCACGGTCACCGACGGGGTGGAGGCGGCGAGCCGCTTCGAGGCCGGCGGACTCATCCTGCTTCTGGCCGACGGGGTCGCTCCCCCGCCGCAGTTGCTCGAAACCATCGCCGGACAGGAAGAGCCGGTGATCGTCACCGTTCCCGACGATGTTGCCCACCAGCGGTTTGAGCGGATCGACGCCGCAAGCCGCTGGGCGGGCGTGGCGATCGTCGATTCGCATAGCCTCGGATCGACGGCGGCGATGCTTGGCGACTGGGACCTTCAATCGACATTGCTCAGGCGAAGCCTTCAGTCGGGCACACGAACGGTCGCGCTC
>JACDCV010000023.1 GCA_013817375.1 Sphingomonas sp.
GCCCAAGGGCCTTCCCAGACTGATTCCGGTCGGGCGGCTCGATTTCATGACCGAAGGGCTGCTTCTTCTCACCAACGACGGAGGCCTGAAGCGAAGCCTTGAGCTGCCGAGGAGCGGGGTTGTGCGGACCTACCGGGCGCGGGCGTTCGGCCCTGTCACTCAGGAAAAGCTCGAGGAGCTCGCCGAGGGGGTCACCGTCGAGGGCATCCATTACGGCTCGATAAACGCCAACCTGGAGCGGCGGACCGGGCGCAACTGCTGGATCGAGATGAGCCTGACGGAGGGCAAGAACCGCGAGGTCCGGCGCGTGCTCGAGCATCTGGGCCTGCAGGTGTCGCGGCTGATCCGGACCGCTTACGGGCCGTTCGATCTTCGCGGGCTCGAGCCCGGGCAGGTCGATGAAGTTCCGCAGGGCGAGCTCGAGGCGTTCCGCTCGACCCTCAAATGAGGATCATCGCGGGCGAGTGGCGCGGGCGAAGGCTCATTGCGCCCGACGGCGCTGCGACTCGTCCAACCGGCGACCGGGTCCGCGAAACCCTGTTCTCGATGCTCGCAAGCCGGCTCGGCGCGTTCGACGAGCTTCGGGTCGCCGATCTCTATGCGGGAAGCGGAGCGCTCGGGCTGGAAGCCTTGTCGAGGGGCGCTCGCTTCGCCTGCTTTGTCGAGCAGGATTCAAAAGCGGTCGCGGTAATCCGGAGCAACATCGACTGTCTTGGCGCAAGCGAGCGGGCGCTCGTCTTTGCCCGTCCGGTCGAACGGCTTCCCGAGCAAGACCCGTTCGACCTGATTTTCGCCGATCCTCCCTACGCGCCGGACTCCGGCACTCTTGCGCTGCAGAGTGCCATAAGCGCCGGCTGGGCGGCTCCCGGCGCATGGATCGCCATTGAGACGGCGCGCGGGATAGCCGTGGATCCGAAGTCCTGCTCGATCGAGGTCGAGCGGGACGTCGGCAACGCGCGAATCACTCTTCTTCGCGGCCCGATTCCTTCGCACTCTTCCTGATCTCGTCGATCTCCTCGGCAATCCGGGCGCCCATTGCCGCCGCCGCCGCTTTTGCCGCAGTCTTCAGGGCGCTCGATGACGTGCCCTGGGCCCGGCGGCTGATGCCCCGCTGAGCGATCACTGCAAGCGCGGCCGCAGCCCCCGCCGCGATGACGTCGGCAACGAGCGGACTTTCCAAAAGCCCGATCAGTGCGTCTGCGGCGGTCCTGCTGCTACTGCGGTTCTTACTCGACCGCTGGCCTTTGCCCGACTGGCGCGCCTTTTTTGCAGTCGCCGCCGTCCCGCTGCTCTTGGTCCTTCGAGCTCCGGTCGTCCCTTTCGTTTCCTTCTTCGCCATTGCATGCCTTTCTCGTGTGCGTTCCCATGCAGCAGGAACCTCCCTGCACCGCAAACAGTTTCCGCAGACGCAGGAGGAACGCATTGATGGCCGAGGACACCAAGGACGCCGTGGCGCTGCTGAAGGCGGATCACAGGGAAGTCGAAGATCTGTTCGAGAAGTTCGAGAAGGCCAGCGGCGATGGCCGCAAGCAGAAGGTCGCTCACGAGATCTGTCGTGAACTTACAATCCACGCGAAAATCGAGGAGGAAATTTTCTACCCGGCCTGCAAGGGCAAAGTTGAGGATGACCTTCTAGACGAAGCTTTCGTCGAACATGACGCGGCCAAATTGCTGATCGCCGAGATCGAGGCGGGCGAGCCTAGCGACGATTTCTACGACGCCAAGGTGAAGGTGCTCAAGGAAGAGATCGAGCACCATGTCGAGGAAGAGGAAAAGCGGATGGAGGGCCTGTTCTCGCAGGCTCGAAAGGCCGGCGTCGATATGGAGTCGCTTGGACAGCAGCTGGCCCAACGCAAGGCCGAGCTGATGGAGCAGATCAGCGACGGTCCGCTGCCCGAGCCCGAGCTTTCGACGATGAACAAGGCCAGCGTCTGAGGCCTTACGGAATGAGTGTGTGAATCTCGCGGGAAACCGCTGGATTCTCCCATCTGCCCGAATTTGTGATATGGCTCGAAGATCGGCGTCAAGTTCGATCCAGGCACGGCGCTGCTGACAGCACCAACATTGCTGCCGCCTGTTACCCTGGAGGCGGCCATGAACGAACAATCACGAAGCTATCACCGCCAGCGCGAGCAGCATTGCCGCGAGCTCGCCCAAAGTTCGACACATCCAGAAATCAGGCGGCGGCATGAAGAGCTGGCGCAACTTCACGCAAGTGCGGCGTGTGACCGGGTTGGCGTCTAGCCCGAGGACTTAGGTATCGCCGGCGGATCACGCTGCCGAAGGCTAGCGCCCCGCAGCTACCTGAGTGCCGGCAACGCTTGCCGGATCCCAGCCGTAAATATCGTTCACGAACGCCAATTGGCCATCGGTCACCTGGGCGGTGAGATAGGTCGTGTAGATCGGAACGCCTTGGCGCATCTGCTCGAACTGCTCGGCGCCGTCGCTCGGCTGCACCGGTTCATGCCCAAGCAGCCAGCGAGCGAAGCGCCGGGCGTCCTCGAGCCGGACGCAGCCGTTGCTAAGGTCGCGGCTGGCGAGGCTGAAATACTGCTTCAGTGGAGTGTCGTGGAGGAAGATGTCCTCGGGATTGTTGAACGGAAATTTGAGGTCGCCCATGCTATTCTCGCCGCTCGGCTTCTGCCGGACCCGGATCTGAGCCGTGCCCGCCTTGACCGCTGCCCAGTCGACCGTCGAAGGATCGATGGACTCTGACGCGGCTGTCCAGTCCTTCATCACCTCATAGCCCTTCGCCTTCAAATAGCTCGGCTTGCTGAGGTTTGGAGCAAGCTTGCGAACCAGATGATGAGGCACATTCCAATAGGGATTGTGGACGACGTAATACATCATGCTGCCGATCATCGGCGTCGGCAGCTCCATCGGCTTCTTGGCATTGCCGACGACCACCTTCATCGAATCCACCGGCGCGCCATTCTCAAACATGAACAGGCGCTGCGTTGCGCTATCGACGATGACGTACCGGCCACTTGACGGAAAAATGCGGGCGCGATCGAGATTGGCGACCGCTCGGGGATCGGCAGCCATCGAGCCGCTCGCCTGCATCTGCCGCCAGGCGGCATCGCGGATCGACGTGTATATCGAATTGGGGTTGGCGAGCTGGCTGATGTAGCGCTCGAGTGACGGCGCTCCGGCCGCGGTGCGAAGCACTTGCTCGGCAGTCGGAGCCTTGGGCGCCAGATGCTGATAGCCGAAGATGTAGTTGGAAGCGGGCCGCTTCATCACCTGAGCGTAAAGCACCAGGGCTTCCGAGAGCGTGTGCTCGGCAAAGGCGATCGCCTGCGGGGACCCGGCCGCGGCCTGCTGAAGCGCCGCCTGGACCTGGGTCGCATATTGCGGCCCCGGAGAAAGACCGTCGAGGGGGGCGCGCTGAAGGACCGTCAAAAGCTCGCGCGCGGCTGGTTTTGCGGCATTGCCGTTGAACCAGATCGGCGAGTAGCGCCACCCGGCGTAAAAACTGCGCACCTGGGACGAGGTCGGAAGGTTGCCCGACTCGTACGGGAGTACCACCGGGGCGGGCGCAACCGGCTGCTGCCTGGGCTTCGCGACCGCGATTCCAGGTTGAGCCAGAAGCGCCGCAAGCGCTGTGTAAAAGATGCCAGTTTTCATGCCGCCCAAGTCCCCGCGTGGATGTTCTACGGACTAGATGAAGCACCGTCGCTTAACAACGCCTGAGCGTGACGATGACCGGCTAAACCCTTGAAGCGTGGCACGAAAGACTCACCGAGCCGACAGACAGTGCTGCCAGCGCGGTGAGCCGTTAACCATTCACAGACTGTCAGGCGCCGATCATGACCGTGGTGCCGACGCTGGTCGCCGCAAACAGCTTCTTCGCGAACTCCTTGGGCAGCCGGATGCAGCCGTGGGAGGCCGGGCGGCCGGGATTATGTCCCGCATGAAGAGCGATCCCGAACCGGTCGATCCGCTGCATGAACGGCATCGGCGCATTGTCGTACTTGCGCGAATGGTGCATCGTCTTTTTCTCGAGCACGTTGAAGATGCCCGGCGGGGTCGGGTGTCCGCCTGTTCCCGTCGAAACCGCAGCAACCGCCACGAGCGTGTTGTCGCGATAGAGATAGGTAAGCTGGTCGCCAAGACTGATCACGACACGCTCCGCGCCGGCGCTCTTGGGCACGTCCCGCCACACATATTGCCCGGGCTTGAGACTGGTCTTGCCGAATGCGTCCATCATGTCGTCGCGGGCATTGGAGGCGGCGCTCGAAGCGGCGACTCTTGCCTGATACGTTTCCAGTGATGCCGTGGCGGGAGCGGTAGGAATTGTCAGCGCGAATGCGCCCATGCCCGCCAGCACGATTGCTAGCTTGTTCATTTTACACCTGATTTTTCTGTTTGACTTTTGCTGATTCAATGATCTCACCCCGAGTCGGGTTCCATTGAATCGGCTTTGGTGATGACGACGGCGCTTCGGCGCTAGGGCCGTTCGACCTTAAGCGGGTCAGCGAAGGTCGCTGTGACCTGCGGGAACGGTATTTCGATCCCGGCCTGGTCGAGGGCGCGCTTGATTGCCTGGACGACCTGGTCACGGCTCTTGTGCATGTCGAGCTGCTTGGATCCCGACCACCAGCGGACAGTGAAGTCGATGGAGCTGTCGTTGAACTCGCGGGCGTAGACCTCGACCGGTTTCGAGCGGCTGACGACCTCGAGCGCCCTCACCGCGCCGTTGATGATGTCGGCCGCCTCATCGAGGTCGCTCGCATAAGAGACTCCGACGATGATCTCGTGGCGGCGAAGGTCGGCATCGGTGACGATACGCACCGGGTTGGTGAACAGATAGGCGTTGGGGACGATCGTCAGCTGATTATCGAGCCGCCGCAAATAGGTCTCGCGAAGAGTGATCTGCTCGATCCGACCATCGACGTCCTGGCATTCGATCTGATCGCCGATGCGCATCTTCTTGCGCAGCATGATCAGGATTCCGGCGACGAAATTCTCGAATATGTCCTTGAAGGCGAAACCGATCGCCACCGAACCGACACCGATTACCGTGAGCAGGCTTCCCGCGGTCACGCCCGGCAGCAGCACGGCCAGAGCGACGAGAATCCCGAACAGCCAGACGATGATCCCGGCTATCGTCATGAACAAAGCGACCAGGCTCGGCCGAAGCCGTGCACGGACGGCGATCCGCGAGACAAGGTTGCGGACGACGTGCGCCATTCCCCAGGTGATGAAAAGAACGAGCAGCGCAATGGCGAGCTGGGGGAGTGTTCGGACAAAGTCCGCCACCATGTCCTGCACGCGTTCGATCAGAATGGTTACAAGGTCCATCAGCGCTCCTGCACGAGGGAACGGGACAGCGCGGAGCCCGGTTCCCTCTGGAGCAGGGCGTGGGCTAGGCCAATAGCTCCATCAGCTGCTGGATGCACAGCGCCAGGAACAGCAGGGCCGATGCTCCGAGCAAGCCGTTCGACACCCAGCCGTTCCGCCATTCCGGCGCCACTCGGGCGGAGTTCAGAAGAAGCATCAAGGTTACCGCGAGGAACGGCATGAAGAATGCGCCAACCACGCCGTAGATGATGATCAGAAGGAATGGCTGGCCAAGGAACAGGAGCAACATTGGCGGGAAGGTGAGCCAGGCAAGAAAGGCGCGGAACGGCCATTTGCGTTCCGGGTTCGCACTTCGCTCGGTTTTCCCGCCAAGATGCTCGACGAAATCGGAGAAGAGCAGGCTGACGCCGTGCCAGACCCCAAACAATGACGACATGGCCGTCGCTGCGAAACCGACGAGAAAGGCAATTGCCACCGGCCTTCCGAACCGGTTCTCCAGAACTTCACCAAGGTCGATCAGCCCGCGGTCGCCCGATGAAAGCGCGATCTGCGCGCTGTAGAGAAGCTCCGCGCCGACGATCAGCATCGACACCACGAAGGTACCGGTAATTGCGTAAGCGGTGTAATTGTCGAGCCGCATCATCGGTATCCACGCGGGCGTTCGCCATCCCTTGGCGTTGGCCCAGTATCCGTATGCGGCCGTCGTGATCGTACCGCCGACCCCGCCGATCAGGCCGAGCGTGTAGAAGGCCGAGCCCTCGGGCAGCGAGGGCACAAGACCGCCAAGCACATCCCCCAATCGGGGCGCGACCAGGACGGCGAGCCCGACCATGACGAAGAACATGATGCCGACGAGCAGCTTCATGACCGTTTCGAAGGTCTCGTAGCGATTGAGCGCAACGAACAGGAAGCTGGTGATCCCGGCAAGGACAGCCCAGGCCGGAAGCGGCAGGATCGGGAACAGAGCGGCAAGCGGAAGCGCCGTCGCGCTCATCGCGGTCGCGCCGTAGATGAAGCCCCAGACGAGGATGTAGAAACCAAAATACCAGCTGGTCCACGCACCCAGCGAGCGCCAGCCCTCGAAGATCGTCGTGCCGGTCGCGAGGTGATACCTAGCCGAGCCCTCGGAGAGCGCGATCTTGACGATGCAGCCGAGGACGGCCGCCCACATCAACGCATAGCCAAAGCGCGACCCGGCGACGAGCGTTGCAACCAGGTCGCCCGCGCCAACGCCTGTCGCTGCGGCGACGATTCCTGGCCCGATCAGCTTCCACCGGCCCCTTCGGGGAGGCGCTGGACCGGCGTCGGCGGGAGCGTCGGACGCTGGCTCTCTATGCTCGAGCGCCGTCATTAAAAGGCTCTCACGCCAGCCTAGCCCGGATAACGAAGATAAGGCTGGCGCTCCTCGATCCAGGCCTGCTCGTCGGGAATGGTCAGCGCGTCGAGGTCGGCTGGCGCGGCTTGCAGGTCGTCGACCCACTCGCGCAGCATGGGCGAGCCGTTGATCACGTCGATCGGAAGCTTTCCGAACGCATATTCATAAGGGAAATCGCGCCACAGCTCGTAATCGGGATACAGGTTTCGGATCGCCTTGAACGCGACCGCCTGGACCCGCCATGGCCTGAACGCCTGATGGTCGTAGAAGCGGCCCTCGGCATGGATCTGAACGCCGTTGCAAAGCTTGCCGATATGCTTGTGGAACGTCGGCTCGAAATGAATCTCGCGCATCGCGCAACCCGCGAGCCAGTCCGGCGCCAGGCGCTCCATCTCGCCCATCACCGCCTTGGCGTCGATGTCGGGCGCTCCGAACAGCTCCAGCGGCCGGGTGGTGCCCCTGCCCTCGCTCAAAGTCGCTCCCTCAAGCATCACCGTGCCCGCGTAGCAGCGCGCCATGTTGACGTTGGGCGCGTTGGGGCTGGGATTGATCCAGATGCGGTCGTCGGGCCAGCCGAAGCCCGGAGCATCGTCCGCGCGCCAGCCCTGCATCTCGATAACCCGATAATCGACGTCGATTTTGAAATGGTCGACGAACCATTGGCCAAGCTCGCCGAGCGTAAGCCCGTGGCGCATCGAGATCGGCCCTGCGCCGACGAAGCTCTCCCAGCCGCCGCGCAACGTCATTCCCTCGACCGGCCGGCCGGCGGGGTTGGGCCGGTCGAGCACCCAGACCGATTTGCCGGTCTCGGCGGCGGCCTCGATCACGTAAAGGAGCGTCGTGATGAAGGTGTAGATCCGGCAGCCCAAGTCCTGGAGGTCGATGACGACGGTGTCGAAGGTCGACAGCATCTGCGACGTCGGGCGGCGGACCTCGCCGTAGAGGCTGAACACCGGGATGTTGTGGACGGGGTCGGTGAAATCCTCCGATTCCACCATATTGTCCTGCTTGTCGCCGCGAAGACCGTGCTGCGGCCCGAAAGCGGCGGTGATATTGACGCCTGCACCGGCAAGAGCGTCGAGGCTGTGGGTCAGGTCCTGCGTCACCGAAGCCGGGTGAGCGACGAGAGCCACTCTCCTGCCGTCCAGGGGTTTGCGCAACTCAGGCTCGGCAAGCAGCCGGTCAATTCCGAACAGGGTCATAGCCTTGTGTCTAGGCAAGCTTCGCCGCGAAGCAATCGGCCGCGTGGAAATCTGGCTTGTCGCCCGCAGGATGAGCGAGCGCCCAATAGGATTTGGTCCCGTCCTCCTCTTCCAGGACTGCCGCGAGCGCAAGCTGCCACGGACCCTGGTCGAGCGCGATCGTCACTCCAAGCTGCCACCAGGTCAGGCTGTCCTGCAGGCGTATGTAGGGCGGGTGCGCAAGCTCGGAGTCGGCGCGGCCATCGCGATAGCCGGCAAAATCATAGGCCGCCCATTCGCCCGACGGGCTGAAATTCCACTCCCCGTAACCCTCGTCGCCGGGGTGGCGAAGGAAGGCCTCGAAACATGTCGTCTGCCACAGTCCGTCCGCCCTCGCCTCCTCGGCTGCCTCCGGAATCACGAAGCGCCCGATCGGCGCGCGGACGCAGAACCAGATGTTGGTGGTCGAAACCTGGCCAAGCATGTGCACATGCTCGATGTCGGCCCAGACCTCGAATGCCGGGTCGGCCGGCGGCGCTTGCGGGTGCGGGACGAGGTGGAGCTGCACGCTGCAACTCGTAACGCGCTTTCGCACCGCTGACGAGTTGGGTAAGCGCAGCTTCGATGATGAACTATCAATCCTCCCTGCTGAAGCTCCTCGACGAGCGCGGCTACATCCATCAGCTGACCGACGCGGACGCGCTGGACTCGCTTGCGAGCAGGGAGGTCGTTTCCGGCTACATCGGTTTCGACCCCACCGCGCCCAGCCTGCACGTTGGCAGCCTGGTGCAGATCATGCTTCTGCGCCGGCTCCAGCAAGCCGGGCACAGGCCGATCGTGCTGATGGGCGGAGGCACCGGCAAGGTCGGCGATCCGAGCTTCAAGGACGAGGCCCGCAAGCTTGCGTCTGACGAGACGATCGCGGCCAATGTCGAGTCGATCCGGAAGGTCTTTGGGCGGTTTCTGGACTTCGACGACCCGCGGACCGGTGCGGTCATGCTCGACAATGCGGAATGGCTGGACGAGCTTCAGTATATCCCGTTCCTGCGCGACATCGGCCAGCATTTCTCGGTCAACCGGATGCTTACCTTCGAGAGCGTCAAGCTTCGCCTCAACCGCGAGCAATCGTTGAGCTTCCTCGAGTTCAATTACATGATCCTCCAGGCCTATGACTTCCTGGAGCTGTCGCGCCGCGCGGCCTGCCGGCTCCAGCTTGGCGGGTCGGACCAATGGGGCAATATCGTCAACGGAATCGAGCTTACGAGGCGAGTCGACGGCAACGAAGTCTATGGGGTGACCACTCCGCTCATCACCACCGCGGACGGCGGCAAGATGGGCAAGACCGAGCGCGGCGCGATCTGGCTCAACGAGGGCCAGCTCAGCGCCTATGATTATTGGCAGTTCTGGCGAAACACGCAGGATTCCGACGTCGGCAAGTTCCTGCGGCTATTCACCGACATGCCGCTCGACGAGATTGCCCGGCTGGACGCATTGTCAGGAGCCGAGATCAACGAGGCCAAGATCGCGCTTGCGAATGCGGCGACGGCGATGCTTCACGGCGAAGAGGCAGCGCGCGCTTCGGAGGAAACCGCCCGGACGACGTTCGAGGGCGGCGGTGCCGGCGAGGACCTGCCGACCTTGTCCGTTGGAGAGGGCATGAACATCACGCACGCTCTCACTCAGCTCGGCTTCACGCCTTCCAACAAGGAAGCGAAGCGCAAGATCGCGGAAGGCGCGGTGCGGCTGAACGATGAGCCGGTAAGCGACCCGGGCCTGATGGTCGAAGTGTCCGGCGATCCGGTGAAGCTAAGCCTCGGCAAGAAGCGCCACGGCCTGCTGGTCCGCTAGGCCCGGCGAACCAGAACTACCCCGGCAAGAACGAGCAGGCCTCCGGCGATACGGCCCAAGTTGATCGGCTCCTTCGGAAGCCCGAGCGCCCCGACATGGTCCATCCACAGCGCCATCGCGATCTGGCCTGCGATTCCAACGGTGATCAGCGAAGCCAGGCCGATTTTCGGCGCCGCATAGGCCGCGACCGCGACAAACACCGCTCCGTAAAGCCCGCCGATCCACGCGAACCACGGTAGTCCGGCGAAGGACGACGGCGCCGGGCGGTTGCCGCTCATCAGCCACACACTCAGCAACGCGATCGTTCCGACGGTGAAGGAGATCAGCGCCGCAAGCACCGGCGATCCACCCGCCTTGGCCAGCATGGAGTTCGTCGGCGCCTGAAGCGCCACCATCGCGCCTGCAATGAACACCAGGAGTATCGGGATCAGGACTGCCAATGCTCGTCTCCTTCAGCCGGACCGGATCAGCGCAACCGCCTGATCGCGCTCGAACAGATACAGGCAAATGCGCGCCGCCTGCCCTCTCGATCCCGACAATCCCCCGTCGCGCTCGAGAAGAAGCTTCGCATCGCTTTGAGCGACTGGCGCCAGCTCCTCCACATCCTCGGGCCTGGCGACGCGGAACCCTTCTTCTCCCGATTGCCGGGTGCCCAAAATCTCGCCCGGTCCGCGAAGCCGCAAATCCTCCTCGGCAATGCGGAAACCGTCGTTGGTCTCGCGCATCAGCGCCAGCCGCGCCCGACCTGTTTCGGTCAGATTTGCACCGCGGATCAGAAGGCAAATGCTCTTGGCCGATCCCCGCCCGACCCGCCCCCGCAGCTGATGGAGCTGGGCGAGCCCGAAGCGCTCGGCGCCCTCGACGACCATCAAGGTTGCGTTGGGAACGTCCACGCCCACCTCGATCACGGTGGTTGCAACCAGCACCGCCACCTCGCCGCTGGCGAATGCCGCCATGACCGCGTCCTTTTGCGGCCCTTTCATCCGGCCGTGGACGAGCCCGACCTTGTCGTCGCCAAAGCGAAGCTTCAGCACCCGCGCCCTTTCCTCCGCCGCAGCGGCGTCGCTGGTCTCGCTCTCCTCGACCAAAGGGCACACCCAATAGCTTTGCCCGCCGGAGTCGATGTGGCGCCCGAGTGCGGCGACGATATCCGGCGACTTCTCGTCGCTGATCACGCGGGTCTCGATCGGGGTTCGGCCGGGCGGCATCTCGTCGATCCGGCTGACGTCCATTTCGCCATATTGGGTGAGCGTCAGGGTCCGCGGGATCGGGGTCGCGGTCATCACCAGCAAATGCGGTGGCCGCTCGGCTTTGGACGCCAGCAGCAGGCGCTGCGACACACCGAAGCGGTGCTGCTCGTCGATCACCGCGAGGCCGAGCGTCTTGTAGGCAACCTTCTCCTGGAAGATCGCATGGGTCCCGACCAGGATGTCGATCGAACCGTCGGCCAGCCCCATCAGCACGCTTTCTCTCGCGCGGCCCTTCTCGCGGCCGGTGAGGATCGCCACCCGGACGCCCAGCGAATGGAGCTGGTTGAGCAAGGTCATATGGTGCTGGCGCGCAAGGATCTCGGTCGGAGCCAGAAGCGCCGCCTGCGCACCGGCCTCGACCGCGATCAGCATCGCCTCGGTCGCAACCAGGGTCTTGCCTGATCCGACATCGCCCTGGAGCAGCCGGAGCATCGGCACGCTCTGCTCCATGTCGTCGCGAATTTCGCCGATCACTCGCCGCTGGGCGCCAGTATGCTCGTATGGCAGCTTCAGCTTGCCGATCAGCGCGTCGGTGCCGACCAGCGGCACTCCGCGCTTCCGGCGCGACGACTGACGCAGAAGCATCAGCGCGAGCTGGTTGGCGAAGATTTCGTCATAAGCAAGCCGGCGCCGGGCATCGCCCGCAAGCGGGTCCTGGTGGGCCAGCGCCACCGCCGAGCGCCATGGCCGCCAGGCCTCGCGCTCGGCGAGCCCCGGCTCGATCCATTCGGGCAACTCCGGCGCACGCCCCACCGCCGCCCCGGCAAGCTCTCGCATTCGCTTGTTGGCGACGCCTTCGGTCAGGGGATAGACCGGCTCGCGAGCCGCTGGCTCGGCATCCTTCCCCGGCTGGAGCACGTCCGGGTGGATGATCTGCCACTCGTCGCCATAAGCTTCGAGCTTGCCGGAGACGATTCGCGCCTCGCCCAGCGGCAGGCTCTTCTTTGCCCACCCCGGATTGTTGAAATAGACGAGTGTGATCGTGTTGCCGTCGGAGTCGGCCGCGAATACCCGCGTCGGCCCCCGCCCTCCCGGTCGCGGCCCGCGCATGTCGAAGGGTTTCAGCTCCAGGATCACGTTGCGTCCGATGAGCGCTGAGTTGGCGGCCGGAACCCGGATCCGTTCGATCACGCCTGTCGGCAAGTGGTAGAGCAAATCTATGGTGCGCGTGATGTCGAGCCGTTTGAGCAGCTTGGCGACCTGAGGCCCGACGCCCGGGAGCGCTTCAATCTCTGCGAACAAAGGGTTGAGAACGTCGGGCCGCATGCGCACGACCCTAGAGCGTTGCAGGCGCCTGTGTCAGCGACTGTTTCGCTCCATATGTCCAGCGCCGCCACAGCGCCTCCATTGGCCCCTGCCGGTGATGTGAAAGCCACCAGCGCGAAAACAGCAGCTGAGCGCCGAACAGGCCGAGCGCGAAAGCATAGATGGAGACCGGGGGCCAGCGGCCCACTTGTCCGAAGCCGAAACCGTAGAAAACCACGATGCAGATCACCGACTGGGCGAGGTAATTGGTGAGCGCCATCCTGCCAGGCGCTGCGAATAGTCCGAGCCAGCGCTGCGCGTGCGGCCAGGCGAGTGCGAAAGCACAAGCGTAAGCCAGTGCCAGCGGCACGGTACCGATCAGCGACCGCCAGTCGGATTGAAGGTTCCCGGGCTGGAAACCGTAAGCGATGCTCGCTGGCGCCCCGACCAGCAGGCCTGCCCAGAACACCCGCCACAAAAGCCGCCGGTCGTCGAGCAAAGTAGCCGCGGCCAGCCGTCTGCCGAGCCAGATTCCAAGCACCATGATTCCCAGCACCTTGGGGATTCGCCAGCTCGCCACCTTCAGGCCCCATGCGTAGATCGGGCCGCTCACAACCCACGAAAGCCAGCCAGCGAAATCCTCGCGCCGAAGCCATCCAACGGCATCCTTCGGGTCAGCCGCGCCAAGCGCGATTGCAACTCGGTCGCTGAGGGCGAGGAGCCCCGCATCGGGCGAGACCCCCAGTGCCTGCACGATTGCAACTCCCGCGAAGGGCACTGCAAAGATCAGCACCGCGCTCCACGCTAGCAACGCCCGGTCGGGCAATCGGTAGAAGGCGGGGAGGACGAGGCCCATCAATGCATAGAGGGTCAGGATGTCGCCATCCCAGATGAGCCAGCTGTGGACTAGACCGATGCCAAGAAGAATCAGCACCCGGCGACGATAAATTGTGAGTCCGTCGGCGCCTCGCCGGGTCAGCCGTTCGAGCTGCAGCGCGAAGCCGGCGCCGAACAGCAGCGAGAAAAGCGTGTAGAATTTGCCGTCGATGAAAATCTTGTGGAGCCGATGCTGCCACATCGTCTCTTCAGCGCCCGCAAGCGCGATTTGCCCTTCCTCGGGCAGAAATATCCATCCGGAGAAGACCTGAATATTCGCCAGGAAGATGCCGAGCAGAGCGAATCCGCGAAGTGCGTCGAGGAAAGCGATCCGCTCGCTCGCTGGAGCCGCCGGCGCAGTGGTTCCCATGGTTCAAATCCCCCGGCGCCGCGTTACCACAAAACAGCAGCCTAGAGCAGATCCTCCGGCCTGTACGGAAAGGGCTTGTTCCTGATCCACTGCGACAGAACCCACTTCTGTCCGCGTGTTGGCGGAAGGCCGCAGTGGCGGGTGTTGAAGTCCGGGCTCCCGTCCGGCCCGACGTTGGCAAAGACGATCGCATCGCCGGTTCCGCCGCGATACTTGACGTTGGCGTCGGGAAAATGGGTTTCGGCGCCGTCGAAATCCTCGTTAAGATAGGTGACGATGGTCGCGGTTCGCTGACCGAGCATTTCCAGCTCCTGCTGGTACTGGGGCGCTCGCGGGTCGATGAAATCGGCGTGGAGGCTGAACTCCTGCCCCGGCTCGTAACTGATAACATTCGGAGGCTCGTGAAACTCGATCGGAATTCCGACCAGCGACGCGGCGCGCTCCTGCATGATCGCCAGGACGAGGTCGCGGTACTGGGGCCCGAACGCCGCATCCCTGGCGGTCCGAAGCACCGGCCCGCCGCCCGCGTCGTTGACCGCCGCCGAAACCAGCCGGTCCCTGACCCGGTCGATCAGCCATTCGCTAAAGCCTGGAGGAGCGAAGCCGGTGCAGGCGCCAATTTGCGCCACATCGGTCAGAAGGTCCGCTTCCGGCGCTTCGAGCAACTGCCGGATCGCAGCTTGGGTCACCAGCGAATACTCACGATCCGCGTCCGCCTCGCCGGCCTCGGCGGCCTTTGCGATCAGCGTCAGCGCGTCGCCCCAGCTTTTCGGCTGGCCCCAGCCATAGGCCGCCCGCACCGCCTGCTTCCTGTATGTCTCTTGCCCGGTCTGCACCGCTCCACGAGCTAGGATATCGCGCTTGCAGCTGCAACGATTCACTGCAGCTTCCCCGGCGGCCCTTGCCCACCTACATGGCCGCGATGCAGCCTGAAGCCGAGCTCAAGCGCCTCCACTGGCGCGCCCATCATCGCGGGACCAGGGAAGCCGATATCCTGGTCGGCGGATTCTACGACGCCCGCCACCGCGACTGGAGCGCCGCCGATCGCGCTTTGTTCGAGGAAATGCTCGAAGAGCAGGATGCGGACATCATCGCCTGGGCGATAGGAACCGCAGAGCCTCCGAAGCGCTTCCATGGGCCAATGCTCCAGGCTCTCAAGACGCTCGATTATATTCCGATCGCCCGATGAGCGACCCGCTCAAACAAATCCTCGCTGCCAGTGAGCCGCTCACTCTGGCGGGAGTTCCGGCGGGGTTCCTGCCGTGGCTTGCGGCAGATATGGCACGAGCGGCCCAGGGCCAATCGAAACCAGGGCGAGCCATCCTTATCGTCGCCGACGAAGCGGCGATGCGGGCGCTCGCCGACACCGCGCCTTTGTTCGCTCCGGAAGTCGAGGTTCTGACCCTCCCCGCCTGGGACTGCCTCCCCTACGACCGAACCTCGCCGGCGCTCCGGGTCATGGCCGAGCGCCTGTCGACCCTCAGCCGTCTCCAGCAGCCGCAGGAGAAGCCGCAGCTGCTTATCGCCACCGCCAATGGCGCTACCCAGCGGGTGCTTACACCTTTCCGAATCCGCCAGCTCACTCGCCGGATCGCAGAGGGTGAGAGGATCGACCGGGAAAAGCTGATCTCCCAGCTTTCGGCGCTTGGCTATCAGCGCAACGACACGGTGGCGGAACATGGCGAGTTTGCTGTTCGCGGCTCGCTGATCGACCTCTTTCCCTCAGGGGAGCCGAGCGCGCTCAGGCTCGACTTCTTCGGCGACGAGATCGAGAGCATGCGCCAATTCGATCCCGCCGATCAGCGCACGACCGGGCCTGCTAGCGCTTTCACCCTGATGCCCGCGTCGGAGGCGCTTCTCGACGAGGACAATATCAAGCGTTTCCGAGAGCGCTATCGCGAGACCTTCGGAGCAACCGCGACCGGCGACCCGCTTTACCAGGCGGTTTCCGACGGCCGCCGTCTCGCCGGCATGGAGCATTGGCTGGCACTGTTCGAGGACAAGCTTGCAACCCCGTTCGACTATGTGGGCGGAAACGACATCGCCGTCCGCGATTCCGGCGTCGATGGAGCGCTCGGCTCGCGGATCGAGAGTATCGACGATTATTTTCAGAACCGGACCCGGGCGATGCAGTCCGAGCCAGGAAGCTATCGGCCGCTTGCCCCGACCGACCTTTATCTTGCGCGCAGCGAATGGGAGCAGGCCGTTGGCGCTCAGCCGATCCACCTGACGTCGCCCTTCCCCGAAGCCGAAGGCGCCCGGACGATCCACTTCGGAGTCGAAGCGGCGCGCGATTTCGGACCCGAGCGAGCGCGCAACGACAATGTCTACGAGGCGGTCGCCAAGCACCTTCAGAAACTGCGGAAGGCCGGCCGCAAGGTCGTTCTTGCAAGCTACACCCGCGGCGCCCGCGAGCGATTGTCGGGATTGCTCGAGGATCATGGGGTCAAGGCGCAAAAGGCCGTCGACAGCTGGCAGGAAGCGCTCGGAGCCAAGACCCAGGCCGCGCTGATGGTGCTGCCGCTCGACCACGGCTTTTCCACTCCGGACGTCGCCGTTCTCACCGAGCAGGACATGCTCGGCGACCGGCTGGTCCGCCGGCGCAAGCGCCGCAAGAGCGCCGACGCCTTCCTCGCCGAAATCGCATCCCTCACCCCCGGCGACCTCGTCGTCCACGCCGACCACGGGATCGGCAAATATGAAGGTCTGACCTCGATCCAGGTCCGCAATTCGCCCCACGATTGCGTGGCGATCGAATATTCAGGCGGCGACAAACTCTATTTGCCGGTCGAGAATATCGAGCTTCTGTCGCGCTACGGAAGCGAGAGCGAGGGCGTCACCCTGGACAGGCTCGGTGGCGAGGCCTGGCAACGCCGCAAGGCGCGGATGAAGGAGCGGATCCGCGAGATCGCCGGCGAACTGATCAAGGTCGCGGCAATCCGCGCCACCCGCATTGCGCCGGTCGCGCAGCCGGATTCGGCCTTCCCGCAGTTCGTCGACCGTTTTCCCTATGAGGAGACCGACGATCAGGAGCGAGCGATCGAGGAGGTTCTCGGCGACCTCGACTCCGGCAAGCCGATGGACAGGCTGGTGTGCGGCGATGTCGGTTTCGGCAAGACCGAGGTTGCCCTTCGCGCCGCCTTCGTCACTGCAATGGCGGGGATGCAGGTCGCCCTGATCTGCCCGACCACTTTGCTTGCTCGCCAGCATTATTCAAGCTTCGTCGACCGGCTCCACGGCTTTCCGATCGAGGTCGGCAGGCTCTCGCGGCTGGTGCCCGCGGCCGAAGCCAAAAAGACCAAGGAGGGGCTGGAGAAAGGCATCGTCGACATCGTCATCGGCACCCATGCGCTTCTCGCCAAGGGGCTCAACTTCAAGAACCTCGGCCTGGTGATCGTCGACGAGGAGCAGCATTTCGGGGTTACCCACAAGGAGCGGCTGAAGTCGCTGAAAGCCGACGTCCATGTGCTGACGCTGACCGCCACCCCGATCCCGCGGACGCTTCAGATGGCGATGAGCGGCCTTCGGGACCTCAGCGTGATCCAGACCCCGCCCGTCGACCGGCTCGCGGTGCGAACCTACGTCACTCCGTGGGACCCGGTTGTGATCCGCGAAGCGCTTCTTCGCGAACATTATCGCGGCGGTCAGAGCTTCTTCGTCGCTCCGCGGGTGGCCGACCTTCCCGACCTTGAGGAATGGCTTCGCGAGGACGTGCCGGAGGTGAGTTTCGTCGCCGCGCACGGTCAGATGAGCCCGACCGAGGTCGAGGAGAGGATGAGCGCCTTCTACGACAGGAAATATGACGTTCTGCTATCAACGACCATCGTCGAAAGCGGGCTCGACATCCCAAGCGCCAACACCTTGATCGTTCACCGCGCCGACCGCTTCGGCCTCGCCCAGCTCTACCAGCTTCGAGGACGCGTCGGGCGAGCCAAGGTCCGCGCTTATTCCTATTTGACGACGCCCGACCGGCAACTTACCGAAACCGCGGCCAAGAGATTAAGCGTAATCGCCGACCTCGACAGCCTCGGCGCCGGCTTCCAGCTCGCCAGCCACGACCTCGATATCCGCGGCGCCGGCAATCTGCTCGGCGACGAGCAGTCCGGCCATATCAAGGAGGTCGGGTTCGAACTCTATCAGTCGATGCTCGAGGAGGCTATCGTCGAGATGAAGTCGGGCGGAACCGAGCGCAGCGCGGAATTCTCGCCGCAAATCAGCGTCGATGCGCCGGTCCTGATCCCCGAGCATTATGTGCCGGACCTCGACCTTCGAATGGGCCTCTATCGCCGCCTCGGCGACCTTGAGGACAAGCGCGCGATCGAGGAATTTGCGGCCGAGCTGATCGACCGGTTCGGTGATCTTCCCGAAGAGACTCAGAACCTGCTTCGGATCGTCGAGACCAAGCTCAACTGCAAGAAAGCGATGATCGCCAAGCTCGACATCGGGCCCAAGGGCGCGGTCGTCACCTTCGCGCCGAGCGGCTTTCCCGATCTGGCCGCGCTGCTCGGCTACATCGAGCGGCTCAAGGGCTCGGCCAAGCTTCGCCCCGACAGCAAGCTTGCGATTTCGCGCAACTGGCCGCGGCCCGAGGACGCGCTCAACGGCGCGATGCAGGTCTCGCTCGGCCTTGCTCGGGTGGCCATGGCGAGCGCTGCCGCGATGGGCGGCCTGGCGGCACCGTCGCCTCGCGGGAACCGAGTCGGGAGCCAATTCGCTGAGTGAAAGGAACTGCACCGAATTGATCGGTCGCATCTGCTGTAATAGATGCGTTTGGGCAGGCCTATGGAAGCGAAGATGTCGGACAAAGCGACCAAGGATCAAGAGCAGCAAGAAGCCGAGGCCGAGGTCGAGGAGTTCAAGGAGGATCTTGGCCCGTTCGTCGTCGCCGCCGAAACCACGCGCATGGCGATGGTCTTCACCGACGCAAAGAAAGCCGACAACCCGATCATCTTCGCCAACGACAGCTTCCTAAAACTCACCGGCTTTGAGCGGGATGAGGTCCTGGCCCAGAGCTTCAATTTTCTGCTCGCCGCCGGAACCAGCGAAGAGTCGCTGGAGAAAATCGAGACCGCGTTCAAGTCCGAGTCCGAAGTCGACCCCGAAATCCACTACCGCCGCAAGAACGGAAGCAAATTCTGGGCGACGCTGTTCGTCAGTCCCGTCAGGGACGAGGACGGCAAGGTCGTGCAGCACTTCATTTCGCTGGTCGAAACGACCAAATATAAGAACGCCCAGGTCCACGCCGCGATGCTGATCGATGAGCTCAACCATCGCGTCAAGAACACGCTTGCGACGGTCCAGTCGATCGTCGCCCAGGCGGTCCGCAATAATAGCGATCCCATGATCGTGCGCGAGTCGATCGAAACGCGAATCGCCGCTCTGTCTCGCTCGCACGACTTGCTCGCCCGCGATAAATGGGAAGGCGCCGGCCTCCACGATTTGGTCGACGAGGCTCTGGCGCCGTTCAGCGTGACCGAAGGCCGTGCGGAGCGGTTCACCGTGGAAGGCGAGAATATCCGGCTGTCGCCCAAGGCGACCCTGGCGCTGGGAATTACGTTCAACGAGCTGGCGACCAACGCGGTTAAATACGGCGCCTTTTCGAACGAGGCGGGGAAGATTTCGGTCAAATGGACAATCGAATCGAAGGACGGCAACCGCTGGCTGTGCCTTCGCTGGCGGGAGACCGACGGTCCTCCAGTCAAGCCTCCGTCGCGCAAGGGGTTTGGATCGCGCGTCATCGAACAGGGGCTGGCGCACGAACTGAACGGCAAGGTCGATGTCGACTACGCGCCCAGTGGAATGGTTTGCACGCTCGAGGTTCCGGTGCCACTAGCTGTGTTGGATGGCTGATCAGCTCCTCTCGGACGCGCGAGTCCTCATCGTCGAGGACGAAATGCTCGTCATGATGCAAATCGAGGACATGCTCGCCGACCTCGGATGTACGCAAATCACGCGGGCATCCAACGTCGTTCAGGCGCTGTCCGCGATTGGCAGTCAATTCTTCGATCTTGCGACGCTCGATCTCAATCTCGGCGGGACGCGAAGCAATGCCGTCGCCGACGCGCTGACCGAACAGCATGTGCCGTTCGCTTATTCGACAGGCTACGGCGGAATGGGTCTCGATGAGGACCACCGTCCCCATCCTATGCTCAACAAGCCTTTCAGTTCCGCGCGGTTTACCGAGGTGATGACACAATTGCTCACGCCAACCGCGAGCAAGCCAGCCTTGAGCGCCCTTTAAGGTCGGCGAAGTGGCGGCGCTCGGCCTCGGACTAGCCTCCTCGCATACGCCGGTAGCCAAGGCGGCCGAGGAGATGCTCCGCTCGCGCTATGACTGGGCGGACCTGGACACTGCCGAGACGCTGGTCGCGCTGGGCGGCGATGGGTTCATGCTGCAGACTCTTCACGACATGCTGACAAGTGGCCGCTCGCGCCCGGTGTTCGGGATGAACCGCGGCACCGTTGGCTTCCTGATGAACGAGTGGCGGATCGATCTGCTCGCCGAGCGGATTGCCGGCGCCAAGGCGATCCGGGTGACTCCGCTGGAAATGACGGCGCGAACGGTTGCCGGCGACCTCACCCGCCACGCGGCGATCAACGAAGTCTCGCTGCTCCGCGAAACCCGCCAGACCGCCAAGATCGAAGTCTCGGTCAACGGGCGCGTCGTCATCCCCGAATTGGTCTGCGACGGGGTGCTGGTGGCGACTCCGGCGGGATCGACCGCCTACAATCTGTCCGCCCACGGCCCGATCCTGCCACTTGCCGCCAAGCTTCTGGCGCTGACCCCGATCAGCCCATTCCGCCCGCGCCGCTGGTCGGGCGCGATCCTCCAAGACGACGCCTGCATCGGCTTCAGGGTACTCGAGCCTGAAAACAGGCCGGTCAGCGCCGTCGCCGACCAGTTTGAAATCCGCGACGTCGCCCAGGTCGATGTCCGCCTCGATCGCGAGCGGTCGCTCACCTTGCTGTTCGACCCCGAGCATGCGCTCGACGAGCGGATTGCGATGGAGCAGTTCGCGACCTGAAGCCTTGTCTTTGGTCGGTCGTTCGCTATGTAGCCGCGGCGCTCCGTTGGACGGGGCTGCTCCCCGGTAGCTCAGCGGTAGAGCGTTCGACTGTTAATCGAATGGTCGCCTGTTCGAATCAGGCCCGGGGAGCCATTTCTCCCACTGCATCGCTTGTTTGGGAAAGGCTCCGTTCCGAACGCTTCCACAAGTCCCGATCAACGAACCTTGGGCTAGAGGCTCGTTGAGTCCGGGGGTTCACTGATGCTTCAGATCGCCTATTTCAGCACTGCCACAGTCGCACAGACAAAGAGTCTCGTCGAGGATATCCTTACCGTTGCGCGGGCCCATAATGCGCGCGCCGGCATTACCGGCCTGCTGGTCGCCGGTGGCAATCGCTACATGCAGATCATCGAAGGGCCGCGGATCCAGGTGGAAACGCTGTGGGCGGCGATCCTCCGGGACGAGCGCCATTGCGCGGTCACCGAGCTCGTCAACAGGCGGGCCACAACGCGCCTGTTCGGCAGCTGGAGCATGGCCTTCCAGAGCGAGCAGAGACTAAGCGATTTCCACACCTTTCCGCAGACTCTCCGTTTTCTGGTGAAGCAGATCGAAGACCCGAAGCTACGCGGACAGCTCGAACGCTACGGCCGCTCCTTCATCCAGCCGGCCGGGGGATCGGCGCCCACCCCCTGGGAATATTGAGCGTCAGCCTTCTAGAGCCGCCATCAAAGTCGCGTTGCCGCCCGCTGCGGTTGTGTCGATGCACGTCACCCGCTCGGTAGCAAAGCGGGTGACATAGTGCGGCCCGCCCGCCTTGGGGCCAGTTCCTGACAGGCCCTCGC
>JACDCV010000024.1:0-17945 GCA_013817375.1 Sphingomonas sp.
GGGCAAAGTTCGCCCGTCCGCCCAATCGGGGCGCTTCGAAATTGTACGATGTGACGTCAGTTCAGTCGGTCAGGCGTGCTGGGCCGCTCAGGGGCCGTATCGCTCGCTTGCCTTCAGCTCTTCCGGAGTGATCCCGAGTGCCTTGAGCTCGACGAGCTTGTCGACGTCGAGATTGCCGTACCCGGCCTTGCGGAACCGTTCGATATCCCTGGCGGTGACGCCCACGGCTCGCAGCTCGGTCAGCTTGTCCAGCGAAATGCGTCCGTAACCCGCGGCTGCGAGCGAGCGGACATAATCGGAGCGGACTCCCACCGCATAGGCGCCGGTGAGGTCGTCGGCGTCGACGTTGCGATAGCCGAGCCTCGCGAGTTCCTGGACGAACTCGGGGGACACGCCGACCGCCTTCATTCCGACGACATCGTCGTGATCCAGGTTGAGCTGCGGAGCGACGGAGCGGATCGCGGCGACATATTCAGGTGTCACGCCCACGGCCTTCATTTCGATCGCCCGGTCGATTGCCGAATCCCGGCTACGGGGACGCGGGACCATGCCCCCAGGATGCGGGTGGGCAATCGCGCTCGCCAGGCCAGGAAGCCCACGCGCATCGGCATAGGATTCGGCGATCGCGCCATTCGGGCCCACTGCGACCACGCGCCTGCGGCCATACTGGTCGAGAGGATACATCTTCACTGTCGCGCCGTTGGGCGCACGGGCAACGGTCATGCCGTCCTCCGTAGTGGTCACCGTTGCGCCGTTTGGAGCAACCGACCGCGACACGATCTGGCTCGCTTCGACCCCGGTTCCGACGGCTGCGCCGCCGGCGACGGCAGAAGCCGCTCCGATTGGGTTTGCGATTTCATCCGGCACATTGGCCAAAGCGGGACCGGCAGCGTTCTTGCTGTCGGCATAATAGGATCCGTCCGACGGCACATCCGCACTGGCCGGGACCGCCGGAACAAGGTTCAGGGCGGCGACGGGAACGGCCATTCCGGCAGCAAAAAATGCCGCTGCAGAACCCCAGCGCCATCCACCCGGAGCGCGCTTTGCGGCGCCGTCTAAAACCCGCTTCACCCTCCGGGCGAGCGAGTTCCTGGCCGGAGCGACGCCGTGGGCGCCGATCAGCAGGCCGCGGCATTCGTGGCGCGCCACTCCAACGAGAAGCCGCGCATAGTCGGTATCCTCGATGTCGGTCGCGAGTACCGCATCATCGGCAGCTTCCTCGCGAAGCTGGTGAGCCTCGCGGGCGAGTAGCCAGACGAAAGGATTGAACCAGAAGAGTGCGACCGTGACCCTCGAAAGCAGAAGCTTGGCCCAGTCGAGGTGCGCGACGTGCGCGAGCTCGTGGGTGATGATCGCCTCGGCTTCCTCGTGCGATTCCGCCGCCTCGGTATTGAGCAGGATCACCGGGCGAACCACGCCCCAGCTGATTGGCGAGGGAAGCTCGTTGCTGGTAAGCAAAGCGGTGCCATGCTTGAAGCCCATTCGCTGCTGGGCGCGGGCAAGCGCCGTCAGCCATGGAGCATCGACCATCACGGTCGCCCGGGCTTTCATCACGAACAGCCGCACTAGCGCGATCAGGGTGAGCAGGAAGAGCAAAGCCGAAGGAGCGAAATATGCCCAAAAGGGCCAGTCCACCACGGTAGCTGCGTTCCCGACGCCCGCATCAACAGCAAGGGGGGCTGACGATATCTCCGTGACCGGTGCCGCGGGCAGCTGAACCGAAGAAGGGGAAGCAACTTCGGCCTTGCCAACCAGGAACTCAGGCCCGGCGACGTCGAGCGTCGGGAACGCAAAGGTAGCGACCGGAAGCAGAAGCAAACCGGCAAGCGCAAGATGCGCGATCCAGCTGCGATCCGCTGCCGAGCGGGTCTTGAGAAGCTTGAGGAGAAGCAATGCTCCGCCGGCGATCAGGAAGGACTTCACCGCGAGTGGAATGAACCAATCCATCATCGTGCTCCCTTGGCGTCGCGAGCCTTGGCGATCATCGCTTCAAGGTCAGTCAGCTCGTCGCTGCTGAGCTTGTCTGACATTCCAAGAAGGGCGCTTGCCGCACCCGCTGCGGACCCATTGAAAAAAACGCGGACGATCTCGCTCAGAGCGGTCTTGCGCGCCGCCGACCCGGACATCGCCGGGCTGTAGATAAAGCCGCGGTCCGATTCCTCGCGCCGGACATAGCCCTTGTCCTCCAGGCGCTTGAGCATCGCCCGAACGGCCGATCCGCTGAGCGCGTCGGGGAGCCGTTCACCAACGTCGGCAGCAGTCAGCGGACCGCCTTCGAAAAGGATATCGACTATCTGCCGTTCGCGGGGTGGAAGCTTGCTGAGCATGTGAAAACGAATCCTTTTTCGCGCTACATTTGTAGCGAGTGCTACATTTGTAGCGTGAACGCAAGATGAATTTTCAGGGTACGGTGTTTTTTTTCGACGAATGGCGGAAGGGGTGGGATTCGAACCCACGGTGAGCTTGCACCCACGCTGGTTTTCAAGACCAGTGCCTTAAACCACTCGGCCACCCTTCCGCTGAGCTGCTTTTCAGCTCGCCTTCGGCGGTTTTCAAGACCCGCCCGTCTTTGTGGCCTGCCCCCGGCAGGCCAGTCGCCGAGCGCTTAAACCACTCGGCCACCCTTCCGCTTGATCTGTTTGTCAGAGCAATCGCAGCGCTTTTCAAGGCCGTGTGGCTCGGTGTCGCGTCCGGCAGGACAATCGCCACGCGCGCGCCTCTCCGGCCACCCATCCCGTGTTCAGGTGCCTTGGGATATCGCCGTTCAGGACAAAGCGTGCAAGGCGCGCGACCGTCGCGCTAGCCGGGAACGACCGGCCTTCTCTAAGGTTTGGAATGGGAAGGGGAGAGTTGATTTGCGTTTCAAGGCCGGGTTGATGATGGCGGGTGTGGTCGCACTCGCGCTCGGGCCAGCCGAGGCGCAGAACAGCCGCATCCTCGACAAGAGCGATTTCCCCGCAGTCGAGGTTGCGCAGGCGCAACCCGTCACCGTTCACAGGCAGACCTATCCGGCGCCGGCGCGACAGCCGGTTGCTCAATCGGCGAGCCCGTTCGAGCAGTACAAGGCCTATCTTGTCGGTCGCGCCCGAAGCGCGGGCGTTCGCGAGGCGACCATCAGCGCGACAATTCCTCATCTTCGTCTCAACCAGCGTGCGATGGAACTCGACCGCGCCCAACGGCCATCGGGCAATCCGGCAAGTATCAGTTATGCGCCGCAGTCCTTCGGACCCTATGTTGAGCGGCACATTACGTCCTCGCTGATCAACCGCGGTCAGTCGCGCTATTCTTCCCATTGGGGCAATCTGTCGCGCATCCAGGCCCGCTACGGCGTCGATCCTTCGGTGATCATGGCGATTTACGGCAAGGAAACGAGCTACGGCTCCGTGACCGGAAGTTTCGACCTTCTCGATGCGCTCGCCAGCCTCGCCTATGAAGGGCGGCGGCGGACGATGTTCGAGGAGGAATTCATCTCCGCCTTAAAACTGCTCGACCAGGGCGTTCAGCGTTGGCAGCTCAAGGGCAGCTATGCCGGAGCAACCGGCTTTCCGCAGTTCATGCCTTCGGTCGTCCTTCGCCTGCGGGCCGACGGCGACGGCGATGGCTATGCGGACATCTGGCGCAATGAAGCGGACGCCTTCGCCTCGATCGCCAATTATCTTCGCGACGCAGGCTGGAAGGCGAACATCCCGTGGGGCGTCCCGGTGCGGGTCCCGTCGACCTTGAACCGCTCGGCGATCCAGTCCCGGCTGACCCCGCCGCGTTGCCCGGCAGTCTATCGCCGTCACAGCCGCTGGCTGACTGTCGCCGAGTGGCGCTCGCTCGGAGTGGTGCCGACCGGGCGCGGGCTTCCGGACACGGAACTGGTGATGTTCATGGAAACACCGGGCGCTTATGCGCCGGGCTATCTGCTGACGACCAACTATCGCGCGATCCTCGAGTATAATTGCTCGAACTTCTACGCGATGGGCGTGGGCCTGCTCGCCAACGCCATCGCCCGCCGCTAGCCAGTCCCCCCTCGCGCGCCGCCCAAAGGCGCGATAGACAGCAAGTTCGTCTCAACCATGCCAGAGGATCCCTAACCGTCCAATGAATCGCGCATTCCTGTTCGCCGCCGCTGCAGCAACGCTTGCAGCAGGAGCCGCCCCCGCGGCCGCGCCCCAGTTCGAGACACCGGCGCCGATCGCCTATCTGATCGACCTGTCTTCAGGAGCGGTGCTGTTCGAAAAGAACGCCGACAAGCGAATCCCGCCGGCGTCGATGGCCAAGTTGATGACCACGGACGTTGCCTTCGAGCTCATCGACCGGGGTCAGCTGCCAATGAACAAGATGTGCACCGTGCGCCCGGAGACCTGGCAGAAATGGCATGGTCCGCAGGCCGGATCGACGATGTTCCTGTCGCCCAACGAGCAGGTCAGCGTCGAGAATCTGCTCCATGGCATCGTTACGCTGTCCGGCAACGACGCGTCGGTGGTGCTGGCCGAATGCATAGCCGGGACCGAGCAGGCGTTCGTCGAGCAGATGAATGCGCTGGCGCGGCAGCTGGGGCTCGCCAACAGCCGCTTCTGCAACCCGATCGGCTGGCCGGACGAAGGCTGCACTTATACTACCGCCCGCGACCTCGGGACGCTGGCGCGATCGACCATCGAGCGCCACCCGAAGCTCTACAAGCAATTTTACGGGCAGACCCAGTTCACCTGGGGAAAGACATTGGGATCCGGCCAGGCGATCACCCAAGGCAACCGCAACCCGATCCTGGGCAAGGTTCCCGGCGCCGATGGCCTGAAGACCGGTCACACGCAGGAGGCTGGCTACGGCTTCACCGGCTCTGCCGAGCAGAACGGGCGCCGGCTAATCGAGGTCGTGGGCGGGCTCGACAGCTGGAACGGGCGGGTCGAGGAATCGGTCCGGCTGATGCAGTGGGGCTTCAACGCCTGGCAGACCAAGCCGCTGTTCAAGCAAGGCGCCGTGGTAGCAACCGCCAAGGTCCAGATGGGCGACAGCACCGAAGTGCCGCTGGTCGCGCCGCGCGATCTTGCGGTCACCGTTCCCGCGGGGCTCAGCCTGACCAACCAGATGCAGGTGAAGGTCCGTTATGACGGCCCGGTGAAGGCGCCGATCAAGAAGGGCCAGGAAATCGCCCAGCTGGTCGTCAGCACTGGAGACACCGAGCCTCAAATGGTGCCGTTGATCGCAGGCGAGGATGTCGGCGAGGCCGGCTTCTTCACCCGCGCCTGGATCGGGCTCAAGGGACTGCTCGGGCTGGCGTGAGCACGAGCGCACCTGGCCGCGGCCGCTTCATCAGCCTCGAAGGCGGCGAGGGGGTCGGCAAGTCGACCCAGCTCCGCGCGCTCAGCAAGGCGCTCACCGAGCGCGGTATCGACTGCATCCTTACCCGAGAGCCGGGCGGAAGCGCGGGCGCGGAAGCCATCCGCGAGCTGCTCCTGCAGGGCGAGGATGGCCGCTGGTCGATCGAGGCCGAAGCGCTTCTTTTCGCCGCTGCCCGCGCCGACCATGTCGAAAAGACGATTCGCCCGGCGCTCGAGCGCGGCCAATGGGTGCTTAGCGATCGCTTCGTCGATTCCTCCTTCGCCTATCAGGGCGAGGCAGGCGGCCTTGGTGTGGGCCGGGTTCGCGAGCTTCACCGCTTCGCGACCGGCGGTTTCCTTCCCGATCGGACACTGCTCCTGTCGCTCGCCGAGGGACAGGAGCGGGCGAAGGCGCGCGACCGCGACACGGTCGACCGGATCGGTGGCCGCGCCGAGGATTTCCATCAAGGGGTCGAGCTCGCATTCCGGGCGCTCGCCGCGGACGAGCCGGGCCGGGTGCGGCTTATCGATGCCTCCGGCTCTGAGGAGCAGGTAACGGAGCGCCTGCTCGACGCAATTTCGGAGCTGCTGCCGTGATTGCCGGTCACGACAAAGCGGTCGAGCAGTTCCGAAAAGCATGGGACTCGCGCGTCCTTCACCATGCGTGGTTGCTCGCCGGTCCGCGCGGGGTTGGAAAGGCGCATTTCGCCCGGGCAGCGTCGGTTCGACTGCTCTCGGACGCCGCCGGCCCGCGTTCCGGCGAACCGGGACTGGGAACTCCCGGAGATCACCCGATGGCCAGGCTGATCGCTGCCGGAAGCCACCCGGACATGCGCTGGCTGCAACGGCTGGAGAATGAGAAGAGCGGCAATCTTGCCCGCAACATCACTGTCGACCAGGTGCGCGCGCTGGGCACGTTCATCGGCCTCACCCCGTCGCTCTCCGACTGGCGAGTCGTGGTGATCGACAGCGTCGACGATATGGAGCGCTCGGCCGCCAACGCGCTTCTGAAGATGCTGGAGGAGCCGCCGCCGAACTGCATCTTCCTTCTGATCAGCCACGCGCCGGGACGGCTTGTGCCAACGATTCGCTCGCGCTGCCGGCGCCTGGAGTTCCATGCGCTTGGCGATGACGCCATGGCGTCGGTCCTGGAGCAGCAACTGCCCGAGACCAGCGCGGCCGACCGGGTGAAGCTTATCCCGCTGGCGGGCGGCTCGGTCGGGCGGGCGCTGGCTTTCGACTCTCTCGATCTCGCCCCACTGGAAGAAAGCGCACTGCAAATCCTCCGCTCCGGAGATCCCGACAACAGCAGGCGCTCGGCGCTCGCAAGCCAGCTCGCACGAAAGACTGCCGCCGACCGCTATTCCGCCTTCCTCGACCTGCTGCCGTCTCTCGTGGCGCAAGAGGCGCGGCAGCTCGCCCAGCCGCGGCAGGAAAGAGCGCTCGAAGCCTATGAGCGGGTCCGCGAGCTCACCGCGCTTGCCCCGCGCCTGTCGCTGGATCCCGCAGCGACAATGTTCCAGCTCGGCGGATATCTCGCTTCGGTGGCGGCCGCGCCTTCCTTGAAGGGCGGTTGAGCGCCCGCTAGGGGCGGAGGCGATGGCCGAGCCTTATTATATCACCACAGCGATCAGCTATCCGAACGGCCGGCCGCACATCGGCCACGCTTACGAAGCGATTGCCGCCGACGTGATCGCCCGCTTCCAGCGCGCCCGTGGCCGCGACGTTCGCTTCCAGACAGGTACCGACGAGCATGGGCTCAAAATGGCCCAGGCAGCGCGCGCGGAAGGGCTTGAGCCGCAAGCATTCGCAGACAAGATGGCATGTCTTTTCCAGGGGATGTGCGACATTCTTGATGTATCGTACGACCGTTTCATCCGGACGTCCGAACCCGAGCACCACAAAGCGAGCCAGGCGATCTGGACGGCGATGAAGGACAAGGGCGATCTGTATCTTGGCCGCTACGAAGGCTGGTATTCGGTCCGCGACGAAGCTTATTACGACGAGAGCGAACTGAGCGGCGGGGAAGGGGGCGAGAAACTCTCGCCCCAGGGCACCCCGGTCGAATGGACGGTCGAGGAAAGCTGGTTCTTCCGCCTTTCGGCTTACCAGCAGAAGCTGCTCGATCATTATGTAGCCAATCCCGACTTCATTCTTCCGGAGAGCCGGCGAAACGAGGTCGTTCGCTTCGTCGAGGGCGGGCTGTCCGATTTGTCGATTTCCCGAACCAGCTTCGACTGGGGTGTGAAGGCGCCCGGAAGCGAGGGCCACGTGATGTACGTGTGGCTGGACGCTCTCACCAACTACATCACCGGCCTCGGCTACCCGGAGGATACGGAGTTGTGGCGGCGTTACTGGCCCGCCAACGTGCACCTGATCGGCAAGGACGTGGTTCGCTTCCACGCAGTCTATTGGCCGGCCTTCCTGATGTCGGCCGGGATCGCTCTTCCAGGGCAAATCTATGGCCATGGATTCCTGCTCAGCCGCGGTGAGAAGATGTCCAAGAGCGTCGGCAATGTCGTCGATCCGTTCGCTCTTGCCGAGCGGTTCGGGGTCGACCAGCTGCGTTATTTCCTGATGCGCGAAGTGACCTTCGGCCAGGACGGCACTTATTCGGCCGAGGCGATCGTCAACCGGGTCAATGCCGAGCTCGCAAACAGCTTTGGCAACCTCGCCCAGCGTACATTGTCGATGGTTTTCAAGAATCTGGACGGAGTCATTCCGGCGCCCGGGAAGGCCAAGGAGGACGCCGAGCTGCTCGAGAAAGTCGACTCGTCGGTCGACGAGCTGACCGCCCGCTTCGAGGACTTCGCACTTTCCACCGGCCTCGAAGCCTGGATGGCCGCCGTCTTCGCCTGCAACGCTTACGTGGACACGACCGCGCCCTGGGCCCTTCGCAAGAGCGATCCCGAGCGAATGGCCGACGTTCTTGGCACCCTTGTCATTGCCATCCGCAAGCTCGCTCAAGCGGTGATTCCCGTCATTCCGGGGTCGGCGGAGCGGCTGATCGCGACGATCGATGCAGGGCTCCAGGGAGCGCTCGAGCAGCCCGTCGCGGTCTTTCCGCGGATCGAGCTCCCGGAAGAGGAGGGTGAGTGAGGCTGATCGATAGCCACTGCCACCTCAATTACGAGGGGCTCGCCGATCGCCAGGACGAGGTGCTCGAGGCGGCGCGAGCGCGGGGCGTCACCGGCTTCCTCAACATCTCCACGCGCCAGAGCGAGTGGAATGACGTCATCGCCGTGGCCGAGGCCAACGACGATGTTTGGGCGACCGTTGGAGTTCACCCGCACGAAGCCGACTCTCATCCCGATCTTCGCGCCTCGGCGCTCGTGACGGCAGCCGAAAACCCGCGGGTGATCGCGATCGGCGAGTGCGGGCTCGATTATTATTACGACAAGTCCGACCGCAACGCGCAGCGCGAGCGCTTCCAGGCGCATATCCAGGCTGCGCGCGAAACCGGTCTTCCGCTGGTCGTCCATACGCGGGATGCGGAGGAGGATACGGCGGGGATCCTCGGACAGGCGGTGAAGGAGGGCGGAGTCACCGGCGTCCTCCACTGCTTTACCGGAAGCGCCGAGCTGGCGCGGAAGGGCCTCGACCTTGGCTTTCTGGTGTCGCTGTCGGGCATCGTCACCTTCAAGAACGCCCGCGACCTCCAGGAAATCGCCAAATGGCTACCGCTCGACCGGATGCTGGTGGAGACGGATTCCCCGTTCCTGGCGCCCGTTCCGAACCGCGGCAAAATCTGCGAGCCGGCATTCGTCGCCGACACCGCGGTATTCCTCGCCGACCTTCGCGGAGACGAGCCGGACGCGCTCGCCGACGCGACGACTGCCAACTTCTTCAGGCTCTTCTCCAGGGCTGCGCAAGGATGAAGGCTTGAAGCTTCGGGTGCTGGGTTGCGGGACGTCGGCGGGAGTGCCGAGGATCGGCCCCGACTGGGGCGAGTGCGATCCTGAAGAACCGCGCAACCGCAGGACCCGCTGTTCCTTGCTGATCGAAAGCGTGGGCGAGCGGATGCTCGTCGACTGCGGACCCGACCTCAGACAGCAATTGCTCGACGCCGGGGTCGGCGAGATTGACGGACTGATCGTCACTCACGACCATGCCGACCATTGCCACGGGATCGACGAGCTTCGGCCGCTCGCTCAGCGGCGCAAGCAGCCGATCATGCTTTACGCGCGCGCGGCAGTCCTCGACCGGCTACAGCAGCGCTTCGGCTATGCGTTTGAGGGCTCGGGCTTTTACCAGCCGGTCGTGGACCCCGTGGAGGCGGCAGGGGAGTTGAGTCTGGGAGAGTCCGTGATCCGCTTCGTCGATCAGCCGCACGGTTCTATCACCTCGCTCGGCATGCGCATCGACAAAGGACAGGCGTCGGCGGTTTATGCAATCGATTTCAATGAGTTGTCGAGCGACATGGCAATGTTGTACGAAGGAGCGGACGTGCTGATCTGCGACTGCCTGCAACGCCGTCCGCATCCAAGCCACGCGCATCTGGATGCGGTACTTGGCTGGGCGAGGGACCTCAAGGTCGGGCAGCTTTATCTCAGCCATATGAACGGCAGCTTGGACTATCGGTCGTTGGTTGCGGAACTCCCGGACTGGGCCGCGCCGGCCCATGACGGGCTGGAGATCGTCCTGTGATGGGCAACGATATCATGCTCGGCGGCGTCTATATCGTGATGGCGATGATGCTTGTGCTGAGCGGTCTCATCGTCCGGCGGGAGCGGCCCGCGCGGCTGCTGACCTATACGCTAGCATGGGTCGCGATCTTCGGGGCCGGCTTCATCCTCTTCACATTCCGGGACAATCTCGACTGGGTGTGGCAGCGGATCCGTTCGGAAGTCACCGGTGAACCGGTGCGGCAGGGCCAGGAAATCCGGATCCCGATGGCCATCGACGGCCATTTCTGGGTCGATGCGACGATCAACGGGCACAAGGTGAAGTTCCTGATCGATAGCGGCGCTACAATGACGACCATCGACAGTCAGACGGCGCGGCTGGCGGGCGTGGAGGTGAATCCGTCCGCCAACCAGGTCGTCCGCACCGGCAACGGGCTGGTTCGCGTTTCCACCGCCCGTGCGGACGAGCTGAGAGTTGGGACCATTGCGCGAGACGATTTCGCGATGCACGTCACCGGAAACGACAATCTGCACGTGCTTGGGATGAACTTCCTGTCGACTCTCCAGCGCTGGGGAGTCGAGGGACGATGGCTGATACTGATTCCCTGATGCCTTTTCGATTTCACATAATACATATTATCAGACTTACAGATATGGCGGTGCGGGCGCCCCTCTCAAGCCAGAAGCTGCCCGAATGAGCCGCGGCGATGGCTTCCAGCGTCTGGTCGCGATCATGCGCCGGCTTCGCGATCCGGAGCGCGGATGCTCATGGGACTTGAAACAAAGCTTCGCGACCATCGCGCCCTTCACGATCGAGGAAGCCTATGAGATCGCCGACGCCATCGACCGCGGCGACATGGACGCCCTCGCCGACGAGCTTGGCGATCTCCAGCTCCAGGTCGTCTTCCATGCGCAAATGGCCGAGGAGCTCGGGCATTTCACCCTCGATGACGTCATGGATCGCATCTGCGGCAAGCTCGAGCGGCGCCACCCACATATCTTCGGCGATGCTTCGGAGAGCCCGGGCTGGGACTCGATCAAGGCTGCAGAGCGCAAGGACAAACCCGACGCCAGCGCTCTTGCGGGAGTCGCGATCGCCCTTCCCGCTCTCGACCGCGCCGCAAAGTTGCAACGGCGAGCGGCGCGCACAGGTTTCGACTGGCCCGACGAAGCGGGTCCCCGGGCAAAGGTGGATGAAGAGCTTGCCGAGCTCGACAGCGAGAGCGAGCCGAAGCGCCGTGAGGAAGAGCTGGGTGACCTTTTGTTTGCGGTCGTGAACCTGGCACGCCATCTCAATATCGACCCGGAGGAGGCTCTTCGACAAGCCAATCGGAAGTTCGAGCGGCGCTTTCGGGCGATTGAGAAGAAGCCGGGATTCGAGAAGCTCAGCCTGGACGAAAAGGAAACATTATGGCGGGCCGCGAAGGCCGTTCAGGCGGGCTCGGCAGATTGAAGTGCCTGGAATCGGGCCCAATTATCCGGTGACAGGCGCACCTGGAGGTGAATTTCGCCGTCCCGGGTCTGCTGGTCGAGCACTTCACCACGTGAGTGAAGCCATGCGATCTTGCTTCCATCCGCAAATGCCAGGCTGATGCTATGAAGCGCGGATCCGGTCTTCAGCTTTGCAGCCATTCGCTCTGCAAGCTCGTCGAGCCCCTCGCCGCTCAACGCGGAAATCGGAACCACGTCCTCCCGCCGCGCCGCCTCGGCCAGTAAAGCGGCCTTGTCGTCGCCGCTGAGCAGGTCGACCTTGTTCCACGCCTCGATCTGCGGCGGGCAATCCGGGTCGTCGCGGGCGACCCCCAGCTGGGCGAGCACTTCCTCTACATCCGAACGCTGGGCGTCGCGGTCCGGGTGAGCCATGTCGCGGACGTGGACCAGCAGGTCCGCCGACGCGACTTCCTCGAGAGTTGCCCTAAAGGCGGCGACCAATTGGGTCGGCAAATCGGCGACGAAGCCGACGGTGTCGGACAGGATCGCCTTGTCGAAGCCCGGCAGCTTGATGTCCCGCATGGTGGGATCGAGGGTTGCGAAGAGCATGTCCTCGGCGAGCACATCGCCGCCGGTCATCCGGTTGAATAAAGTCGACTTTCCGGCGTTGGTGTAGCCGACCAGGGCAATCACCGGCCAAGGCGCGCGCTGCCTCCTGTCGCGGTGGAGCGTGCGGGTTCGCTTCACCTGCTCGAGCTCGCGGCGGATCCGAGCCATTCGATCGCGGATCAGCCGTCGGTCGGCCTCGATCTGGGTTTCGCCGGGGCCGCCGAGGAAGCCGAAGCCGCCGCGCTGCCGCTCAAGATGGGTCCAGCTCCTAACGAGCCGCCCGGCCTGATAGTCGAGATGGGCAAGCTCGACCTGAAGCCGGCCCTCGGAAGTCGCGGCCCTTTCCCCGAATATTTCGAGGATGAGCCCGGTTCGGTCGATCACCTTGGTGCCCGCCTGCTCTTCAAGCGACTTTTGCTGCACGTGAGTCAGCGCCGCATCCACCACCAGCAGGCCGGCGTCATTCTCCTTCGCCAGCTCGGCAATCTGCTCGATCTGTCCTTTGCCAAGCAAGGTTGCCGATCGAACGGTCCGCAATTTGAAGCTTCGCTTCGAAACGACAGCGATTCCGATTGCTTCGGCGAGGCCAACCGCCTCCTCCAGCCTTGCGTCGACCGAGCGGCTGTCCGGCTGGCCAGAGCGCTCGACTCCAATCACAAGCGCACGCTCTCCGCGAGTGACGTCGAGCGCTCCGGGGCTGTCGGCTATGCTGATCGTCACTCGCCGCCCTCGCCACCAAGCGAGAGCGGATGCTCCGGCTGGATTGTCGAAATCGCATGTTTGTAGACCAGCTGCGCCTGGCCGGAACGGTCGAGGAGCAGCGAAAACTGGTCGTGGACGGTGACGGTCCCCTGGAGCATGACTCCGTTGACGAGGAACATCGTAATCTGCTGCTGCTCGCGCTCGGCCGCCGACAGGAAGGTGTCCTGAAGTGCCGGCCTTGAAGGGGTTTCAGGCAGCGCGTCGAGCTCCAGCGACCGGGAAGGCACGATCGTCGAGATCGAATGCTTGTACACCAACTGGGTTTGGCCGTCGCGCCGGATGAGGATCGAGAAGGGATCGAACCAGGTGATCACGCCCTGGAGCTTGACGCCTTTCAACAGGAAGATGGTCAGCGGCGCCTTCGACCGGCGCGCGCTGTTCAGAAACTGATCCTGAAGGCTTACCGGCCTGGCTGCCATTGCAGACGCGTTCGTCACTCCTCGTCGCGCTTATCGCCGATCCCAAGCGCCTTGAGCTTCCGGTGCAAGGCGGACCGTTCCATGCCGATGAACGACGCTGTCCGCGAGATGTTGCCGGAAAAGCGACGGATCTGGATCTTCAGATATTCGCGTTCGAAGGATTCGCGGGCTTCGCGCAGCGGGCTTCCCATGATCGTCATCGTCTGGCTGGACAGGCCGGATGGACCCTGGCTCTCCAGGATTTCACTGGGCAGCATGTCCGCCTCGATCCGCTCGATCCGTTCGCAGGGCGCGAGGATCACCGTCCGTTCGATGATATTGCGAAGCTGCCGGACGTTGCCGGGCCAGTCGTGCGCCTGAAGCGCCGCAATTGCTTCGTCCGACAGCAAGGGCGCCGGGATCCGCCGCTCGGAAGCAAAGCGGGCGAGGAATTGATTGGCGAGCTCGGGAATGTCCTCGCGGCGCTCGCGAAGCGGTGGAAGCCGCACCGGGACGACATTCAGCCGGTAGAACAGGTCTTCGCGGAACCGTGCCTCGGCGATCTCCTCAGCGAGGTCGCGGGATGTAGCCGACAACACCCGCACATCGACCTTGACCGGACGCGATCCGCCGACCCGATGATAGCTCTGGTCGGTGAGAACCCGGAGTATCTTCGCCTGGGTCGTGGGCGGCATGTCGGCGATCTCGTCGAGGAACAGCGTTCCGCCATGCGCCTGTTCGAGAAGCCCGGGACGGCTGGAATCCTCGCTATCGACACCGAACAGCTCCTCTTCGACCCGCTCGGGGGTCATCATCGCGGCCGAGACGACGATGAAGGGCCCGTTGGCGCGCGTGCTCCACGTGTGGATCGTCCGCGCCGCGACCTCCTTGCCGACCCCCGCGGGTCCGGTGATCAGCACCCGGCTTCCGGTTGGTGCCACCCGCTTCAGGGTCGCTCGAACCGTGTTGATCGCTACCGAATTGCCGCTCAGCACCTCCTCGTGGACGATATGCTGGCGAAGGCTGGCGTTTTCGCGGCGCAGGCGCTCCGTCTCTGTCGCCCGAGCGACGAGGTGAAGCAGATGCCCTGCCTCGAACGGCTTTTCGATGAAATCGACCGCGCCTTCTCGAACCGCGGCAACGGCCGTGTCGAGATTGCCGTGACCGGAAATCATCAGCACCGGAAGGCTCGGGTCCTGCCTTTTGACCTCCTGGAGCAGCTGGATGCCGTCGAGACGCGAGCCCTGAAGCCAGACATCGAGCAGGACGAGCGATGGCCGGCGGTCCTTGATCGCCTCCAGAGCCGAGCTGCTGTCGCCGGCGGTGCGGACCGAATAGCCTTCGTCTTCAAGGACTCCGCTCACCAGGTCGCGAATGTCTTCCTCGTCGTCGACCACAAGGACTTCGAGGGCCATCAGTAACGCTCCCTAAGCATGTTTCTCATTCTCGCTCTTTTCATCGCCGCCGCCTTGCCCTGCCGGTTCCTCGCACTCCTGCTCGCCAAGCCTGTCGACATCGAAGGCAATGCGCACGTGGGTGCCGCCGCCGGCGCGATCGAGGAAGGCAATCTCCCCGCAATGCTCCTCGACGATTTTCTTGACGATCGCCAGGCCAAGACCGGTGCCGCGAACCCGGGTCGTCATGTAGGGCTCGGTCAGCCGCTCCCGGTCCTCTGGAAGCCCCACGCCGGTGTCGGTGATATCGATGACGAGCTGCTCTCCTTCGCGGTGGACGTGGACGTCGATACGGTCACCGATAGGATGCTGCTCGCCGCGGCTCCCCCTGGCTTCAATGGCTTCGACACCGTTCTTGACAACATTTGTCAACGCCTGCCCAAGCTGGCGCCGGTCACAGATCATCGGGAAGTCGCAGGACTGCGGCTCAAGAACGAATTTGATCTGCGGATGTGCCACCTCGTGAAGGAAGAGAGCCTGGCGAGCGACCTCGTGGACATTCTCCTCGCGGAACACCGGCTTTGGCATTCGCGCGAAACTGGAGAATTCGTCGACCATCCGCCTCAGATCGCCGACCTGCCGGACGATCGTTCCGGTCAGCCGCTCGAACGTCTCCTTGTCCGACGTCACTTCCTTGCCGAACCGCCGCTGAAGCCGCTCGGCCGCCAGTTGAATGGGAGTCAGCGGGTTCTTGATCTCATGCGCGATGCGCTGCGCGATGTCGGACCAGGCGGCGCTGCGCTGATCCGATAATTGGTCAGTGATGTCGTCGAAGGTCAGGACCGCCCCGTCCTGGTAGCGGACCCGCTTGACCGCCAGCGTCCGGCTCCCGCGCCCGGGATCGACGTCGACATTGGCTTCGCGTTCGTCGCCGTGAATGAATTCGTCGAGCTCGGGGGACAGGCTTGCGAGGTCGGTTCCTTCGACCCCCTCCTCTCCCCGCTGGAGTAGCGCTTCGGCCGAACGGTTGATGAGAAGGACCCGACTGTCGGCATCGAGCGCGACCACTCCGGCAGTGACGCTGGAGAGGACTGCCTCGATGAATGCGCGGCGGGTCTCGAGCTGGGAATTGGCGGACCGCAGGGCGCCCGTTTGCTCCTCGATGCGAGCGGTCATCCTGTTGAACGCATGACCGAGAGTCTCGATTTCGTCTTCGGTGGGAGTGATCGGGACACGGGCCGTAAAGTCACCCTGTTCGATCCGCCCGGCGGCTTGGGCCAATTGACCGACCGGGCCCACCAGCCGGTCGGCGAGCCGAAGCGCAGCGGCGATCGCTAGCGCAACGATGATGAGCGCGCCGAGCAACAGAGCCGCGTTGAAGCGCAACTGGTTCATCCGAGAACGCTCGAGCAGCGCTCGATAATCCTCGAGCACCTCGTTCGCGCGGCTGATTTGCGCGACGATCTCGGGTTGGGCCCATCGCGCAACATAAAGATATCCGCCTGACCCGTAGTCGAGCGGCGTCAGCACCGAGAGGCGGTCGGGGGTCTCTGCATCGACGCTGTCGATCTCCTCACGCGCACCAAGCTTTGCTGCCGCTGCCTTGATTCGTGCCGGGTTGATCATTCCGTCATAGGGATTCACGACCGCGAGCGTCTGAACTTCACCCTCGGGCGTGAGGCGCAGAATGGCCGCTTCGTTGAGCGACCGGTGGAACGTCTGGTACGCGAGCCCTTCCCTGATCCGGGGCTCCTCCATTCGAGCCACTTCCAGATAGCCAGCCACGTCGATGGCCATCGTTACCGCCTCGTCGGCGACGCGGCTCAGCTCCGATGTATAGGCGCCCCGCGCGACCTGGACCGTGTTCTCCAGCATCCCCCGCGCCCGGTCCGAAAACCAGAATTCGAGGCCGCTCTGGAACAGCAAAGACGCGAAAATCGCGACCAAAACCGTCGGAACGGCGGCAATCACCGAAAAGAGCGCGACTAGCCGCGTATGGAGTCGCCCGCTTCCGTACCCTCCCCTTTCGGCCCGCCGCACGGCGGTCCGCCGCGACAGCAGCACCATCAGCGCGATTGCCGGGATGAGGTTGGCGATCAACAGAAGCGCGATCATCGGCGGCGACAGAAGCGTTCCGGGCTCGGCCGGCCGCTGGAGAAGCCAGAAGCTGAGCGCCGCGGTGACCACCAAAAGGATCGCCGTTCCGATCGCCGCAAAGCGATAAAAGCGCCCGCTTACCCGCTCCCGCTCGAGCCAGCGGCTCATCCGGGAAGCTCTTAAATCCGATTCGGCCATCGGGGCATCCATTACGACTGCCGTAGCATGCACCGTTGCTAAAACAACACAGTTGCAGCGGTCTGGGCGGGAGCTGCGGCCGGCTGATCGGCAACAGTCATTGAGTTAGCCAAGCTTGACGTGGCGGGTGGAGCGCATCTGGCGCTCTTCGCGCGGCCGGGCGCTTCGCTGCCGTTGCACCATCATCGCCAAAGCAGCGCCGAAAATGGCCATGATCGCCGAGGTCCTGAGCGGGTAGTCGACAATGGAGTGCGCAAGGATGGCGACCGATGCGATCGTCGCCGAGCGGCCGACGGGCGTGCTCAATTGCGACGTCCACACCTTGAGCGCCGTGACCCCCCACCAGGCAAGGAACAGGACGATCAACACCAGGCCCGGCGCGCCGAGCTCAAGGACGAACTCGAGATAGTCGTTATGCGCATTGTTCACATATCGAGGCACAATTTCCGCCGGCTTTTCGTGCTGGCGATATGCCTGCTCGAACGTTCCAAGGCCTGTTCCGGCCGGGAAGCTGGCGTGGATCGCCTCGGTCGTCGTCGTCCACAATTGATGGCGCGATTGAACGGACGTCGATTCAGACAAAGATGAGAGGGTCGAACCAGGGGAGCTGAAGGCAAGCAGGCCGACGGCCCCGATCAGCGAAAGCACAGACAAAGGAAGCGCGATCCAGCGCCACCTTGCGGCCGCCGGAACAAGTGCCGCGCTGGCAAGAAGCACCGGAGGCGCAAGCGCGAGCACTGCAAGCGACCCGTTCAGGAATATTCCGGTCAGGATCAGGACCAGCCCGGCAATCCCGATCGCGATCCTTCCCTGCCTTGAGCCGCCCCGATCGGATTTGGTCGAAACAAGCAATGCGGTCGCAAAGGGAATGCTGACCAGCAGCAACGTCCCCATGTGGTTGAGGTTCGCGAAAACGCCGACGGCGCCCAGGTTGGTGTGACTATAAAGATAGGCCCACGAGCTGCGCCCGCCTGCGGCCTGGAAAGCGCCAAGCGCGATCGAGAAGGTCATTCCGGCGACGACCGCTAGCGCAAGCCATCGCGGCGAAGGCCGAAGCACCAGCACTGCCAGAAACAGGGCCAGGCCCGGAATGAGCCCGAACAGGCTCCGAACGGACTCATAAGG
>JACDCV010000024.1:17955-21219 GCA_013817375.1 Sphingomonas sp.
CACAAGCAGCCCGAGGCCGAGGAGCGCAAACGCAGGCCAGGTGGTTTCGCTGTCGTCTTCCGGCGCGCGCGGGCGCATCGCGGCCCATGCAATGATTGCGATGCCCAGCAGCTGGAGCGAGAGGTTCCTCCAGACGCCCTGGCTACTTCCGCCGAGAAGAATGCACAGCAGCAGATAGGCTGCGAGGATTATGGATCGGCCTCGCTGACTCAAGAGCCCACCCTTTCGATCGCCACGGGGCCGATCCGGACGTCGGTTTCCCGCGGCATGTCTTGGTCCAGGCCTCCAAGCTCGAGCATTTGCGCCGGGCAATTCCCTTGCGGTACCTGGAATTTCGCGCCGGTCGCTTTGGCCACATCGAGCTGCAAAAGCGTGGTTCCGGAAGCGCATTTGAGACGCCATGAAAGCGACGCCGGAGCGGGGTTCCCCGCAAGGCCAGCCTGGAAGTGATACCGCCCCGGCGGCAGCAGCAATAGCTGCGATGCCAGAACCACGTCCTGCCGCCCGTAGTGGAGCACCCGCATTGCTCCGTTACCGGGCTCCGCAAATCCAGCGCCGCCCGACGCGAATTTCCAGTTGAAAGGCGGCGGCGCGGGAATCGCGCGAAGGTCGCCGTTAAACAGTAGCGGCTTCACTCCAGAAGGAAGTCCAGCCAGCCGCCGCCACAATGTGTAGGCGTTTTGATAGTCGCCTTGTGCGATCATCGCGTCGAGCAACTTGCCTTGCCACCGCGGAGCGGGCTCGCCGCGTTGGGTCACGGATACGCCCGCAAGGTCGAAAATCAGGGAAGCGTTCGCGGGGTCGGCCGCAAGCGTGCTGAGCAATGGACGCGCAAGATGCGGATGCGAGCGAAGGACCCCCTTCAGCTGCTCAGCACCGCCTGGCGAACGGGCGAATTGAACGAGCGCCGGAGCAAGACTGTCGGCGCCGCCACGCATCACTCGAGTGAGTATGGCAAGCTCTCCCAGCCCTTCGACGGCGCGCCCCTGGCCAAGCCAGATCTCCGCCAGCAGGAAGCGTGCGGCAGCGGATCTCGGAGCACGCCTGCGCGCCTCCACGAGAAGCGTCTCGGCGCGGGCAAAGTCGCCGCTCCTCTGGGCGATTGCTGCTTCGACGAGCAGCGGCTGCTCGTGAAGCGGCGCAGAGCGGGCGAGCTGGCGGAGGCGCTCCATCGTCGCGGCGGCGGGAAGCTGGCCCTGCCCTGCCGCCTCACCGACCTCGGCCATTGCTGTCGAAAGGAGCACGTCAGGCGAGTTGGGGGCGAGTCTCTCCGCAAGCCCAGGGCGAGTTTGCGACAACTGGGCAGCCGCCGTCAGCCGAGCCACCTCGGCCGCAAGCAAGAGCGCGACGAAGATCGCTGCAGCCGTTTGCAAGGGAGCGCTTTGAGCCCGGCTAGGCGTCAGACTGATCCGGGATGAGCGCGATCGCCGGCCTGTTCCTGACCGCTCCATATTTGTATCCATAGCCGTAGCCATACCCATAGCCGTAGCCATAAGCGTTGCGGCCTTCGACGGATTTGGTGATGGTGACGCCGACGATGTGAGCACCCGCGGAGCTAAGCTTGCTCAACGCCTCGCGGGCAATGCTGGTCCGGGTCTTTCCGCTCTCGACCACGAACATCACGTCCTTGCACATCGAAGCGATCAACGGCGCGTCGGCAAGGCCGATCACCGGCGGAGCATCGATGATGATCAAGTCAAACTGAGCGGATGCCTCGCGGACGATGGCGCTGAAACGGCCCGTCGACAGGAGATCGGCGGGATTGGGCGGGATCGGCCCTGACGCAAGAAGCCACAGATTTTCGAAGTGCGTAGCCGAGACATGGGCCGACACGGGGTCGCTGTTGGTGAGCAGCTTGGTAAGGCCAATGTCCTCCGACGGAGACTTGAATGCGGGTTTGCGAAGATCGCAATCGATCAACAGGACCGACTTTCCTCGCCTTGAGAAATTCTGTGCAAGAGCGAGCGCGCTGGAGGACTTGCCTTCCGCGGGACGGCTGCTGGTCACCAGAAGCACCTTTGGCGCCCCCGACTCAGTGCTGAAGCTCAGCGAGGCTGCGACGGTCGAATAAGCCTCCGAGACACCCGATGTCGGATCTTTCAGGTCTTCGAGGAAATCTCCCTTGGCCGCCCGCTTGGGAATGGTCCCGAGGCAGGCAAGGCGAAGCTTGCGGCGAACATCCTCACGGGTCTTGATGGTATCGTTCAGATATTCGAGCGCGATTGCCAGCAGCACGCCAAGGCCAAGGCCGAGGACCAGGCCGAAAATCAGATTGAGCATCAAGTTCGGCTTAAAGGGCTGCCCGGGAACTTCCGCCCGATCGACGATTGAAACCGGGGACGTTCCAACGCCGCCGGCAACGCCAATCTCCTTGTAGCGCTGAAGCAGAGCATCGTAGAGCGCACGATTGGTGTCGACATCACGCTGGAGGATCGCATAGCGAATGCTCCGGCCGCGAAGATTGAGCACCTGCCCCTTGAGATTTTCGACTTGCCCCCGAAGCGCCCGCTCGGCGGATGCTGCAGCCTGAAACTGGGCCCGCAATGCGTTGACGCGGCCGCTGGCGACGCTGGAATTCTCCCGGGCAATCTGCCGGTCCAATTCGGTAACGCGCGAGCGCAAGCTGACCATTTCCGGATGCTCCGGCTTCATCGTCGTGCGCTTCTGCTGGTATTCCGCCTCGACCGCTGCGCGCGACTGGCGAAGTGCCTGGCTGCTCGCTGTCTCTTCCGACGTAATTCCGCTGCTCTGCGCAGCACGGAATGCGCCCTCTGCCGCTACCCGGCGGGCAGTCGCTTCCGACAGAGCGCTATTGAGGCTTACCAGGGAATTGCCCTGCGGTGAGTTGGCATCGGTCGACAGGTTGGCGCCGCTATCGCTGTTGCCGGTGTTGATGATGCCCTGAGCCTGCGCATAAGAGACCAGCTGCCTCTCCGAAGTCTCAAGGTCGGCGCGGGTCTTCGCGATCTGCCGCTGGAGGAAGTTGCGCGCGTAGGCGGACGATTCGTACCGGCGCTGCAAATTGGAATTGGATCAAGCCGCTGCTATTGCATACGGGCGCCCTCCTTCGGCTGGGTTCGAATGCTCACCTAAGAGGTAAACATCCACCTTGCACAATGTATCCACCATTCCGGCGGAATTGAGCTAGGCTCAGGACCTGTTAAATCACTTGCGGAGTTGGAGTTTGGTTGATTCAATGGCGGCGTGAAGGAGGCGCTGCCATGAGTGATCTGTTTTGGTTGTCGAAGGCGCAGATGCGTCGGA
>JACDCV010000155.1 GCA_013817375.1 Sphingomonas sp.
TTCCGCTTCGACGGAGCGCAGCATTACTTCGCCGTACAACCGGTTTGCATGCGTTGTATCGGGCCAATAATATTCCGGCCGCAGGAAACCCTCTCGCATCGTCTCTGGTGGAGGCATCATCACGTCGACCCCCCAGTTTGGACAGAGTTGCTGCAAGATGCGGGCCTGCAATAACCAGAACTTCAGCCGCAGTTCCGGGGGCGAAACGCCCTGGCTGTGGATACCCTGGATAGCATATAGCTTCTCATGGTGAAGCGCGATGTACTCGTTGTCTGCTTTTGGCGGCGGCGGGACGAGGTGCACGACGCGGGCAGCTGTCGCCTTGCGCATTGCTTTGAGCCGCCTTCCGACGCGCTCGGAGATGCCCTTGGCAAAAAAGGCGGCGAGCGTCCGGTAGGAGATGATCTCCACACCGCATCTCGGCGGAGCGCGGTGGTCACGCGAATAAAAATCAAAGGGTTGCGGATGCTGAGTGGTACCAAAAATCGCGTGCCGGTTGCCGCCCATCATCGACAAAACGACGTCCTCTCCACTGAGCTGAGATATTCGCTTCAGAAAACCATCGAAAGTGATGTTGCCAACCTTTCTCCCATTCTTCTCCTTAAGCTGCCGGAACACGGCAAGCGGCGCCGCGCATTGCGTTCCCAGGCGCTTCTCCACAGCTAGATGAACGGCATGACTGTGGCTGTCGCCGAACAGCAGGATCGCCGGCTGCTCAGTGTTCGCCAGCCGCGTGGGAGGTAACGGCATCTGGATCGGCATCATTGATGGAACGACGGCAAGCCTTCCCTGAACATTGCGCAAAGTAGCAACGAACCACGTGGGCCCGTCTCTGACTCGCACGTGCGGACCGCGAGGGCAACCTCACCCCAGAGCCATTGCGGCAGCCAGGTAAGCAGGGCCGATGCGCAACGACGGCTGCGTATTCTGTTTAGATAGTGCGCAGCGATGGTGGATGGCGCACCATTCCGGCACCGGCCAACTTTTAGCAGCCGGCACTCCAAGGCAGCTTAGCTGGAGAGGATATCACCCGCGCCGGCGGGCAACCAGCAACAGGCGTCTGTCCGCCACGAATGACACCGCAGGCTGGGAATGTCTCGCTTCCCTTGGTATGAGGGTTAAGGAGAAGGCGCGGCCGATCGGGTATTCGTGTTCGAAGACTAAAGAATGCGTCGTCCGCCTTAATCAGCGACGTTGACTCGTGTATCTTCGCGCTCGCGATCCCAGACTGCTGCCAGAAGAGCGATGCAAAACACCGAACCCGCCACTTCCGCTGAAGACATTCCCGCTTTGACGACAGAAGCGGAATCGGCGCTTGCAAACAAAGACTGGCAGGCCGCCGCCAACGCCTACGAACGACTCGTAGCGAGCCAGCCGAAGAACTCCGACCACCGCTTCAACCTCGTTCGGGCTTATGACGAACTCGGGGAAGCCGACAAGGCTTTGAAGGCTCTGCAGCACCCCGCGATTGCCCAGCTCGACAAAACGAAGCGGAGGCTAGCGAGGACCTACATCGACCTCAAGGATTACGCAGCGGCGATCCCGCTCGTCGACGAGCTGATCGCGGCGCACCCCAACAATCCGAAGTTCGCCAAGTGGAAGGCCGTCCTGGACGAGAAAAGCGGCCCCGACCAGCTCGCCGCGGAGCGCATGCAGCGGGGCCAGCAGCTGTTCGACAGTGGGCGTCTGGAGGAGGCCGAAAAGCTCTTCCTCCAGTTGCTGATCGATTACCCAGGCTTCGCCCGCGCTAACCTCTACCTCGGCAAAATTCACTCTCAGCAGAAGCGCTGGGCAGAAGCGATCCCCGCGCTCCGTGCGGGGCTCGCCACTGAGCCGAATAACAGGAAGCTCAAGAACACGCTGGCGCGGGCGCTCTTCAAAAACGGCGAGCTGCGGTCGGCCATCGTGGTGCTCGAAAGGGCCGAGGGCTCTGGGAAGGACATCGACAGCCTCTTCTTGCTACAACGCTGCCATTTTGAGCTTCGCAATTGGCTGACCGCACAGGATTCAGGCGAGCGGCTGCTAGTCATTTTGCCGTCCGACGACCCCCTCCGACTAAGGGTGCAGGCGCTCAACGACGAAGCCGCGGTCAGGAACGAACTGGCAAGCGTCGCCGCGCTAGCCAATCCGGGCGATCCCGACAGGACCATCGGGGACTACAGAAAGGTCGCCGAGCGGCACCCGAGGTCGCCACTGCCGTGGCTGGCGCTAGGTTCTGCTCTCTCCGATGCCGAGCGGCACAAAGAAGCGGCCGCCGCACTTCGCGATGCGCGCGCCGCTCATCCCGAAAACCTCGACATCCGGACCGCGCTCACGAGGGCAGTCATCCATTCGGCCGACGAGGGGACCGTCCTTCGCCACGTCCAGGCGGCGGCTGCCGACCACGGCGGCGACTTTGAGTCGTTCCGTTGGCTCGCCCGCTATCATGCCGCGCGCGAGGATTGGTGCGAGACGATCGAGCCTGCGCGGCGCGCGCTCGAATTCGAGCCGAGAATTGGGGCCGCGCGGGTGGCGCTGGTCAATGCACTTCTGCACTTGGGCCGCTTGCCCGAAGCGCTGGAAGAGCTCGATCCGCTGCTGGAGTCCGGCGAAAAAAGGGCCGAAGCCCTGCAGCTCAAGGGCGACATCCTTTCTCGGCTAGCCCGGCTCGGCGACGCTGTCGGCGCCTATCAGGAAGCGGCGGCCCTGGCGCCAAAGGACCCCGCCCTCACCCGCAGCCTTGCGGCCGCGCTCCTGCTGAACGGCGACCTCGAGGGGTTTCACCGCTGGCACGAGCGCCGCCGCGAGCGGGAGGGATTGCCCAACGGAGCTGCGTTCGACGAGTGGGATGGGGAGCTTTCGATTGACGGCAAGCTGCTCGTCTGGGCCAACGCAACGGACAGCCTCGGGGACCAGATCCTCCACCTTCGCTTCCTGAGGCAACTCGTCGCGCTCGGCTTTGACGTCGTCGCCGAGCTCGACGACAGGCTGCTAGACATCTGCCGCCGCTCGTTTCCGCAAGTCACTGCCGACCGGGCCGGCGCGGTCCTCCCCGACGGCATCAGCCGACAGACGGCGCTCACCGGCCTATTCCGCTGGTTCAAACCTGACCTTCAGTCGCTCGCTTCCGAGCAGCCCTATCTTGCTCCCGGCGTGGAGCCGGTTGCAGCCAACCGCGCCCGGCTCAAGGCCGCCGCGGGCGAAAGCAAGCTCCTCGTCGGCATCGGCTGGCCTTCGGACGACCTTGGCCGCGCGATCGCCTCGGCGGACCTCGCTGTCATCGATCTTCAGGAGCAGGGCCAGACGGGGCAGACGCTTGCCGCACTCGTCGCCGCAATGGACCTGGTGTTGTGCGGCGATGACGCGGTCGCGCATCTGGCCGGAGCAATGGGGATACCGGCGATCACCTTGTTACCGTCGCTACCGAGCCCATATTGGCTCGCCTCCAGCGAGCGCTGCATTTGGTACCCGTCGACGCGGCTGCTTCGGCAGGCGCCGGTCGATGAGGGATGGACAGCGGTGCTCGAGCAGACCGCGGCTGCGGTCGAGCAGTTCGCGAGCAGCGGCTATTCCAAACAGTGGCTGTCTAACAGCCTCGTGCCGGAGCTCAGGCCGTTTGTGGATCGCGCGCAAGAATTCTCTCCTGCAGATGTGGCGGACGCGGTTCGCTGCTTCGTCGCGCAAGGCCCCCAGCATTACCCCGCCTACCGGTCCGCGCTTCAGCTGATCGATCGCCTTCCGAACGATCAGCTATCGAGAGAGCTTAAAATCCAGAAGGCCGATCTCCTGGTCCGCTTCGGCGAGTGGGGCCCGGCGCGCGACCTTCTCCTGTCGCTGAGGCCTGGGAGCGGAACCGACGCGGAAATAGAGCAGTTCATCCTCTCGGTCAGCCTCGCCATTTACGATCTCGATCATGCGCTGCCGATCGCTCGCTCGCTGACGGCGGAGGAACCCGCCTATCGGATAATCGCGGCCAACATCCTCTACCGCATGGGCCGCGACGAAGAGGCGCTGGCAGAGCTCCGCACCGCGTCGCTGGGCTCGCCGGAGTTCGACGGGCTCAGCACCCTCTTCGGCACGCTCCTGCTTGAGACCGGACAATCCAGACGTGCCGCGGCCTATCTGACGGATCAAGCGGCGGTCACCCGCAGCACCGCGGATTACGCGCTGCTCGGCCGCGCCCTTTCCTGTGTTGGTAAGCCGGACGAGGCGATAGCGGCCTATGACAAGGCGATCGCGCTATCGCCCGAGGACCCGGTTGCAAATTTCTGGCGAACTCGGGAACGCGTGGCCTCTGGCGCCGTGCAACAATGTTCGCTGCCACCACTAGAAGGCGAAATGCCGCAGGTTTCTCCCGAGGACCTCGTCATCTTATTCGTCGCGAACAGCAGCTATTTCTGGGAGCACGCGCTAGTCCTGCTCGGTTCCATTGGTCGGCAGTCGGCAGGCGCGAAGTGCCACGTGCACATCGTGAAT
>JACDCV010000025.1 GCA_013817375.1 Sphingomonas sp.
TGGTCGGAATTTCCTCGGGCGCGACCCTTGCCGCAATCGCCAAGAAGCTTCCCGAGCTTGGCGACCGCGCGCGGGTGCTTGGCTTCAATTACGACACCGGCGAGCGCTATTTGTCCGTGCCCGACTTCCTGCCAGTCGAAGAGGCATAGCTAACCGGCCGCTAACCTTCTTCGTTCGCAGCGCCGTTACCGCGCAAAGTTAAGGTGACCAAGCGGAGCGACTGGACCTCCGCGGGCGAGGGCACCGGGTGGCGCGGACACGTTTTGCAAAGGCTGTTGGCCAGACGTCGTTCGGCACTCCCGAGCGGGCCTCGGTTCGCGAAGCGCTCTGGTTCGATGTCGAAGCTGCGGAAACTTCCGGCGACGATTCGCTGAGCGAGTCGCGGGTCGCCTCGCTCGACCCGGCGGCGTTGCTACTGGGCGCGACCCACTTGCTCATCGGAATCACATTTCTGATCAGCTTTCCGGAGCTGGCGCTTGTCGCGGCCATCTCCAATCCACTGATTCCGCTGGCGATGATCCTGATTCTGGACTGCGTTGCCGCGGCCGGACTCCATTGGCGCAACCGGCTGGAGCTTGCGCCCCACACGGTCTCGAGGGCGATGTGCGGCTACCTTGCGGCAGTAGGCCTCCTCTGGGCCCTGTTCGCGGTGACGGTGATCATCAATCTGGCGCAGCCGAGCAACCTCGTCCCGATCTCCATCGGCGCCGCAATAGTGATGGCGGCGGTGGTTGCGGTGACCTCTCCGCCACTTGCGGTGGTAAGCGCGTTCGTCGCCACCGGAAGCGCCGCTTTGTTCTCCGGCTCACCGCTGATCCCCGCGGGCGTGGCCGCTTTGTCCTTCCTTCTCGTCGCCTACAGCGTCGCGGCCGCCCGGACGGTGATCGCTACCGGCAGGCGGCGGCTCAACCTCGACGCCGAAGCGCGTAAAGCGCTCACCTTCGTCGACGAGTTCGAGAACAGCGGCCGCGGCTGGTTCTGGGAAACCAACGCCGAAGGGACATTGTCCTACGTCTCGCAGCAGCTTGCCGACGACTTCAGGTGCGAGCCGTCCGAGCTCCTCGGGCGCCAGTTCACCAGCCTTCTTTCCGTCGACAACCATGTCGATGGAGTCGAGGAAGAGCGCAAGACGCTTGGATTTCACCTGTCGGCGCGATTCCCCTTTTCCGATGTGATGGTCTGGGCAGCGAGCGATCAGGACGTGCACTGGTCCTTGTCGGGAAATCCCGTGTTCGACGAGCGCGGCCGCTTCCTCGGCTTTCGCGGGATCGGGACCGATCTTACCGAGCAGCGGCGCACCGAGCAGGAGATCTCCAGGCTCGCCAAGTTCGATTCGCTTACCGGCCTGCCGAACCGCGCCAAGATGCGCCAGACGCTCGAAGAGGCGCTTCGCAACGCGGCTCACCGGCGGAAGGGTTGCAGCCTGTTCCTGATCGACCTCGACCGCTTCAAGAACGTCAACGATACGCTCGGCCATCCGGTTGGAGACTTGCTTCTTCGCCAGGTGGCTCAACGGCTGAAGTCGGTGATGGGCGATCACGGCCAGGTCGGACGGCTCGGCGGCGACGAGTTCAAGGCGGTGCTTCCGGGAACGGTCGATATCGGACTTCTGGAGCCGCTGGCCCGAACCCTCATCGAGCAGGTGTCGCGACCTTATCTGATCGAAGGGCACCGGATCCTGATCGGAGCGTCGGTCGGTATCGCCATTGGCGACCCGGGACGCGCCTGTGCCGACAGCATGATCCGCAACTCCGACCTTGCGCTTTACGCCGCAAAGGGTGCCGGCCGCGGCCAGCATTGCTTCTTCGAAGCATCGATGCACAGCGAAGCTGCGGACCGGCAGATCCTGGAGAACGATCTCAGGCAGGCAATCGAGCGCGGCGAGCTGCAAGTGGTCTACCAGCCGATTGTCCGGGCAGCGACCGAGGAGATTTCGGGCTTCGAATCGCTGGTTCGCTGGACTCATCCGGTTCGCGGCGCGATCTCCCCCGACAAGTTCATCCCGCTTGCCGAAGAGTGCGGGATGATCGGAAAAATCGGCTCCTGGGTCCTGGAAATGGCGCTGAACGAGGCCGCGCATTGGCCGGACCACGTCCGCATCGCGATCAACCTCTCGCCGATCCAGTTCAACGATCCCGGTATCGTCGATACGGTCGCAAAGCTGATCGACCGATCGGGAATCAAGCCGGGGCACGTCGAGCTGGAGATCACCGAGGGCGTGTTCCTGGCCGATGGCGACACCACCGACGATACGTTCGCCCGGCTCAAGAAAGTCGGCGTTCGGCTTGCGCTCGACGATTTCGGCACCGGCTATTCATCGCTCGGCTATTTGAAGAAAGCGCCGTTCGACAAGATCAAGATCGACCAGAGCTTCGTTCGCGGCGCAGCTTCGCCGACCAGCCGCAACAGCGCCATCATCCGGGCCATCGTCAGCCTCGCCGACAGCCTGGAGATGGAAAGCTGCGCCGAGGGCGTCGAGACCCACGATGATCTCGCGCTGATCCGCGAGCTCGGATGCAGCCACATTCAGGGATATATCTTCGGCCGTCCGGCAGGAGCGGCGGAGGCACGCGAGCTAGCCAATCGCGAACGGGTCGAGGCGGCGGGTTTCCAGTCCCTGCGCGAGCCCCGACACCGGCTGATGCGGCGCGCTGTGGCGATGATCGACGGCTATGAAGAGGAAATCCGCCTTCGCAACATCTCGGTTACAGGCGCGCTCATGGAATGCCGCCGCCCGCTCAGTCCCGGAACTCACCTCGCCATCGACATCGTTGGGGTCGGGCCCGCCAGCGGCACCGTGAAATGGGCAGGAAACGGCAAGTGCGGGCTGCAGTTCGATCGCGAGTTCGATCTTAGCCGGCTGGCTCCGAAGAAAGCGAAGCCCAATGACGCGACGATGCTTCGCCCCTGGTACGTCGAACGGCGGCAGGCGGAACGCTAAGGCGGCACGCCTGGTCGCTAACGAAACAGCGCCGGGGGCGACCCGGCGCTGCTGTTGTCTTCAATTCAGGTCCGCTTAGCGGCGATTGATCCGGACATTGCGGACATAGCCGCGGTAATCGACGTCGCAGCGGAACGACAGGTCAGGCTGGTACGCATAGCCGGCGGCACCATAAGCGCCGACGCCATAAGCACCGTAGCCGGCCATCCGGCCGCTGGACGCCAGGCCGTTCACTCGCACCGTTCCGCGACGCGGGTTGACCTGCGTGATGGCGACAACTCGACCGGTCGTCTGGGGAGCGCCCAGAAGAGCGGCGACGACGCCGGTCAGGCCGGTGCGCGAGTGAAGCCGCTGCTGGACCGCGGCGGTGCAGCGCTGGGTTGCGGCCTGGGTCGCATAATTATTCGCTGCATAGCGGTTCGAATAGGGGTTGGCGTACTGGTTCGCATATGGGTTGGCATATTGGTTCGCGTAAGGGTTGGCGTACTGGTTTGCGTACGGATTATACTGGTAACCATATTGCGCGGAGGCAGGGGCTGCGGCTGCAAGAGCCGCAACGGCAACGCCGCCGGCAAGCATTTTCTTGAACATGGTCATTGCTCGAACTCCTTTGAATGAGCTGTTGACCTAAAAACGAACGGCACCCGCCCGGCGACCCTGCATTTGTCGCGCAAGACGGGCACTCCGTCGCTCAGGCGTGAATTGCTGGTGAACCGTTCACGGCCGCGGAAGGAAATCGGCAACCAAAAGCGTCGCGGAGCCGGATTAACGGGCCTCCTCGCCGCTTGGCTCTGCCGGAGTAGTTTCGACCAGATCGTCGAACAAAGAGCGATAGTGGATCATCGCCTGGCGCAGGTCTTCGGTACCGGCGTCTCCGCGCTCGTGCTTCACCGCAATCTCGTGGCCGGCTCGATAATTTTCGACGACGTTCGGGTGATCGACTGAAATGTCGCCGGCGCGCTGGTCGAAATCGGCGACCGGATAGCCTCGGGTCCGAAGAACTTCACCGAGCAATGCGTCGGCGTCGGCGACGGCCCGCGGGGGATCGTCGACGAAGCGCGCCTGAACGTCGCGCCAGCGCTCGATAAAACCTTCCTTCACCGACGGCTCGAGCGGCCGGATATCGAGCTTCTTCACCCGCTTCTCGCGGTCGGCGAGTTCGGCTTCGGCCTTTCGCCGATCGCCTTTCGCCTCCACCTCATGATCATATTCGCTGCCGAATTGGGAGCGCAGATGGTCCGAGCGGCGCTTCTGAAAATAGAGCCAGCCTGCGACTGCCGCGACTGCGACCACCGCCAATACGATTAACAGGGTCTCGTTCATGATCCGCCTCCTTGTTCAGCCCAAGGCCAACGAACAAGCGAGACGAAGGTGCAGGGGGTTGCGCAAAAAGGCAGGCGAAGCGCCGTCGAAGCTCAGAACACCTCTTCGGGAAGCGCCATCACGCTTTCGGCGCCCGCTTCGACCTTGCGCCGGTGAGAGGTCGATTCGGGCAACTCCCGGTCGGCATAGAAGCGCGCGGTGGCGAGCTTGGCTTCGTGGAACTGGCGGTCCTGGCTGCCGTCGTCGAGCGCCCTAGCGGAAACTCGCGCCATCCTCAGCCACATCCAGCCGAAACTGACCAGGCCCATCAGGTTCATGTAGGAATAAGCGCCGGCGCCCGCATTATTGGGGTCCTGCACCCCATTCTGGGCAAGCCACATGGTCGCAGCCTGGAGGTCGGCGAGCGCGGGCTCAAGAGCCGCCGCGACACCTGCCGGATCGCCGGCCGCTTTCGATTCCTTGATTTCGCTTCCGATCAGCTCGAACAAGGCGCGGACTGCGCGGCCGCCATCCTTGGGGAGCTTGCGGCCGACCAGGTCCATCGCCTGGATTCCGTTGGTGCCCTCGTAGATCTGCGCGATCCGGGCGTCGCGGACGAACTGCTCGACTCCATGCTCGCGGATATAGCCGTGACCGCCGAACACCTGCTGGGCCAGGACCGCGGTCTCGAAGCCCTTGTCGGTGAGATAGCCCTTGATGACGGGGGTGAGCAGCGAGACGAGGTCGTCGGCCGACTGCCGCTCCTCCTCGCTTTGCGAGCGCCGCATCAGGTCGACCTGGAGCGAGCCCCACAGCACCAGCGCTCGGCTGCCCTCGTTCCAGCAACGCATCTGCATCAGCATCCTGCGCACATCGGGATGGACGAACAAAGGATCGGCGCGGGCGCCTTCCTCCCGCTCCTCCGGCTTCAAGGCTTTGCCCTGCCGCCGGTCACGGGCATATTGAACGGCATTCTGATAGGCGACCTCGCCCTGTGCGAGACCCTGAAGCCCCACTCCGAGGCGGGCGGCATTCATCATGATGAACATCGCGGCCAGGCCCTTTTCGGGCTCGCCGACCAGCCAGCCCTTGGCGCCGTCATAATTCATCACGCAGGTGGAATTGCCGTGGATCCCCATCTTCTTCTCAAGGGCGCCGCAGCTGACACGATTGCGCTCGCCGATCGATCCGTCTTCCTTGATCAGGAACTTGGGCACCACGAACAGCGAAATGCCTTTGACGGTGTCCGGCGCTCCGGCGATCTTCGCAAGGACCATGTGGACGATGTTTTCCGCCATGTCGTGCTCGCCCGACGAGATGAAGATCTTGGTGCCGGTGATCGCATGGCTTCCGTCCGGCATCGGGTCGGCGCGGGTCTTCAACAGCCCAAGGTCGGTGCCGCAATGCGGCTCGGTGAGGTTCATCGTGCCGGTCCAGCGGCCGGTGACCATGTTGGGCAGATAGGTCCGCTTCTGATCGTCGCTGCCCTTGATGATCAGGGTTGCGATCGCTCCCGAGGTCAATCCCTGGTACATTTCGAAGCTATGGTTGGCGGAAAGAACATATTCGCCGATCGCGGTTCCGATCACCTGCGGAAGGCCCTGCCCGCCATATTCCTCGGGCGCGGTGAGGGTCGGCCAGCCAGCCTCGCAATATTGCTTATAGGCTTCCTTGAAACCGGGCGGAGTCGTCACCGAGCCGTCATCGTTACGCTTGCAGCCGGCCTCGTCGCCGATCTTGTTGAGCGGCTGCAGGACCTCGGCGGAAAATTTGCCGGCCTCTCCGAGAATCGCCTCGACGACGTCGGGACTGGCGTTCGCGAATCCCGGCAAGTTCGCATAGCGGCCGATTTCAAGGACATCCTGGAGGACATAAAGCGTGTCTTTGACCGGCGCGGCATAGGTCGGCATGCGTTGCGTTTCCTTCTGAAACCCGACCCTACCGTGGCGCAGCCGGGCGATCGCTTCAAGCCCGGTTCATGGCGGGGTCGTCAAACGGCCAGTCGATCACTATATGCCGATACTCAGCGACGCGGGGCGGGGACATGCTGACCACACATCCATTCGATGACGACAAGCTGCGCGAGGAGTGCGGCGTTTTCGGGATATGGGGCGCTGACAATGCGGCCAGCTTCGTGGCGCTCGGTCTTCACGCGCTTCAGCACCGCGGCCAGGAAGCCGCCGGGATCACCAGCTACGACGGCGCGCATTTCCACTCGCACCGGGCAATGGGCCATGTCGCCGGCAATTTCGACCGCGACGAGGTGATCTCCAGGCTTCCCGGCAATAGTGCGATCGGCCACGTCCGCTATTCGACGACCGGCGAGACCGCGCTGCGCAATGTCCAGCCGTTGTTCGCCGAGCTGAGCGACGGCGGCTTTGCGGTTGCTCACAACGGCAATCTGTCCAATTCGATGAAGCTGAGGCGGACTCTCAACCGCCGCGGCTCGATCTTCCAATCGACCAGCGACACCGAAGTCATCATCCACCTCGTCGCAACCTCCCAGTTTTCGGTTCCGCTGGAGCGGCTGGTCGATGCGCTCAAACAGGTCGAGGGGGCGTATTCGCTCCTCGTCCTCACCGACCAGGGACTGGTCGCCTGCCGCGACCCGCTGGGCATTCGCCCGCTGGTGATGGGCAAGCTTGGCGAAGCGACCATCTTCGCCTCGGAAAGCGTTGGCCTCGACGTCATCGGCGCGACGTTCATCCGCGACGTCGAGCCGGGCGAGATGGTCATCGTCAACGGCTCGGGCCTCAGGTCATTCCGCCCGTTCGAACAGGTCAAGCCGCGTCCCTGCATCTTCGAGCATGTCTATTTCTCGAGGCCCGATTCGATCGTCGATGGCACCTCGGTCTACGAGGTCCGCAAGAATATCGGCGCCGAACTGTCCCGGGAGGCTCCGGTAGAGGCGGACATCGTCGTCCCAGTGCCCGACAGCGGCGTACCTGCCGCGCTCGGCTTCAGCCAGGCCTCGGCGATCCCGTTCGAGCTTGGGATCATCCGATCGCACTATGTCGGCCGAACCTTTATCCAGCCCAACCAGGAAGTCCGGCACCTGGGCGTCAAGCTCAAGCACAACGCCAATTCCATGCTGATCGCCGGAAAGCGGATCGTCCTCATCGACGATTCGATCGTCCGCGGGACGACCAGCCACAAGATCGTCCAGATGATGCGCGATGCCGGCGCCCGCGAAGTGCATATGCGGATCGCCTCCCCGCCGACCAAGCACAGCTGCTTCTATGGCGTCGACACGCCCGAGCCGGCAAAGCTTCTCGCATCGCAAATGAGCGTCGAGCAGATGCGCGACTATATCAACGCAGACAGCCTCGCCTTCGTCTCGATCGAGGGCCTGTACCGGGCGTTGGGCGACAGCCGCGACTCGGCTGAGCCGCAGCGCTGCGACGCCTGCTTCACCGGCGAATATCCAACCCGCCTGACCGACTCGGAGGACAGCCCGGCGGCGCCGGGGCTCGCCTTGGTTTCCAGCCGCTAATCGTCGCTGCGAGCAACAGCGAAGCCGTCCAGTTCTGGATTGCTTCATCGCTTCGCTCCTCGCAATGACGCAAACATGACCGACGACAGCAACCCCCTTTTCGGCAAACTCGCGCTCGTGACCGGTGCAAGCCGCGGGATCGGAGCGGCGACGGCTCAAGCCCTGGCGGGGGCCGGAGCGCACGTGATCCTCGTCGCGCGGACCGCAAAGGCGCTTGAGGAGGTGGAGGAGCGAATCCACGAAGCGGGCGGGAGCGCGACCATCGCCCCGCTCGACCTCACCGACGGCCAATCGGTCGGCAAGCTCGCGACCGCCGCCGCCGAGCGCTGGAACAGCCTCGACGTGCTGGTTCTCAACGCGGCGATGCTTGGCTCCCTGACTCCCGTCGAGCATATTGACGCCAAGGAATATGCGCGCATCCTGACGCTCAATGTCGTCGCCAACCAGGCGCTGATCGCCGCCTTCGACCAGATGCTCAGGCGCAGCGAGCGGGCCGACATCGTCGCCGTCACGTCTTCTGTAGGGCATCAGCCGCGGGCCTTCTGGGGCGCTTATGGATCGTCCAAGGCGGCGCTCGAGAATCTCGTCCTCGCTTATGCCGACGAGACCGCGCATTCGGGCCGCATCCGGGTGCATGTGCTCGATCCCGGAGCGACCCGAACACGAATGCGCGAGCTGGCCTTCCCCGGCGAAGAGCCGGAGGAGGTCAAGCCGCCAGAAGTGGTCGCCAAGTTCATCCTGGACCGGCTTGCATCCACCGCTCCCAGCGGCGAGCTGGTCAGGGTCGACGCCTAGCAGGTGCGGATAATGGTTTCCCGGCTCAGGCGCGAGCTTCCGCTGCGGCCGTAGCGGGCGTCGCCGATGGTCACTTTTACCGAGCAGCGAGAGCGCTCTACGGCGGCCTGCGGCATGATCGACCATTTCAGGAAGTCCCGGAGGCCGGGATCGCTGCGGATCGCCTGGCGGACCGAAGGATCGTCCATGCTGGTCGGCTCGCAGGCGGTGACCGAACCGAAGCCGGCGAGCGGGTCGAAGCTGCTCCGGCGATAGCAATCGCCTTCGCGCCAGACGAGATTGCGCCGCCAGAAATAGAAAGGCGGAGACGAAGCGAACACGGCTTGCGCCTCGCGGTCGCCGGCCCATTGCTGGACTTTCGAATGAGCGCGGTAGCTGATGGCGAGATTCACCGCGATGTAGGCGAGCGCGATTGCGATCGCGGCCTGCGCGGGGCGGCGCCATTCCCCTCCCCTTTTTTCCTTCAGTTTCGACCAGAAGATCGAAAGCGCGAGGACTAGCCAAAGCCCCAGGTCGATGATGAACAGGCCGTCGGCGTGGAACCAGTCGGTCGAGAATGGCGACAGAAGCTGCACCGAATAGGTTGTCGTCAGGTCGAGCAGCGGGTGCGTGAGGGCGCCGAGATAGCAAAGCGCGACCAGCCAGCCGGCGCGCATCGGACGACCGCTCTTGAACGTCGTGCCGCGGCTCACCTGCCAGCGGTCGAGGAGCAGAAGCAGGCCGGCAAGGATCGGCGGCATCACCACCACCCCGCCGACGATGCCGTGGGTAAAGCCGCGGTGCATCGCCAGCGGCTCCCACGGCACCCAGCCGAAGAAAACGTCCACGTCGGGCATGTTGGCGGCGAGGATCAGCGCAGCCATGCCCTTGCGGGTCTGGGTCTTGAGGCCGGCCTGGCCCAGCGTCCAGCCAACCAGCGAGTGGGTGATGTTGTCCAATTTTAAAAATGCCGCCGGTCAGAGCTCGCGCGGTTCCTTGGTGATCTGCCAGGTCTGTCCCCTAGCGACCAATGCCTGGAGATCGGGCGTCTTGCCGGAAGCGGCTGCCGCATTCTGCTCGATTACCGCTTGCTCGAAAGTCGGCCGGGCGTCCTCGTAAATGACCCCAAGGGCAACCGGGAAATCCTCGTCCTCGCGCATCTCGATCAGCATCGCCGCGATCCCGCGGTTCTTGGGATTGTGGACGATCACCGACGGGTCGGTGCCGTCGACGACCTTGAGCGCAAGCGCTTCGATATCGAGCGCCAGCCCCTTGGTGCCACCGTCGAACAGCATCTTCTCTCCCGGCTGAAGCCAAAGCTGCTTCTGCCCGGCGGACTTCTTCTCGGTGAAGGAAGCGAACACCTCGTCATTGTAGACGATGCAGTTCTGGAAGATTTCGACGAAGCTCGCGCCCTTGTGCGCATGCGCGGCCCTGAGGACGTCGGGAAGGTTCTTGTGGACGTCGATCCCTCGCGCAATGAACCGCGCGCCCGAGCCAAGAGCGAACATGCACGGCGTGATCGGCCTGTCGACCGAGCCGAACGGGGTTGAAGGGCTGCGCGTGCCGGGACGGCTGGTCGGCGAATATTGGCCCTTGGTCAGCCCGTAGATCTCGTTGTTGAACAACAGGATCTGGCAGTCGAGATTGCGGCGAAGGACGTGCATCGTGTGATTGCCGCCGATCGACAGGGCGTCGCCGTCGCCGGTGATGATCCACACGTCGAGCTCCGGATTGGCGAGCTTGATCCCGGTCGCGAAAGCAGGCGCCCGGCCGTGAATCGTGTGAAAGCCGTAGGTCGCCATATAATATGGAAAGCGGCTCGAGCAGCCGATGCCGGAGACGAACACAGTCTTTTCGCGTGCCGTCCCGAGGTCGGGCATCGTCCGCTGAACGGCCTTCAGCACCGCATAGTCGCCGCAGCCGGGGCACCAGCGCACTTCCTGGTCGCTCGCCCAATCCTTGGCGGTGGTGGTCGGGATCGGCGTCAGCTCGTTCACGTCACAACACCAGCCAGTAGATCAGGAACAGAACGACGATCAGCATTGCAATCAGTGGAATGGCGTTGATCTGTTTCACTTATCGCTCTCCTGCGCGCCAATGGTCCCAATGTTCGCGGTGACGGCGTGGTTTTCGCTCACTGCGCGCCTTCCAGAGCGGCGTCGATCGCGGCCTCGATCTCGGCGATCAAGAATGGGTGGCCGGACACCTTGTTGAGCGGTTTCGCGTCCAGCAGGAACTGGTCGCGAAGCAATGTCTTGAGCTGTCCCATGTTCATCTCGGGAACGAGGATATGCTCAAAGCCGGCAAGTAGGACAGACATATTTTTGGGCATCGGCCAGATGTGGCGGATGTGAATGTGGCTGACGTCGACTCCGCGCGAGCGGGCGCGGCGAACCGCCTGGTGAATCGGGCCGAAAGTCGAGCCCCAGCCGACGACCGCGAGCTTGCCGCCCGAGCCGCCGAGGCACACGTCCTGGTCGGGAATCGAGTCGGCGACGTTGAGCACCTTGGTGGCGCGCTCAGCGGTCATTTGCTCGTGAGCGCGCGGGCTATAGTCGATATTGCCGGTGCCGGGCTGTTTCTCGATGCCGCCGATGCGATGCTCGAGACCCGGCGTTCCGGGCTTGATCCAGGGCCGTGCAAGCTCGCTGTTGCGGGCATAAGGCATCACGGCTTCGCCCTCGGCCGGCGCCTGGTCAAAGAAGCTGACCGGGAACGGCTGATATGCGCTCATGTCCGGCACCCGCCACGGCTCGGCGGCATTGGCGATATGGCCGTCGGTGAGAAGCATCACCGGGGTCATGTAGCGGGTGGCAATCCGCACCGCCTCGATCGCGCAGTCGAAGGCATCCGCGGGCGACCGGGCGGCGATCACCGGAAGCGGCGAATCGGCGTTGCGGCCATAGACTGCCTGGTAGAGGTCGGACTGTTCGGTCTTGGTCGGCAAGCCCGTCGACGGGCCTCCGCGCTGCGAGTTGACGACGACCAGCGGAAGCTCGGTCATCACTGCAAGCCCCATTGCCTCGGTCTTGAGCGCGATCCCGGGCCCCGACGACGAGGTGATCCCAAGCTGGCCGGCGTAGCTTGCGCCGATCGCCGCGCAGATGGCGGCAATTTCGTCCTCCGCCTGGAAGGTGGTGATCCCATACTCCTTGAGCCGGGCGAGATGGTGAAGCAGCGGGCTTGCAGGAGTGATCGGGTAGGAGCCGAAGAACATGTCGAGGCCGGCGAGGCGGCAGCCGGCGACGAGGCCAAGCGCCAGCGACTCGGCACCAGTGACGGTCCGGTAGAGGCCGGGCTCGGCGGGAGCGGGCGCGATCCTGTGCTGGTGGATGCCCGGAGCGCCGAGCTCGACCGTCTCGCCATAAGCATGGCCGGCGTTCAGAGCGACGATATTGGCTTGCGCCAGCGCCGGCGCCTTGGCGAACTTGGTCGTCAGCCAGTCGACGATCGGTTGGCGATCGCGGTCGAACATCCACAGCGCAAGGCCGAGCGTCCACATGTTCTTGCAGCGAAGCGCTTCCTTGTTGCCAAGGCCAAACGGTTTGACCGCATCGAGGGTCAGCTGCGAGATGTTGAAGTGGATCAGCTGCCATTTGTTGAGGCTACCGTCCTCGAGCGGGTTGCTGTCATAGCCTGCCTTCGACAGGTTGCGGGCGCCAAATTCGCCTTCGTCGGCGATGATCAGCCCGCCTTCGCGAAGGCTTTCGACATTCACCTTCAATGCCGCCGGGTTCATCGCGATCAGCACGTCGGGCTGATCGCCCGCGGTCTCGATCGCTGCCGAGCCGAAATTGATCTGGAAAGCGGAGACTCCAAAGGTCGTGCCCTGCGGGGCGCGAATCTCGGCCGGAAAATCGGGGAATGTCGCAAGGTCGTTGCCCGCGAGCGCGGTGGACAGAGTGAACTGGCCGCCGGTGAGCTGCATTCCGTCGCCACTGTCGCCGGCGAAGCGCACGACAATTGCTTCAAGCTCGGGACGAGCGGCGGCTTCGGCGGGAGTGACGAGATGTTCGGCGGTGGCCATAGGTGCTTCTTAATCCGCCGATTTCGTCATTGCGAGCGCAAGCGAAGCGTTCGGGTCGCCTTTTTTCCGGATTGCCCCGCAGCTTCGCTGCTCGCAATGACGGGAATGATGACGAACGACGACCAATTCTATCGCCGCGGAGTCGGTGTGATGCTTCTCAATCGCGAGGGCCAGGTGTTCGTCGCTGCGCGAATCGATAATCCGGACGATGCCTGGCAGATGCCCCAAGGGGGGATGGACGAGGGCGAGGAGCCGTGGGCGACGGCGCTTCGCGAGCTTGAGGAGGAAACCGGGATCACTGCCGATTTGGTGGAAAGGATCGCGGAGTGTCCGGAGCAGCTTCGCTACGATCTTCCGGAGGAATGGCGGGCGAAGGTGTGGGGAGGCAAGTGGCGGGGCCAGGTGCAGCACTGGTTTCTGGCGCGGTTCCTGGGGCGTGACGAGGACGTGAACCTGGATGCGGGCGATCCGGAGTTCCGCGACTGGAAATGGGTCGAGCCTGCCGAGGTGCCGGGGCTGATCGTCGCGTTCAAACGGCCGATGTACCAGCGCCTGCTGAAGGATTTCGCGCCCTACCTGTAGCGGTGTGGCGTTCGCCCGAACGGGAGGCTAGGAGCCGCGCCATGGGGGAAGTGACGTCCATCGAACGCTCAGCGGTTGAACAGGCGGCCGCCGAGCCGATGCTCGACCAGGTTCTGCAGTGGAGCGCGGTGAACAGCGGCTCGCGAAACCTCGACGGGCTCAAGCAGGTCGGAGCGATGCTCGCCGACGCCTTTTCCGCGCTTCCGGGGGAGCTTGAGATGATCGATCCGGCGGCGGTCGAAGCGGTCGATTCATCGGGGAAAGCCATAGCTGTCGAGCATGGCCGCAACCTCCACCTGACAGTCCGGCGCGAGGCGCCCGTGCAGCTGCTTTTCACCGGCCACATGGACACGGTGTACGGCATTGACCACCTATTCCAGGAAACTCGCTGGATCGAGGACGGGGTGTTGAACGGGCCTGGCGTCGCCGACATGAAAGGCGGGCTTTCGGTCATGCTCGCCGCGCTCAAGGCGATCGAAGCGAGCGGTGCGGCCGGGCAATTCGGCTACGAGATCGTCATCAACAGCGACGAGGAAGTCGGATCGCCGGGCTCGGCGGCACTGATCGAGGGTTGCGCCAGGGGCAAGCGCGCGGCGCTGACCTATGAGCCGTCAGCGCTTCCCGACGGCACGCTGGCCGGAGCGCGGCCTGGGAGCGGCAATTATTCGCTCGTCGTTCGCGGCCGCTCGGCCCATGCCGGGCGCAATCCGGAAGATGGGCGAAACGCGCTTCTCGCAGCCGCCGATCTCGCTCTTCGGCTGGAAGAGCTGAAGCGCGACGGGCTGAGCGTGAACCCCGCAAGAATCGACGGCGCAAGCCCGGGCAACGTCGTCCCCGACCTCGCGGTTCTTCGGGTCAATTTGAGGCCGCGGACTCCGCAGCTTCAAAGCGAGGCTGAAGCGGAGATCGCCAATATTGTTGCAGTAGTTGCGGCGGCGCGTGACGTGGGCATCCACATTCATGGGGGCTTCGGCCGTCCTCCAAAGCCGATGACCGCGGACATGGAGCGATTGTTCGCCCTGGTGAAGAATGCCGGAGCGGACCTTGGCCAGGAAATCGGCTGGAAGGACACGGGCGGCGTCTGCGACGGCAACAATATCGCCGCCTGCGGAGTGCCGGTGGTCGATACGATGGGGGTCCGCGGAGGCAAGATCCACAGCATGGAGGAATATCTGATCGCCGACAGCCTGGGCGAACGGGCCGCCTTGTCGGCGCTGACGATCCTTCGAATCGCGGCCGGCCGGCTGTGAACTTCCGGGTTCGCCCTGCCTGCGCCGACGACTATCAGGCGATCTACAAGATGGCGAAGCTGACCGGCGGCGGCTTCACCAACCTGCCGCCCGACCGCGTAACCCTGGTCAACAAGCTCGCTCGCTCCAGCGATTCCTTCGCCCGGCAGGGTGACGAGCAGCAGGCGGACCTTTACGTGTTCGTTCTCGAGGATCCCAAGACCGGCGACATCCGCGGCACCTGCCAGGTGTTTGGGGAGGTCGGCGTCAAGCAGCCCTTCTTCAGCTATCATCTAAGCACGATGACCCAGAGCAGTCCCGAGCTCGGCAAGACCTTCCGCAACCAGACGCTGACCCTGACCACGGACCTTGAAGGCTCGTCCGAGGTCGGCGGCCTGTTTCTCCATCCCGATGCCCGCGCCGGGGGCTGGGGGGCGCTTCTGGCGCGCAGCCGCTATTTGTTCATGAAGCTCCACCGAAGCCGCTTCGGAGCGCGGACCCTGGCCGAGCTTCGCGGAGTGATGGACGATGCCGGCAATGCGCCCTTCTGGGACGCGCTCGCCGGCAAATTCTTCGGCATGAGCTTTCCCGAAGCGGACGATTTCAACGCCGTTCACGGCACTCAATTCATCGCCGATTTGATGCCCCGGACGCCGATCTATGTGGCGCTTCTGCCCGATAGCGCGAAGCAGGTCATAGGGCATCCGCATCCAAGCGGGCGCCCGGCGCTGAAGATGCTGGAAAACGAGGGCTTCGTTTACGACCGCTATGTCGACATCTTCGACGGCGGACCGACCGTGATCGCCCCGACCGACCAGATCCGGACGATCCGCGATTCGACTTTCGAGACAGTGGCCGGCATTGGCGACGGTGGCTCCCGAAAGATGCTCCTTGCCGCGGGACAGCTCAACGACTTCCGCTGTTGCAGCGGCCTGGTTCACAACATCTCCGACGAAGGGCTTCGGATCGACCCGGAGTCGGCCGAATTCCTTCAAGTCGGCGAAGGCGACGAAATCCTGGCGATCGCCCGCTGATGCCGCTTGTCGAGATCAATTTCGACGGAATTGTCGGGCCAAGCCACAATTATGCGGGCCTGAGCCTGGGCAACCTCGCCTCGACCCGGAACGCCTTTCAGGTGTCGCACCCGAGAGCTGCTGCGCTCGAAGGTATCGAGAAGATGCGCGCGAACCTCGCGCTTGGCCTCAACCAGGGCATCTTCCTTCCGCACCCTCGCCCGGACCGCGCCTGGCTGGCGGAGCTTGGAACGAGCATCGAAGACGCCGATTCCGCGCTCGCGGCCAACGCGATGTCGGCCTCGGCGATGTGGGCGGCCAATGCCGCCACTGTGTCGCCTGCCCCGGACACCTCGGACGGCAAGTGCCACCTTACGGTCGCCAATCTGCGGACCATGCCGCACCGCAGCCATGAATGGCCGTGGACCCTGGCGCACCTTCGCCTTGCGTTCGCGAACGGCGCGTTCGCGGTGCATGTCCCGGTGCCTGGCGTGTTCGGCGACGAAGGCGCGGCGAACCACATGCGGTTGGCGACTTCGCATGACCAGCCTGGCGTCGAATTGTTCGTCTATGGGCGGACCGGGGGGGGCTTCCCGGCGCGCCAGCACGTCGAGGCGAGCAAGGCGATCGCGCGATTCCACAGGCTCGACCCGGAACGCACCCTGTTCGTCGAGCAGTCGCCCGAAACCATTGCAGCCGGCGCCTTCCACAATGATGTGGTCGCGGTCGCCAATGGCCCGGTGTTGTTCGCTCACGAGAAAGCGTTCGCCGACCGTGACCAGGTGATCGGCCGGTGCGGGGAACTGCTTCCCGGTTTCGAGCTGGTCGAGGTGAGCGACGGCGAGGTTCCGCTCACAGACGCAATCACATCCTATCTGTTCAACGCGCAGCTGGTCAGCCCGCCCGACGGCGAAATGACCCTGATCCTGCCCAGCGAAGCGCGCGAGACTCCGACGGTCTGGAACTGGATCGAGCGTCACCTTGCCGGCAACGGCCCGATCCGCCGCGTCGAGGTGGTGGACGTTCGCCAGTCGATGGCCAATGGCGGCGGCCCCGCTTGCCTCAGGCTTCGCGTGGTCGCGGACCCGGGCACGATCGACCCGCGCTTCCTTGTGGATGAGGAAAAGCTCGACCGGATCGCCGAACTCGTGGCGCGCTGCTGGCCGGCCGAGATCCACAATGACACGCTCAAGCAGCCGGGCCTGATCCGGGAGATCGAGGCCGCAAGAGCGGCTTTGCTCGACTTGCTCCAACTGTCGGAACTCGCCTGAGCAAATCCCGAAACGGGACAGAAGCGCAAAGGTTAGCGCATCTTTAACCTTGCCTCTTAGGATTTGAACGGCTCAAAACTGCCGTCGACACGTTCAAATCTTAACGATGATAAGCTTCAGCACCATAAAGCGGCTGTTCCGCATCGAGACCCGGTTCGAGGCATGGGTGGTCACCTATGCGATCGCTCTGGGGTCGGTGGAGCGCGCCCAGGCCTATCTGGCGCAATATCCAGGAGCGATCGGCTGGATCTTCGCCGCGGCATGTACCGGGGTGGTCTTCCTGGCCGGCGCCAAGCTGCTCGATTCGGTCAAGCCAGCTCCGGCAGCGATCAGCGGCCCCAGCGGGGCGGCGGCCGCGCGCCGCGTTCGCCTTATTCGTAATCCACCCAGAGCGCGCCGTTCGGGCTTTGGTTCAGACTTACGACCCTCGCGTCGCACAGATTCACTCGCGGCCAGACGACCGCTCGTCCGTCCGGAAGCGTCGCCTGAAGATCGAACGCACAGTCCTGATCGCTGAAATCGACGGCGCTTCGGCCGCCGGCGCTTGGCACCGGCACCGGAGTCACGGTGAGCGGAAGCCATTGCTGACCTCCGAACCGACGCACCATCACCTGCGAGAACGGAATGTTCGTCTTGTTGACGATGGTGAACTTCCCCACCTGCGCCAGGGCCGGCGAAGGTGACGCAGCCGCCATGGAGGCGGCGAGAACCAGTGCCAGTTTCGTCTTCATCCCTCGCTTATACACCCGCGGAGCGACCACTGCGAGTTTAATGGAGCGCTCCGCTACATCTCAGGCGGCGTCGAGCACCGGGGACAGCGACGGGCGGTGCCGCGTAACCGTCGCGTGAGAACCGTGGGCATAGGCCTCCGACAATGGCAGCGCGGTCGAGCAGAAGGCACATTCGGCCAGCTGGCGGCCAATGATCCAGTGACTCCGGCCGCAAGCCGGGCAGTGATTGACTTGCCCTTCGCGATAGACTGCGTGGTAACCGCGGGCGCTGGGATCGAAATGGCCCCGGCCGATCGGGAGAGGATTAAGCACGGATCGTTTCCTTTCAAAGCTTTGGCAGTTCAACGTGCGGCGAATCACATTGTTTCCCTTGGTTGCCGTTGATTCCCCGGAACGGCGCAGCCATAACCGTTGGATTCGCGCTCGACGGCTGTGGATATTAACCATCTGTTAGCTCTTCCCGCGCATCGTCTGCTCGACCAGGGGGGTTGAGAGCAATGGAATCGAACGCGCGTTTCTATCACCGCCGGGCCGTCGAGGAACGGATCGCAGCGCAGCGAGCAGTCACCGAACGGGCGCGCGATTGGCACAGCAAGCTGTCCGCGGATTTCGCTGAACGAGCGGCAGCAGCGACCAGCGTCACAGCTTCACGGCACACTGCTTCGGCCAGCGCCGCCGTCGCTTAAGCCGCCGCCATCTGCGGGCGCTGACGCAGGCCCAAAGCTCCAATCACAGAGACCTACTGCCGCATGCCCGGCGTCCGGTCGATGCTGGCGCGGGTAGCGAGTCGGGAGCAAGCCAAGGTGCCGCCCGCTCCTACGGTTGATCGGTACGCCCAATACAACGGGCGCAGTAGCGGGGCGCAGCCTCCTTTGCGCCTGACGTTACTTTCAGCGCCCCGTCTGGTCTCGGCCAGATGGGGCGTTGTCGGTCGCGCGCACCCGTGTTCTAGTCGCTATAAGCCTCTCACGACACTCTTGCACCAGAGCCTCGCATTTCCTTAGACTTGTCCGCAGCTGGCGGTTGGTGGCTTCCAGCTCGGCGCGCGTTTCCGGTTGATTGTCGTTCGACATGACTAACTTCCAGTTTTGTGGTCCAAACGACTTTCGGCGCCATGAGTTCACTCGGCTCGCCGCATCGGTTTCCGCCCTGACGCTGCCAGCGCCTCGAATCATGGATGGGGGTGCTGTTTGTGGATGTCCGCTTTCGACCCATTGCAGACGCTAGGAACGAGACGTCAGCGTTCAGTTGGGTGCGGCTACCTTCGATCCGGTGAGCGCGTTCGTCCCCTTTGTCAGCGTCGCCCAGGTTGAATGCCCGTTTGCATCGCGAGCAAAGCGGAGTTGGACGTCGGAAGTTAGGAGCAGGAACTTGTCTGAGCCTATCGCGTGCATTCGGGCTTTGCGCTGCTTGCCAATCCGGCCGAACAGCTTTTCCCCCTCTATGCTGACCGTAAGCAGGAGATCGGAACGAAGCTGATAGGTGCCGACGAATTCGCGCAAGGCCGATGGCGGGAGCGTCACAAACTTGCTTCCCTTAAGCAGCTGAAAAACGACGGCGTCGCGGGAGTCGAAGCCCCCTGAATTGCCGAGGATCACGACCCCCGCGCGGGTTATCGGATCGAAGCCGAGATAAGTTGCAAATCCCCCCGTGCTGCCGCCGTGGTGCACGATCCGTTGGCGCCCGCGGGTCCGTTGTTGCCAGCCGAGGCCGATGCTGAAACCTTCTGTCTTCAAGCTGCGACGCGGGTGGTGAGCATCGCGCATCGCGGCTCGCAGCGGTGTTTGCGGGTCAGCAACGTTGGCTTCCAGGTAGGTCAGCATGTCGTTAACGTTCGAGTTGAGGCCGCCAGCACCAGCAAGCACTGCCACATCCCAATATGGTGTCGGCTTGCCGTCTTCTGCATGCCCCTTGGCCAACCACGCGCCGAGTTCGCCTGCCCTGCCATAGTCGGTCATGCCCATGTTTAGAGGATCGGTGATCCTGTCTCGAATTAACTCACCGATCGTCTCAACTCCGGCGGCGCGTGCTAGAACATGGCCGAGGAGTCCGGCACCGAGATTTGAATAAACGGGCTCTGCACCGACGTCGCGCTCAAGCGTGTACGAGGACAAAAAACCATAGAGGTCCCGCGCTTGATAATTCGCGTATGGGTTCGCCATGTCCGGCGGCTTGTAACCTGTCGGTACACGCGGAAGGCCGGACGTATGCGTGGCCAGGTCGGCCAGAGTAATTTCGCGCCCCCTCGACGGAACCGACACTCCAGCTGGCAGGTATTTTGACACAGGATCTTCAAGCGCCACTTCGCCGCGGCGGACCATGTCGGCCAGGACGGCACCGGTGAACGTCTTGTTGATAGAGCCAATTTCAAAAACAGTCTCAGCTGAAAGCGGCCGTGCTCCAGTCCCTGCATACCCATGGACGATTACCCGTCGCCTACCATCAGGTTCGAGAAGGCCCAAGACGATACCCTTCGCCTCTCCCTCTTCCGCCAGCGTTTGAAGAAGCTCGGTGAGTTCAGCATCGGAGGGGAAGTAACTTGCTGGGGCGGCAACCTCCAAGGGTGGAGCGGGTGCAGATGGGGAGACGGTCTGGCACCCGCAGATGATTGATGTGGCAGCCGCTGCGCACATGACGCTGACAAAATTCTTCACGCCTGCTCCTGTATCACTGTATTAGGTATATGATACACAGTGCGGAGCTTGCCACAAGTATGTTTCTCGGGGGCCCGAGTGTATGTTTGCTTTCGACCCAAAGATACGGTAATGGGCCGCGCTTCCAGTTCGTCTGGAGGAGTGGCTGTCCCCCGATCATGATGGAGTGACGGGGTTTCAGGTGTGGTGCCAGAGCCCCGCAGCCTGATGGAG
>JACDCV010000026.1 GCA_013817375.1 Sphingomonas sp.
GGGACAGCCACCCCTCCAGTCCAGCTGGAGGCGCGGCCCATTACCGTATCTTTCGACCCATTGCAGACATTCCCAAACCCCATTTACAAGACGCCATGGGTGTTCACGGGAGCTGTCACTGCGGCAATTTGCAGATTGAGCTGCGGGCCGGCCGGCGTGGGTTTCAGACTGCGACTGCTCCCTCTGTCGCAAGCTGGCATGGCGAGTAGCCTATTACCCACCGGACGAGGTGCGTATTTCAGGCGAAACGACAGCTTATGTCTGGGCGACCGAATGATCGGCATTCATCACTGCCCCATCTGCGGCTGCGGCACCCATTGGCAGAGTCCTGGAGAAGATTTCGGCAAGATGGGCATCAATGCACGCTTGCTCGACGATTTCGATGAAGGCGCTGTCGAGGTGCGTGGCGGAGCGGGAGGGATTCGAACCCTCGATACGGTTTTGCCGCATACTCACTTTCCAGGCGAGCGCCTTCGACCACTCGGCCACCGCTCCGCATCCCCGGAAGGGCCGTCCCTGTAGGGCGGGTCGCGGCGGCGGGCAAGCTTGCCGCCTTCGCCCCCGAACCCCTATTGCGCGTCCATGCGCCGCTTCGGATCACCGCCTTCAGCTGAAGAGATCGACTCGATCGCCCGCTCGACGCTGGAGCGGCTGCCCGAACAATTCTCCAACAGCCTTGGCGACATCGTTCTGCTGGTCCCCGACTTCGCCGACGACGCCATACTTCAGCAGATGGGAATCGAGGACCCGTTCGACCTCACTGGCCTCTACGAGGGCATTCCGCTGACCGAGCGAAGCGTCGAGCAGTCGGGCACGTTGCCGGAGCGGATCTTCCTCTATCGCCGCCCGATCCTCGATGAGTGGGCGGGGAGCGAGGAAAGCCTCGAGCATCTCGTCGCCCATGTCCTGATCCACGAAGTCGGCCATCATTTCGGCCTCAGCGACGACGACATCCACGCGCTCGAGGAAGCGGCCGAGTGAAGCCGCTGCTGAGGTTCGCCGACGTCGGCCTAAGGCGCGGCGGTCGGCTGCTGTTCGAGAATCTGAGTCTCGCGCTAGGGCCTGGCGAAGCGCTTCAGGTGACCGGGCCCAACGGCAGCGGCAAGTCGAGCCTGATCAGGCTCGCCGCGGGCCTTCTGCGGCCCGAGCGCGGGAGCGTGGAGCGATCCCCCCTCGCGCTGGCCGACGACCGGCTGGCGCTCGATCGCGAGCTGCCGCTCGGCGCCGCGCTCAACTTCTGGGGCGGAGCGACAGTGGAACCCGTGGGATCTTTTGGCCTGTCGAGCCTCGCCGACGCGCCCGTTCGGCTGCTCTCCGCCGGGCAGGCGAAGCGAGCGGCACTTGCCCGGGTGGTGGCATCCGGAGCTCGGCTCTGGCTTCTCGACGAGCCGGCCAACGGTCTCGATTCCGATGCTTTGGCCTTGCTTGCCGGGCTTCTCGAACGGCATCGCTCATCGGGCGGGGCGATCCTCGCCGCATCGCACTCGCCGCTGCCGGGCGAGTGGCGGACCCTGGAATTACGGGCGTGATCGGCAGGCTCGTCGCCCGCGAGCTGCGCCGGGGCTTCAGCGGCCCGGCCTGGCTCCCGGCCGCATTCTTCCTTTTGGTGGCGACGCTGGTGCCGTTCGCGGTCGGTCCCGATGCGGAGCTTCTCGAGCGGATCGGCGCCGGCGCCTTGTGGATCGCGGCGCTCACCGCGGCTCTGCTTCCGATCGAGCGGCTGATCGAGCCCGATCGGGCCGACGGAGTGCTCGACCAGCTCTACCTTCGCGGGGTCGCCGACGAGAGCATCGCCGCCGCCAAGATCGCCGGCCACTGGCTGGCGTTCGGCCCGCTTCTGCTGGCGAGCGCGCTCGTAGGCGCGTTTCTGCTGCGAATCCCCTCCGGCGACCTGCCGGCGTTATTGCTGGCGCTTGGAATCGGAAGCCTTGGCCTCGCGGCGCTCGCAGTCGCCGTGGCGGCGCTGACCGCAGGGCTTCCCCGGGCGGGAGCGCTTGCCGGTTTGCTGCTGCTGCCGCTTGCCGTCCCGCTGCTGATCTTCGGAGCCGCCGCGTCCGGGGATCGGGAATCGGGGGCGCTGCTTCTGGAGGCGGCGGTGACTCTGCTGCTGGTGGCCGGAGCGCCGTTCGTCGCCGGTGCCGCTATCCGGGCCGCTAGGACCTAAGGGTTTCCCATCAAAGTACTACTTGATGGGGTCCCTAGACCAGCGGGCGAAGATTGCGGTTGGAAGCAGAAGCCCGCGCGATTCCTCCCGAACCGCCATTTCGCCGCATTCGACTTTGCCGCCGAGATCGCCGAGCGACTGCCTGACCAGCTCCCCGATCGCCAGCGCCGACATCCTGACCGCATAGACGGTCAGCACTAGGAAGCGGCTATCGCCGTCGAGCAGCTTTCGGCAGTCGGCGAGCAGCGGTGCCAAATTCTCCTCCAGCCGCCAAATCTCCCCGGTCGGCCCCCGGCCGAACTTGGGCGGGTCGAGAAGGATTCCGTCATAGCGGCGGCCGCGCCGGACTTCGCGCGCAGTGAACTTGCCGGCATCATCGACCATCCAGCGGATCGGCCTGTTGCCAAGCCCGGACAGGACCGCATTCTGCTTGCCTCCCTCGACCGACTTCTTCGACGCATCGACATGGACGAGGCTGGCGCCAGCTTCGCTCAACAGCAGTGATCCGACGCCGGTATAGCCGAACAGGTTGAGCACCTCGGCACCATCCGCGCGCTCGCGCATCCAGTCCCATTGCGGCGCCATGTCGGGGAAGAAGCCCAAGTGGCGGAACGGCGTCAGCAATGCGTTGAACCGAACCGCTCCGCGCTCCAGCTCCCACTGCTCGGGCACAGGCCGGTGCTGGACCCAGCGGCCGCCGCCTTCCTCGTCCGATCCGGGGACGAAGGTGGCGTCCGCGGCCCAGTCGGCAAGCGCTGGCGCCCACATCGCCTGCGGCTCGGGCCGGGCGACGGTGACGGTCCCGTAGCGCTCGAGCTTTTGCCCATTGCCGCAGTCGATCAGCCCCCAGTCGTCCCAGGGCTCGGCGACGAGCGTTTCAAGCGGGGTCATCGCCGCCCTTCGGCGCCGCCTTGCGGTTCCGCTGCCGGAACGCGAGGCCGTAGATGATCAGCGCGATCCCGGCGAACAGGAACCATTGAACCGCATACATCAAATGATTGTTGGAGATGGTCGCGAGCGAGGGCGGGGCGCTTGGCTCCAGCCCTTCGGGAGCCGAGGCCGCGACGAGGCGAAGCCGATGCTCACGGTCGGGCGCGATAATCCCGGTTACCGGCCCGCCCGGCCATTGCCACTGCGCGTTCGGGTCCTTCGACCAGCCGATGTCGACCGCCATTCCCGGACCTTCGGCGCCGGTTGAGCAGTGGACGATTTGCGAATAGCCGGACTCGCCATTGCGGTTCTGGCCGGCGGTGGCGCGACTGCTGACGGGTTTGAGGCAAAAGCCCGTCGCCCAGCGGAACAGCGGCGGCTCGCCCGCCATCGGCCCGGTTGGGAAGGTCATCGGCGGAAGCTTTTGCGCAGCCTCATAGCGGTCGATCAAACGACCCTTCCACTGCGCCCGGTCGAGCTGCCAGACGCCAAGGCCGATCATCGTCGCGACCGCCAAAGCCACGAGGATCGTCGGGATGATCGGAATTCGCCGGATCATTCGACGATCCGGCCTTCGCGGGCGCGGTGGAAATATTCCTGGGTCAGAAGCAGCGCCTTTCCGCATCTCAGGCCAAGCACAGTCATCGCCACTCCCAGCGGGATCCAGATCATGTGGACCCACCAGGCCGGCGTGAAGGCGCCATCGACGACCAGCGCTCCGCCGACCAGGACGGCTCCGACGATGAAGATCAGGAAGGCAGCCGGGCCGTCGCCGACGTTGAAGCTTTCAAAGTCGAGCCCGCACGCCCGGCAGCGCTCGGCGAACCGGACCCAGCCGGCGAACAATGTTGTTGATTTGCACCGCGGGCAGCGGCCGGCCAGAGCTCCGGCGAGAGGGGAGACCTCCCGCACTTTAGTGCATCGGCGCGCCCCATCCGCCCCAGACGTAGATGGAAACGAACAGGAACAGCCAGACGACGTCGACGAAGTGCCAGTACCAGGCCGCCGCCTCAAAGCCGAAATGCTCCTTGGGAGTGAAGGCGCCGCGGTTCGCCCTTACCAGGCAGACGATCAGGAAGATCGTCCCGACGATCACGTGGAAACCGTGGAAGCCGGTCGCCATGAAGAAGGTCGATCCGTAGATATTGCCTTTGAAGTCGAACGGGGCGTGGATGTATTCGTAAGCCTGGACCCCGGTGAAGACGAGGCCGAGCAGGACCGTCAGAAGCAAGCCGAGCTTGAGTCCTCGCCGGTCGCCATGGATCAGCGAATGGTGAGCCCAGGTGACGGTCGTTCCCGAGCACAGCAGGATCAAAGTGTTGAGAAGCGGATAGCCCCAGGGATTGAGCACCTCGATGCCCTTGGGCGGCCATTGACTGCCGACCGCTTCGACCGCGGACGGGAATAAAGCGGCATCGTAGAATGCCCAGAACCAGGCGACGAAGAACATCACCTCCGAGGCGATGAACAGGATCATCCCGTAGCGAAGGTGAAGCTGGACGACCGGCGTGTGGAAGCCGCCGCGCGCTTCGCGGATCGTGTTCGCCCACCAATTGACCATGGTGACGATGACCGCGACGAAGCCGGCGATCATGATCGGCAGCCCGTAGGCGTTTTCGTGCAGCCACATCACCGCTCCGCCGGTCAAGGCGAATGCGGAGAAGGCGCCGATGATCGGCCAGGGATCGGGATCGACGAGATGGTAATCGTGATTCTTCGACGCCGCCATTATGCTTCCCTTTAGTGTCGTCGAGCACGGCTCTAGCTGCCCGACGCGCGCGTTTCTACTGGATAAAATGTGTAGCTGAGCGTGATCTCGTCGATGTCCTTCGTCGCCGGATCCTCGCGAAGCTTCGGGTCGATGAAAAAGACGACCGGCATGTCGACCCGCTCGCCGCCCTTCAAAGTCTGTTCCGAAAAGCAGAAGCAGTCGATCTTGGAGAAATACTGGCCAGCAAGCGCTGGCGTGACATTGAACGTGGCCGTTCCAACGGTCGTCCGCGCAGTCAGGTTCGCCGCCCGGTAAGCAACCTGTATTCGTTCGCCAGGCTTGATCGTCACCTTGCGGTCGACGGGCTCGAACCGCCACGGCAGCGCCGGATTGATATTGGCGTCGAAGCGGACCGAGACTTGCCCGGCAACGGCTCCAGGGGCCTCGTCGGCGCGCTGGGTCGTCCCGTTCAGCCCCGTCACCTGGCAGAACAAGCGGTACAAAGGCACCGACGCGAACGCGAGGCCGACCATTCCAAGCACCAGCAGTGCAAGCATCATTGCCGTGCGGTTGTTGCGGGCGACGGCGACGCTCATTTGCCCATGCCGATCTTGGCAAGCGTGATCAGGAACAGGAGGATGACGAAGGCGCCCAGAAGCCAGGCCATGATCCTGGCCCGCTGCTTCTGGCGGGCGCGGATTATCTGGGTTTCTCCCTCGGGTTCCTCACCGACGACCCTGGTCACGGCAGCAGCCACCGGTCGGCGACCAGCGCCAGAAACAGGGCGAACAGATAGAAGACCGAAAATCCGAACAGGCGCCTCTCCGGTCCCATCTGTGACGGCTCAGTTGCGGTGTTTCGAGCAACCGCGAACGCCATTGCGACGAAGACGACTGAAAGAGCCGCCGCCGAAATTCCGTAGATCCAGCCGGTGAGGCCAAGCGCCCACGGGGCGACGGCCGCGATTGCCATGACGACGCTGTAGATGGCGATCTGGCGGCGGGTGGCGGGCAGCCCCGCAACGACCGGAAGCATGGGCACGTTGGCGGCGGCATAATCGGAGCGGACGAACAGCGACAGCGCCCAGAAGTGCGGCGGTGTCCACAGGAAGATGATCGCGAACAGGAGGACCGGCAGCAGGCTGACGCTGCCGGTGACCGCGACCCAGCCGATCAGCGGCGGGAAGGCGCCGGCGCCGCCGCCGATGACGATGTTCTGCGCCGTCCGCGGTTTGAGCCACATTGTGTAGACGATCACGTAAAAGAGGATCGAGACAGCCAGCAGCAGCGCCGCCAGCCGATTGGTCGCAAGCTCCATCAGCAGGACCGAGAACACCGCCAGGCCAACCCCGAAGTGAAGCGCCGACTGCCTGTCCATCCTGCCCGCCGGAAGCGGCCGGTTGGCGGTCCGGCGCATCTTGGAATCCAGGTCCGCCTCATACCATTGGTTGAGCGCTCCGGCTGCTCCGGCACCAAGCGCGATGCACAGGATTGCGGTAAAACCGATCACCGCCGGCGGCATGACCGGCGCTGCGAGAAGGCCGCACAGCGCCGTGAAGACGACAAGGCTCATCACCCGCGGCTTGGTCAGCGCGAGGAGGTCGCGCCAGTCTGCGGGGAGCGCGGCTGTTCTAGTCATCGGCATGGCGGGCATGGCCGCGCCTATAAGACGTCGGCGGGACGGAGGAAAGCCTTGCTATGGCAAGCATTCATCCAGCTTTGCTATGGGACGGGCATGACCAGAGGACATATCGCCGCCGCGCTGATCGCGGCCCTTTCCGCTCCAGCCATTGCGCAGGCGCCGAGCGCTCCCGCGACCCAGTCGACTTCTCCGAAGGCGGACCTGGTTCCGGTCGCGATCGAAACAAGCCTTGGCCGGATCGTCATCGCCCTCGACCGTGGACGGGCGCCTCTGACGACCGCCAACTTCCTTGCCTATGTCGATAGCGGCAAGCTCGACGGGGAGAATTTCTACCGTGCCATGCCTTACGGAGCGGGCGGGCTGGTCCAGGCAGGGATCACCAGCGATGGCCGCAAGCTTGGGGCTGCGGTCGCTCATGAGTCGGTCAGCGAGACTGGTATCACGCACCAGGCTGGAACGATCTCGATGGCAAATTTCGGGCCCGGCACGGCAAAGACCGACTTCTTCATCCTGACCACCGACATTCCCGCCTTCGACGCGAACTTCGCTGCCTTCGGCCAGGTGACCGAAGGCATTGACGTGGTGAAAGCAATCCTCGCCTCGCCGGTGTCGGCGACGAAGGGCGCGGGGCCGATGAAGGGCCAGATGCTGGAACCCGCAATCAGGATCGTGAAGGCAAAGCAGGTCGGCCAATAGCCGCCTGCCCCGCGCCTGAGATCTCGCTAGATCCTGGAAAAAATCATCACGAAGAGCAGGAACAGTAGCGCGAACAGGCCTGTGCTCAGCAGGAATATGCGCTCGTTCAATGTCATTGAAGAACGATAGGGTTACTCTGGCGCGGCGCCGAGCCGGACCAAAGGCCGTATAGCGCCCAACCCATCGAAAGAACCCCGCCCTGCGGTCGCAGGACGGGGTAATATTGCGCTCGAGCCGGGGATCAGTCGATCTTCGGCAGGGTCTCGAACTGGTGATAGGGTGGCGGGCTCGGGAGGGTCCACTCGAGCGTCGTCGCGCCCTCGCCCCAATAATTGTCCGCCGCCTTCTTCCCCCAGCCCAGCGACCAGAACAGGTTGACGAAGAACACGGCCATGCCGGCGATGGTGACCATGTAGCCGACCGTCGACACGTAGTTCCAATATTCGAACGCCGGTGTGTAGTCGGGGATTCGGCGAGGCATTCCGTCGAGGCCGAGGAAATGCTGCGGGAAGAAGACCAGGTTCACCCCGATGAACATCAGGAAGAAGTGAACCTTGCCGAGGAACTCGTTGTACATCTTCCCGCTCATCTTCCCGAACCAGTAATAGAAGCCCGCGAAGATGGCGAAGACGGCGCCGAGGCTAAGCACGTAGTGGAAGTGAGCGACGACATAATATGTGTCGTGCATGTACGTATCGATGCCGCCGTTGGCGAGGACGACCCCGGTCACACCACCAACCGTGAACAGGAAGATGAAGCCGATCGCCCACAGCATCGGCGTCTCGAACGTCAGGCTCCCGCCCCACATGGTCGCAATCCAGCTGAATATCTTCACGCCGGTCGGAACCGCGATGATCATCGTCGCCGCGGTGAAGTACATCTTGGTGTCGAGGCTCATGCCCGTCGTGAACATGTGGTGCGCCCAGACGACGAAGCCGACGACGCCGATGGCGACCATCGCGTAAGCCATGCCCAGATAGCCGAACACCGGCTTGCGGCTGAAGGTCGCGACGACCTGGCTGACCATTCCGAAGCCCGGAAGGATCATGATGTAGACCTCGGGGTGGCCGAAGAACCAGAACAGATGCTGGTAGAGAACCGGGTCTCCGCCGCCGCTGGCGTCGAAGAAGGTCGTCCCGAAATTGCGGTCGGTCAGGAGCATCGTGATCGCTCCCGCAAGCACCGGCAGCGCAAGTAGCAGGAGGAACGCGGTCACGAGCACCGACCACACGAACAAAGGCATTTTGTGGAGGGTCATCCCCGGAGCGCGCATATTGAAGATGGTGGTGATGAAGTTGATCGCGCCCAGGATCGAGCTCGCGCCTGCAAGGTGGAGCGAGAAGATGGCCATGTCGACCGCGGGCCCAAGCGCTCCGGAAGTCGATAGCGGCGCATAGACCGTCCAGCCGGTCCCGGCCCCAAGGCCGCTCCCGCCGGGCACCAGCGCCGAGCCGAGCAGCAGGATGAAGGCGGGGACAAGCAGCCAGAAGCTGATGTTGTTCATCCGCGGGAAGGCCATGTCGGGAGCGCCGATCATCAGCGGAACGAACCAGTTGCCAAAGCCGCCGATCATCGCCGGCATGACCATGAAGAAGACCATGATCAGACCATGGGCGGTGATCAGGACGTTCCAATGGTGCGCCCATTCGTCGAAATTGGCGGTTCCGGGTCCGAGCGGCCAGGCGCCGTTGATCACCTGTATGCCGGGCTCCATCAGCTCGGCGCGCATGATCCCGGAGATTCCTCCGCCGATGATCCCGGCGACGATCGCGAAGATCAGATAGAGCGTTCCGATGTCCTTGTGGTTCGTCGACATGAACCAGCGGACGAAGAAGCCCGGCTTGTGATCGACATCATGCCCCGCGTCATGCCCGTGATGGGCAGGTTCGAGGTGGAGCGAGTCGGAGTGGGTGGTGCTCATCTGTGAAGGCTTCCGATCGGATCAGTCGTTGGCGGTGGCGCGGTTCGCGACCGATGGCGTTGGCGGATTGTTCGGCTGGGCTGCCGGCGGAGTTGCGGCCGGCTGCCCGGCTGCGGGCGCTCCCTGCACGGCCGCGGCGACAGGCGCGGCTCCGGGCATGGTTCCGCCCTTCGAGGCGACCCAGGCGGCGAATTGCGCGGGCGGGAGCACCTCGACCCCGATCGGCATGTAGGCGTGGCGGGCGCCGCAAAGCTCCGAGCATTGGCCGAAATAGACACCGGGGCGGTTGACCTTCACCCAGGTCTCGTTGAGCGATCCCGGGTTGCTGTCGATCTTTTCCCAGAAAGCGGGGACCGCGAAGGCGTGGATCACGTCGTTGGACGTGACGATGAACTTCACCACCTGCCCGGCCGGGATCACCAGCCGCTCGTCGACCGCAAGAAGCGGCGGTCCGTCGGCGTCGGTGCGGGTCCGCTCGCCCGGACGAAGCGTCGGGTCGCCTTTCTCCTTGAGCATGTTGGAGACGATCTCGAAGTCGCCATGGTCGGGGAATTGGTAGGTCCAATACCATTGGTTGCCGATGACCTTCACGGTGACGTCGGCCGGCGGGAATGCATATTGCGCCCGCATCAGACGGATCGACGGGATAGCGATCGCGACCAGGATCAGGACCGGGAGGACTGTCCAGACCACCTCGACGAATGTGTTGTGCGAGGTTCGCGACGGGGTCGGGTGAGCGCTTCGGCGGTACCGGACCATCGCATAACCCAGCAGCGCAAGGACGATCGCGCTGATCACCGCGCACAGCAGGAGAAGCCAATTGTCGTGGAAGTTGGCGGCCATCTCGCCATTGTCCGTCACCTGCTCCTGGACCCCCTTGCGGCCGTCGGGAACGCCGAACCCGGGCGTCGGCGCGGCATAAGTGAACGGCGCCGAAGTCGGCGGCGGAAGCGTGTTGACGCCCGTCTCGCTGACCGGCTGGGTGGCAGCGGGATTGTCGCCTGTCTCGCTCGCCGCCTGAGCGATGCCGCCGGTGCCCATCGGGTCGGCGGCCGCCTGGCTTCCCGCCTCGGCAGGTTGGTTCGTCGGGTTTGCAGTCTGTGCCGCTGCAGGTGTGGCCAAGGCCGCGGCAAGGGCAATCGCCCATCCAGTGAGTTTCATTCGCACCCCGGGGTACAGTGGGTTTCTTTTAAGGAGACCCGCCAAAGCGGCCCCCGAATGGCGCGGCTTATAGGCGCGGGTTCACGGTCCCTCAAGCGCCGTTTCCCGATGGTTGAAGCATCGGCGCGGCCAGCCTATTGCGCCATCGCCCGGCGGCGGTGGAAGGCGCGATGACCGAAGACGAAATCCTGGCCGAATTCCGCTCGGCGGACGCCCTTCTCGAAGGGCATTTCATATTGTCCTCGGGCCTCAGGAGCCCACGCTATCTGCAATGCGCCCGTCTGCTGATGGACCCGCGCCGCGCAGAGCGTATCGCCACGGCGCTTGCAGGCAAGCTCGAGCCCCGGTTGCGTGACAGCATCGAAATCGTTGTTTCGCCGGCCATGGGCGGAGTGATCATCGGCCATGAAATGGGACGGTCGTTGGCCAAGCCGGCCATGTTCGTCGAGCGGCCGCAAGGCAGGTTCGAGCTTCGCCGCGGCTTCCGGCTGGAGCAGGGGCAGCGAGTGCTGCTGGTCGAGGATGTCGTCACCACCGGCCTGTCGTCGCGAGAGGCGATCGCGGCAATCGAGGAGGCCGGAGGCATGGTGGTTGCCGCGGCGTCGGTGGTGGACCGCTCGAATGGAAGCGCCGACCTTGGAGTGCCCTACACGCCTCTGATCCGGATCGACGTGCCTGCTTACAAGCCCGACGAGCTTCCGGCCGAGCTGGCGGCGATTCCGGCGGTCAAGCCGGGGAGCCGCGCTCCGGAGTGACTCACGATATTGGCAAGGACAAGGCGCTTCGTCTGGGCGTGAACATCGATCATGTCGCGACGATCAGGAATGCTCGCGGCGGCGATCATCCCGACCCGGTCCGCGCGGCGCTGATCGCGGCGAAGGCCGGCGCCGACGGGATCACCGCCCATCTCCGCGAGGACCGGCGGCACATCACCGACGACGACATCGACCGGCTGATGGCGCAGATCGAGCTGCCGCTGAACCTGGAGATGGCGGCGACCGAGGAGATGCTGGAGATCGCGCTCGCCCACCGGCCCCACGCGGCGTGCATCGTGCCCGAAAAACGCGAGGAGCGGACGACGGAAGGCGGCCTCGATGCCGCCGGCAAGCACAACCTCCTGGCTTATTATGTCGACCGGCTGGGCTCCGCCAACATACGCGTCAGCCTGTTCATCGAACCTTCCGAGGAGCAGGTCGAGGCGGCGATCCGGCTTGGCGCGCCGGTCGTCGAGTTCCACACCGGCCGCTACGCCCACCTTGCCGAAGAGGATCGCGCCGCGGAGCTCAAGCGGATCGCCGACTGTGCCGCGCTTGCGGTCAAGAACGGCATTGAGCCCCACGCCGGCCACGGCCTCACCTTCGACAATGTCGCTCCCGTCGCCGCCATCCCGCAACTGGCCGAGCTCAACATCGGCCATTTTATGGTCGGCGAGGCGATCTTCACCGGCCTCGATGCCAGCGTCCGCAAGATGCGCGAACTGATGGACGCGGCGCGTGATTAGTTCCTCCCCGGAACGGGGAGGGGGACCGCTCGCCGCAGGCGAGTGGTGGAGGGGGCGGCGTGCCGCGCGCAAGCCCCCCTCCGTCAGTCCTTCGGCCTGCCACCTCCCCGTGCCGGGGAAGATTTCATGATCATCGGGATCGGCAACGACCTTTGCGACATCCGGCGGATCGAGAATTCGCTCGAGCGGTTCGGCGACCGCTTCGTCAACCGGGTCTTCACCGACGTCGAAAAGGCCAAGGCGGCGCGCCGGCCCTATACCCGCGCCGGGACTCTGGCGAAAAGGTTCGCGGCCAAGGAGGCTTTTTCAAAGGCGGTCGGCACCGGCTTCAAGAGCGGCGTGTTCATGAAGGACATCGGGGTTGTGAACCTGCCCAGCGGCCAGCCGACTCTTCACCTCACCGGAGGCGCCAAGGTGCGGCTTGACGCGCTTGCGCCGGACGGCCACGCGGTCGACATTCATCTGACACTCACCGACGAATATCCATGGGCGCAGGCATTCGTGATCCTCGTCGCCCGCAAGATGGAGAGCTGATTGCCTGACGACAGCGCCGCGGCGGCACAAGACGGGCCGGCCGAGAGCCAGCCCGCAAAAGAAGAGCAGAAGGGGTCCGCGCTGTGGCGTGAGATCAAGGGCCTCCTGTGGGTGCTGCTGGCCGTGCTCGCTTTTCACAGCTTCGTCGCCAAGCCCTTCTACATACCGTCGGAATCGATGATGCCGGTCTTGCTCAAGGGCGACCGGCTGGTGGTCAGCAAATATCCATATGGCTGGTCGTGGGTCAGCCCCAGCTTCCATCTGTTCCCGCGGACTGACGGGCGGCTGCTCGGAAAGATGCCCGAGCGCGGTGACATCGTCATCGTCACTCCGCCCGGAAGCAACGAGGATTATATCAAGCGGGTGGTTGGGCTTGCCGGCGACACGATCGAGGTTCGCGACGGGCGTCTGGTCCTTAATGGCCAGACGGTCGCATCGGAGCGCCGGCAGCCGGCAATGATCCCGGTCGATGCCAACGTGCCGTGCGGGATCGAGTTTTCCGGCTTCATCGTCCAGGGGGCAGACGGCAAGGATTATTGCCGGCTTCCGATCATCCGGGAAACGCTTCCCAACGGCGTCAGCTATGACACGATCGACCTGGGACGGAGCCCCGGCGACGATTACGGGCCGATTACCGTCCCCGCTGGCCACGTCTTCCTGATGGGCGACAATCGCGACCGCAGCGCCGACAGCCGCTTCCCGGCCGGAGCGCCCGAGAACGGCCTTGGCGGCGCGGTGCCGTGGGAGAATATCGGCGGGCGCGCCGAGTTCGTCACCTTCTCGCTCGATGGAACGACGGAGCTTCTCAACCCGGTCAGCTGGTTCGACGCGCTTCGCGGCGGCCGTGCGGGAATGTCGCTCCGGCCGCGCCGGGAGCCGAAGCCGGAATAAAGCTACTGGCCCTGCGGGGGCGCCTGGCCGGCCTCGGGCGGGAGACCGCCGGCCTCGGGCGGAAGCCCGCCGGGCTGGGGCGGAGCGCCGGTCATCAGCGCCGCGTTGGGAACGACCTGGACGATGTGGACGTCGAACTCGAGGTCGGAATTGGGCGGTACGGATCCCGCAGGAGGTTCGGCGCCATAAGCGAGCTCGGAAGGGATTCGGATCCGGTAGCGGCCGCCTTGCTGCATCATCGACAGGCCCTCGGCGAAGCCCGGGATGGTCTGGCCGGCGATCATCGGCTGCGGGCCCCGGCCTTCGCTGCTGTCGAAAACGGTACCGTCCAAAAGACGGCCTTCATATTCGATCATCACTCCATCGACATCCTGGATGTACGCGCCGCTTCCCGCCTCGACAGTTCTGAACTGCAGGCCGCTCTGGGTGGTGTCGCTGCGCATCGACCCGGCGCCGAGCCAGGCGATGGCGGCACCGAGCGCGACCAGGAAGGCCAAAGCAAGCCAGAATTTGGTCAAGGCGGCGCGGTGGCGGGGCGGATGAGCAAGGGTGCTAACGGACATGGGATCCGGCCTAGCGCCGCGACGCAAAAGAGGAAAGGTTCAGCGGACGCCTTCGCGCTCGGCGCGCTTGCGCTCAAGCTTGCGGGCGCGGCGGATCGCTGCGGCCCGCTCGCGGGCGCGCTTCTCCGACGGCTTCTCGTAATGCCGCCGAAGCTTCATCTCGCGGTAGACGCCTTCGCGCTGCAGCTTTTTCTTGAGCGCGCGCAGCGCCTGGTCGACATTATTGTCGCGAACGATGATCTGCATAAACGGCCCGTCAAACTCCTCTCGAATCATACCCACGGCTAAGAACGCTCCCCAGGGGGCGCAGTTGCTTATATGGCCGGAGCGCACATGTCGTTCGCCGCAAGCGTGGCTGCGGCGGCGCGCGGCCCTTAGCAGCAGCCGCAATCGACATCAAGCGACCTCGCGAGCCGCGGCAATGCGGCGAAACGTGATTGCGGAGCGGTGAACGGCGCAACGAATGTCCTTTTGTTGGCGAGAGTTAACCTTGCGCTTGTTATAAGCAGCTCATGAGAGTTGAGGGGCAAAACAGTTTGAACCGTAGGGAAATGCTGCGCTGGGGTGCCCTTGGCGCAGGCGCCGCAATCGTCTCGTCGGCGGCCGGATCCATGGGTCTTCCGTCGATTGTCTATAACGCGCCGCCACCGCCGCGGGCGCCGCTGGTTCCGGCCGCGCCGCAGGTGCTGCAGGCGCCGGGCGGGATCAATCCGCAGCTGTTCCAGCGCGCAAAAGCGGCGCTGGACACGCACCGGATCGCGGCCCGCGACACGATGGCGATCGTCGATTTCGGCCTCGCTTCGGGCGAGCGCCGGTTCCACCTCGTCGATCTTCGCAACGGCGACGTCCAGACCTATCGAGTCACCCACGGCAAGGGCTCGGATCCGAGCCACAACGGCTTCCTGGACAGCTTTTCCAATACTCCGGGGTCGGAAGCGACCTCCAACGGCACCTACACGACCGGCGAATATTATCACGGCAAGTACGGCCTTTCGATGAAGCTTCACGGCCACGACTGGTCCAACAACAACGCGCTGTCGCGCGCGATCGTCATCCACAACGCCTGGTATGCCGAGCCCGACGTGGTTCAGGCGCATGGCAAGCTCGGCCGAAGCCAGGGCTGCTTCGCCTTCAGCCGCCGCGACCAATATGAGATCATGAAGCGGATCGCCGGCGGGCGGATGCTCTACGCGGACAAGCTTGCCTGAGCGCCAGCCGTGGATTTCAAATTAATTTCGGAACCGTTGCGTGGCTTCAAACGCTGAAACCCGATTGAGCGAATTTCAATCAGGGGAAAATCACATGAAGATCATCAAGACCTGTATGGCCGTTGCCGGCCTCGCCGCCCTCGCAGCTTGTGGCGAGACCGCCACCCAGGAAGATAACACCATGGTTGTCGAAAACCTGGTCGTGAACGACGTCATCACCGATCCCAACATGATGGCGACCGACATGAACATGACCACGGACATGAACATGACGACCGACATGAATGCCGTCGACATGAACGCGACTACGACGGACACGACGACCAACACCACTTACTGATCCGGCGAGAGCACGCGCTGGACCCTGGGGCGCCTGCCAAGCGGGCGCCCCTTAACTTTGCGCGCCCTGTTCCCGGGAGATGCGCCGCTTATCTGCCCAGCCATCGCACCACCAAAGTGCTCCGCGACGTGACGACTGCTGCCAGGCCGCGAAATCGGCTATGGCGAAAGCGGCAAGCAAAGCGAGGAGAGCAGTGATGGCCAAGGGTCAGATGAAATCGAACAAGGAAAAGCGCAAACCCAAGGCGGAGAAGAAGAAGACGATCGCCGCCAATTCGTCGACCAAGCCCGGCCAGCGCGGCCTCGACAATATGGACCATCTGAAAAGTTGATGCGCAGGTCGTTGGTGGCGGCGGTCGCAGCGCTTGCGCTCGCCGGCTGCGCGAGCGTCCCCGCCGCCGACCCGCAGTCGCGGTTCATGGCGCGGCTGTCCTCGCTGTGCGGCCAGGCGTTCGCCGGACGGCTGGTGACGAGCGACCCGGCCGATGCCGGCATGGCGGGCAAGCCGCTGGTGATGCACGTCGCCAGCTGCAGCGCCGACGAGGTGCGGATCCCCTTCCACGTCGGCGACGACCGCTCCCGCACCTGGGTGATCACGCGAACGGCAAGCGGGCTTCGGCTGAAGCACGATCATCGGCACGAGGACGGAAGCTCCGACGCGGTGACGATGTATGGTGGCGACACGGCAGCCCCAGGCACCGCGACGAGGCAGGAGTTTCCGGTCGACCAGGAGAGCATCGCGTTGTTCCGGGCCAATAATCTCCCCCGGTCGGTGACCAATGTCTGGGCGGTGGAAACGACCCCCTCGACCTTCGCCTACGAGCTTCGCCGGGCAGCGCCCGACAACCGCTATTTCCGGGTCGAGTTCGACCTGACCCGGCCGGTCGCGCCGCCGCCGCTGCCGTGGGGATGGGGCACCTAGGCACAAGCGAAGTGGGAACGGTCAGGATATTGGTCGATGCCGACGCCTGCCCGGTCAAGGACGAGGCGTACAAGGTCGCGTGGCGGCGCAAGGTGCCGGTGACAATCGTCAGCAACGCCTGGCTGCGGGTGCCCGACCATGCGCTGGTCGAGCGGGTGGTGGTGTCGGACAAGTTCGACGCCGCCGACGACTGGATCGTCGAGGCGGCGGACGGGGCGACGGTGGTGATCACCGGCGACATCCTTCTTGCCGACCGCTGCCTGAAGAAAGGCGCGACCGTCATCGGGCACAATGGCAAGCCGTTCACTCCGGAGTCGATTGGCGGAGCGGTCGCGACACGGGCGATCATGGCCGACCTTCGAGTCGCGGCCGACGGCATCACCGGCGGGCCGGCGCCTTTCGCCAAGTCCGACCGCTCGCGCTTCCTGCAGGCGCTCGACGAAGCGCTGGTGCGGCTGGAGCGCAAATAAGCGGCGGCCGCCCGCACTCAAGCGGACGGCCATCGCATTTCCTTTAGTTTGCAAGGTTAGGCGGGCTGCGGCGAGCGCTGACCCTCCGCCATGGCGTTGAGGCGGCTCTCGGCGATGCGGGTGAGCTTCGCGTCGGTCGCTTTCTCTTCCTCAAGGGACTTCTGAAGCAGGCTGGCGCAATCGTCGCGGCCCATTTCCTTGGCCCATGCGGAAAGCGTCCCGTACTGGACGATCTCATAATGTTCGACCATCTGCGCTGCGTGGGTGAGCGCGGCGTCCATCACCTGGTCGTCGTCGATCTTGCCGATCATGCCGTTGCCGGCCTCGAGGATTCCGTCGATCGCCGGGCAGGTTACTTCTTCGGCGTCGGTGCCATGCATCCGGAACACCTGCTCGAGCCGCTCATATTGGTTACGGGTTTCGGTCAGATGCTGCTCGAAGCCCGACTTGAGCTCCGGCGACTTCGCCTTGCCGATCATCACTTCCAGCTGATCGCCGATCTCTCGTTCGGCATAATAGATCTGCTTGAGGACATCGACGAACAAAGCGTCGAGCGATTTCACGTCGCTGCTGAACATACCCATGATATTTCTCCTTTTTTCGGTTTGGGGGTCATGGGGTCAACGGGCAGTGGCGAAGGGTGTTGCAGGCGTTACGGGTGCGTCGGGACGAGGCGCGCGCGAAAGGCGGCGAGCGACAGAGGGCAGCGGGCAAGGCGTCCAGCCGTCCCTTCGACCTGGCTCAGGGCAGGCCCTTCGGCTCGGCTCGGGACAGGCCCTTCGGCAGGGCTGAACCTGAATGTTCCGAATGTTCGCGGTGACGGCGGTGTTTTGTCCGCCCGCTCGCGGCGGTCGTCGGGTCGGGGGCGGGCAGCGGGTCGCGCATCGGCCAGGGTGAAGCACCCGAAATCCAAATAGGAAAGTGTTTTTGCGGGCAAGCGCCGGGTCAGACATTGGCGCGGGTTATTGAGATGCGGCGCCCCAAATCGACCCTGCTGTTTGGAGTCATGCGCCGCTGAAGGCTATGCAGCCGCCGTGTGACGAACAGAGCGAAGGGAGTGGACGATGACGAAGGCCGACAGAGATATTGAGAAGGACTATCCGCTTCCCGACTTCATCGCCAAGCTCCGCCGTCTCGCCGACGCGCTGGAGAGCGGCCAACGCTTCGAAATCCAGATCGCCGGGGAGCGCGTTTGGGTGCCGGTCCGCGCTACCTTCAACATCGAGCATGAGCGCGAGGGCGGCGAGGAAGAGATCGAGTTCCAGATCAAGTGGGCGAGGGAATAAGGCGGCTGTGCGGGTGCAAGCGGCTCATCCGACAAATTAATTTGTCACCCCGGAACTGGTGCTATACACGTATAGCAGGGAGATGACGATGCTGGCGGTGCGACTGGACGAGGACATCGAGGGGCGGCTCGAGCGGTTGGCGGCGAAGACCGGGCGAACCAAGACCTTTTACGCGCGCGCGGCGATCGAGGCGCATCTCGACGATCTTGAGGATTTCTATCTGGCCGAGGAGCGGCTGCGCGATTTCCGCGAGGGGGATGCGATTCCGCTCGCTGCGCTGAAGGCCGAGCTTGGACTGGAGGATTGAGTTCCTGCCGGAGGCGGCGAAGGAACTGAAGAAGCTCGACCGGCGGGTAGCGGCGCGCATCGTCAAAACGCTGGAGGAGCGCATCGCGACGCTCGACGACCCCCGTCAGATCGGGAGTGCTTTAGTCGGTGAGCACGCCGGATACTGGCGGTGGCGGATTGGTGATTACCGCGTGATCGCGCGGATCGAGGACGAGCGGATCACGATCCTGGTGGTGCGGGTGGCGCACCGGCGGGAGGTCTACCGGTGAGTTGGGGATTGTGCCCCCGGAATTCGTGTCCCGGGAATTCCCGGGTGGAGTCCCCCGAATTACCGCGTCAGCTATTTGCGAGCTTCTCCTCCGCCTCGTCGATCAGGATGTTGGGCATCTGGAGCAGGATTGTCTTCAGCTCTTCCTGACTATTCGACGGCAAGCCGCTTTGCGAAACGTCCACATGCGACTCGATGATCGTGGTGTTGGCTGCGCCGTCGGAGAACAAAAACTGAACTCGCATCGAGCTGTTTCCATCGGCGGAGATCATCCGACTTTCGAGAGAGCGGTCAGGCTCAACCGTGACAGCGATCGTGCCGCCCAAATACTTCTCGGTCAGCGCTGCGTCGGCTTCGGGACCCGTTAAGAGGTTCTTGTCATTGATCGGCACTTCATACCGAACGAAGTCCTGCGCCTTCTCAACCGGTTCGAGGCCGCTCTCTTGGATCGACATGGTCATCGCGGCAAAGACATCCGCGCGATTGGCCGCGATCGTGCGTTCAGCGCGTTCGCTGCTCCCTTGAAAACTGCAAGCTGAGAGAATCCAGCTAGCGAAAATACCGAGAAAGTAACGTCGCATCGAATTGACCTATCCATAACTGCCGCGCGTCGAGCCCTTATGGGCTTGACCCCTTAGGTTCGCCTTACCCGCAACCGATCCAGGGTCATTCGGCCGTCACGTAGAGCTTGCCGCCCGCGTCCCGGAATTTTTCACTTATCGGCGCCATCCCTTGCTCGGCGGCGATGACGTCTCCGCGCTCGCGTTCTGCGTCGCAGCTAACTCCCTCACCTCTTGGCTGATCTTCATCGAGCAGAATTTCGGGCCCGCACATCGAGCAGAAGTGGGTGGTCTTGGCGCCGTCGGCCGGGAGTGTCTGGTCGTGATTATGCTTGGCGGTGTCGGGGTCGAGGCTCAGGTTGAACTGCGAAGCGAAGTGCGGTCACCCCCGGCAGGCGGTCAGTGCCCGGCTCGAGACATTGGCATGGATCTGCGCGTGGCCGCCAAAGTCGCGGGCGGCGGCGAGGCTGTCGGTGGCGAGCGTCAGCGTCGCCCAGCCGACGATGCGCTGCGGGTGGCTGGGGAGCGACGGGAATGTGTTGTTGGCGGGTCTCCAGTCGGCAATCGCGCGCTCGAGAATCGCCCAGCGTCCGGCCGGGTCGGACCAGTCGCCGCCCAGCACGTCGCGCTCTACGCACGCGCTGGAGGAGCCGGAGGCGAGGCCCGGCTCGCCTGCGCGGCCCGGCAGCAGGCCCGTTTCGGTGGCTCCGGCGATCGCGCCGTCGCCGTCGCCGTCGCCGTAGAACGGCCCGCCGGGGCCGACGACCAGGTTGCGGGCTTCCTCGGCGGCCTTGCGCGCGACGGCCAAATCCCCGGCGCTGCGCCAGCGGACGACCGCCGCATCGATCGCGGCGATGCGCTCGGCGAGCGATTCTTCGCCCGGCGGCTGCGGCGCCTGGGCG
>JACDCV010000027.1 GCA_013817375.1 Sphingomonas sp.
GATGGCCTTGTCGATCAGCTTCTCGCGAGCGACCGCATCGGCGATCGCGAGCAGTTCGGCCTTGTTGGCGGTTGGTGCCGCGGGTGCTGCGGTGGCCATGTCGTCTAATCCTCTACAGTGAGAATGGCGTCGGCACCATCGGTGCTGAGCGGGTTGGTGGCTTTGATGAGCTCGTCGGTGAGCAGGAGCTTGGCCGACGCGATTGCGGCAAACGGGACATCATAGTCTTTCCCGTCCTTGCCGAGGATGTGGATGACGCCGCCGTCGCCGGTGCCGCTGATCGTGCCCGACACTTGCTTGCGCCCGTTGATCGGCTCGGCGAGCGTTATCCGTGCCTGATGTCCCGACCAATCGTCAAAGTCCTTAAGGCGCGCCAGCGGCCGGTCGATCCCGGGTGAGCTGACCTCGAGTCGGTACGAGCCTTCAACGGGATCGCGGCCTTCCTCCTCCAGAGCGTCGAATATTTTCGACAGGCGCCGCGAAATCCTCTCGCAATCGCCAAGGGCAAGCTGGCGAGTGTCCGGCTTCTCGGCCATCACCTGCAATGTCGGGTCGGATGTGCCGCCGATCATCGCCACGCGAACGAGATCGTAGCCGAGCGACTTGAGCTCCGGCTCGATCAATCGTGTCACCGCGGGGATGTCCGCCATTCCTGTCACCTGCAGTCGAAACAAAAGCTTCCTCTTGCCGGCCCGGAACCCCCCGAACCAGCCTCAGCATCAATGACGATGTCGAGGAAGAGGCGCCGATATAGGCGGGTCGGCAAGTCGGCGCAAGCGAACTCAGCGGGTCGGCCGAAGCGCCCGATTTTCCTCGCGAATGCGGATGTAGAGGACCGCGGCGTTGAGGATTGAGAAGATTAGCGCCACCCAGGGCAGGCCGAACACCAGGGGAAGCACCGCAATCTCGCCGGCCACCACCCAATAATTGGGGTGGTTGAGAAAGCGGTACGGCCCTTCCTTCACCAGCGGTGCATCGGGCAGAACGATGATCCGGGTGGTCCAGCGCGGGCCAAGCGTAAGGATCACCCAGAAGCGCGCGAGCAAAAGCAGCACGAGCATCGCCAGCCAGAAGGGATCGACCCCCCGGTCCGTCGCCAGCAGCCACAAGGTGATCAGCCAGGCCACGTGCACAGCGACGATCATCGAATAATGCGACCGGCCATGCTCGCTCGCACCTTGAGCGACCAGCCGCTGCGTGTTCAGCCGCGCGAGCACCAGCTCCAGCAAGCGTTCGGCGGTGACGAACACAAGGATTGCGACGGCGACCCAGTTCATGGCGCTTCCAACAACAGGCCGGCGCAGGTGAATCCCGGCCCGAACGCGGTCAACATCACCTGTCTCGGGAGGCCACGCTCGATCAGCCGCTCAAGCACGAACAGAACGGTTGGAGCGCTCATATTGCCATAGTCGCGAAGCACCTCGCGCTCGAGGTTGAGCTCGCCTTGGGCAAGCTCCAGCGCCGTCTCGATCGCGTCGATCACTTTGACTCCGCCCGGATGGCAGCAGAAGCGATCCACATCGCCCCGCGAGCGGCCGAGCGAGCCCAGCATCTCGTCGACCGCCGGCGCGAGATTGTCGGCGATGAACGGCGGGATCGCGCGGTCGAAAACGACGGCGAGCCCCGGGTCCTCGACGTCCCAGCCCATGATCCTCTGGGTATCGGGCCACAGCTTCTCGGCAGCGCCGGCGATCCGCGCAAGCGCGTGATCGCCGCTCCTGACAATTGCGGCCGCGGCGCCGTCGCCGAACAGCGCGGTCGCGACAATCGCCGCGGGATCGTCGCTGTCGAGGCGGATCGAGATCGAGCAGGTCTCGACGGTGACGAACAGCCAGTTGGTGCCCGGTTCGGCGCTTGCCAGGCGAGCGGCGGTTGCAAGACCGGCGACTCCGCCGGCGCAGCCGAGGCCGAACACCGGCACCCGGCGGACATCGCCGCGAAGCCCGAGCCTCGGCGCCACCCGAGCTTCCAGGCTCGGAGTCGCAATGCCGGTGGTAGAAACAGTGACCACGCCGTCGATTTCATCAGGAGCGAGCCCGGCGTTGGCGATGGCCCTGGAAGCGGCCTCCTCGAACAAAGACTCGGCGGCTTCCAGGTAGAGCGCGTTGCGTTCGGTCCAGCCGTGCGGATGCTCGTACCAGTTGGCCGGGGCGACGAGGTGGCGCTGCGCGATCCCGGCATTGTCGAACACGCTTGAAAGCCGGTCGAACAAGGCCCTGCGGCCGCCGAAGGCGTTGCGGGCAAGGGCCTTGGCATCCTCCTGCCTAATCAGGTGGGGAGGAACCGCGGTTGCGAGCGACAATAGGGAACAGGGTTTCAACTTGCGCCTTACATTGGGTAGGGGGGTCACCCTTAGAACTTAGCGGACGGAGTTTCGATGCGCTCTTACCTGTTGCAAAGCCTGGCTCTGCTCGCGCTGGCCGCGTGCGGAAGCTCGGAGCCCAGCTCCGCACAGACCAATAATCAGGCGCAGGCGCCTGCGCAGACGCAATCGCAGCCGGCAAGCGGCCGCCCGTTCGCAGTTACCGAAGTGGCGACGTTCGGCACTCCATGGGCGATGGACTTTCTTCGCGAAAGCGGCGGCCGGATGACCAATATGGCGCTGGTCACCGAAAAGGACGGAAATCTCTGGGTCCTCGACGTTTCGACCGGACAGAAGCAGCCCGTTTCGGGAGTGCCGACGGTTCATGTCGCCGGCCAGGGCGGCCTTGGCGACGTCGTCGTGCATCCGGATTTTGCCGGCAATCAGCGTGTCTATCTGAGCTTCGTCGAGTCCGGACCGGACAAGACCAGCGGGGCGGCAATCGGCTATGGCCGCCTTGTCGCTACCAGTGCTGCCGCGCCGGGAGCCCCGGCCGGCTATTCGCTTCAGGACTTCAAAATGATCTGGAGGCAGGCGCCCAAGGTCACCGGTAACGGCCACTTCGCCCACCGGATCGCTTTTGCCCCCGACGGCACCATGTTCGTCACCTCGGGCGACCGGCAGAAGATGCAACCGGCCCAGGATCGCAACAGCGATCTTGGCAAGATCATCCACATGAGTGCCGAAGGCGAGCGAATCGGCGGAGGCTTCCACACGATGGGTCACCGCAACTCGCTCGGGATTGCTTTCGCTCCGGACGGGCGGCTGTGGTCGAGCGAGATGGGTCCGAAGCACGGCGACGAGCTCAACCTGATCGTTCAGGGCCGCAACTATGGCTGGCCGGAGGCATCCTACGGAAGCCATTATGGCGAGGAGGACATACCGGACGAACACCGGCCGCGCGGGTTCGAGGAGCCGAAGCTGTGGTGGAGCCCCGCGATCTCGCCAGGGTCGCTTCTGATCTACACCGGCGACATGTTCCCGCAGTGGCAGGGCGACGCGCTGATCGGTGGGCTCTCGGGGCAGAATCTGGTTCACGTCGACATCGAAGGCGACCGTGCCCGCAAGGCCGGCGATTGGGACATGAAGGCTCGCATCCGCGCGGTGGACCAGGGGCCGGACGGTGCGGTCTATCTGCTCGAGGACGGGCGCTCGCCCGGGCAGGGGCGGCTACTGAAGCTCACGCCCGCCGGGTGAGCGATCAACCGAGCCTTCGGTAGCGGAGGTAGTAAGGCCGGCGACCTTCGCGTCGCGACTTTGCGCCATAGCGAGTCTCGATCCAGCCGCCGGGCGGCTCCAGGAAGTCGGACGGGCTTTTTGCGAGCCAGTCGAACTGGTGCGCGTGGCGCTTCATCACCATCAAAGTCCATTCCAGATAGACGGGATGGTCGGTCGCGATCCGGAGTTCGCCGCCTGCCTTCAGACTGGATGCGATTAGGTCCACAGGCCCGTCACTGACCATCCGGCGCCTGGAATGGCGCGCCTTGGGCCAGGGGTCGGGGTGAAGCAGATAGACGAAGGCAAGACTGCCGTCGGGAACGCGCCGGAGAATATCGAGCGCATCGCCGCGCCACAGGCGCACGTTGGCGAGATTCTGGTCGCGGATGTGCGCAAGAGCGGTCGCGACCCCGTTGAGGAATGGTTCGCAGCCGACAAAATTGTGGTCGGGAAGCAAATCGGCGCGGTAGGCGAGATGCTCGCCGCCGCCAAAGCCGATCTCCAAATGCAGTGGCCGATCGTCGCCAAACAGCCGAGCCGAGCTGATTTCACCCTCGCCGGGCACCGAGATCTGAGGAAGCAGGTCATCGACGAGCTTCTGCTGGGACGCCCGAAGCTTGTGGCCGCTCGACCGGCCGTAGAGCCGGTTGAGGGTTGTCGGGTCGCCTGGCTTGTGCGCGGTCATGGGCGCGCCTAGTCGCTGAAACCGCAATTCAGCAAGACGGTGGCGGCGTCGAAGCGAGTCGAACCTCCCTCGATTGTCGCGCGTTCAGCAGGCAGCGACGCGAAAAGGAGGACAGGAATGTACGGCAGGAACCCACACAGCACGGCGCAAATCGGCGGCCATCCGATACACCCGATGCTGATCCCGTTCCCGATTGCGTGCCTGGTCGGGGCGTTCGTCACCGACCTTATCTATCTCAACACCGGCGACCGCGGCTTTGCGACCGCTTCGCACTGGCTGATCGGTTTCGGGATCGGGACCGGACTGCTGGCGGCGGTGTTCGGGATGATCGACTATATGGGCGACGACCGCATCCGCCGGATGGGCACGGCGATCCAGCACATGATCGCCAACGTTTCGGTCATTGTCATTTCGATCATCAATTTCGCGGTCCGGCTGGGCGACCCCGGCGACGTCGGCAGCCTCGGCGTCTATCTGTCGGGCGTGGTCGTTCTCATCCTGCTTTATTCGGGATGGCTTGGCGGCGAGCTTGTCTATCGCCACCGGGTCGCTGTGCAGGAAACGCCGGACAAATTCTCCGGCTATGAGGATAAAGGCGCCAGTGAACGAAGCCCAAGCGAGCGCAGCTCGGGCGAGGGCGGCTCAGGCGAGCGCGGCGCGTAGCTCTTCGACGAGGTCGAGTCTCTCCCACGGAAAATGTTCGCCGTCCGCCTTGCGGCCAAAATGGCCGTAGGCGGCGGTTTCCCGATAGATAGGCTTGTTGAGCTGGAGGTGCGTGCGGATGCCCCGGGGAGTTAGTCCGCCAAGCTTTTCGATTCGGCCGATCGCCTGTTCCAGCGCGGTGTCGTCGACCGTCCCGGTGCCGTGCGTGTTCACGTAGAGCGATAGCGGCTCCGACACTCCGATCGCATAAGCGAGCTGGATCGTGCAGCGGCGTGCGAGCCCGGCAGCGACGATGTTCTTCGCGAGGTAGCGCACTGCATAAGCGGCCGAGCGGTCGACCTTGGTCGGATCCTTGCCCGAAAAGGCGCCCCCGCCGTGGGGCGAAGCGCCGCCATAGGTATCGACGATGATCTTTCGGCCGGTCAGGCCGGCGTCGCCATCGGGACCGCCGACCTCGAAGCTTCCGGTGGGATTGATGTGATAGACGGTGTCGTCCGAAACTAGGCCTTCAGGAAGGCAATCCGCGACCACCTGCTTCACATAATCGTGAAGCTCGGTCTCTTTTTCACCCTTGTCGTAACCGCTGGCGTGCTGAGTCGAGACGACGATCGCGGTTGCGGCAACGGGCTGGCCGTCCTCATATTTCAGAGTGACCTGGCTCTTGGCGTCGGGCTCAAGGAAAGGGGCGCGGCCGGAATGGCGGTCCCTGGCCATCCGCTCGAGTATCTTGTGGCTGTAGTAGATTGTCGCCGGCATCAGCTCGGGGGTTTCGTCGCAGGCGAAGCCGAACATGATCCCCTGGTCGCCCGCGCCTTCATCCTTGTTGCCGGCGGCATCGACGCCCTGGGCAATTTCGGCCGACTGGCCGTGAAGGTGGTTTTCGAAGGTCGCCGTTTCCCAGTGGAAACCCTTCTGCTCGTAGCCGATCTCCCGAACGGTCTTGCGGACCGCCTGCTCGATCTCGTCGCGAGCGCCGGGCGCCCAGCCGCCAGTGTCCTTGAACCGCTCCTCGTCGTAGACGGGACGGCAGCGAATCTCGCCGCCGATCACGATCCGTTGAGTGGTGACGAAGGTCTCGCAGGCAACCCGCGCCTGCGGGTCTTTCGACAGCAGAAGGTCGACGATCGAGTCGCTGATCTGGTCGGCCACCTTGTCGGGATGACCTTCGGAAACGGATTCGGAGGTGAACAAATAGCTGCTGCGCATCGGTGGGTGGGGGCCTTCGCGAAACGCCGCTTCAGGCAAGCGGCAGGTGATATAAAGAAAACGTTATGTGCGCCGATAGCGCCGGGCCCCGGCAAGGGCAATGGCGGCGACAAGCATCAGCGCGGCGAGCAGCAGCGGGATTGCATTGCCGAAATGGGCGAACGGCGTCGGCTTGCTCGCCGGGGGTGGTAGATAGGTGTCGATCACTCCGGCTTCGCGCCAACCGATCTGCTTCACGACCTTGCCGCGAGCGTCGATGACCGCGCTGATGCCGGTCGGGGTCGAGCGGATCACCGGCAGGCCTTCCTCGGCGGCGCGAAGCCTTGCCTGCGCCAGATGCTGCGGCGGTCCCCAGCGTCCGAACCAGGCGTCGTTCGACGGATTGAAGATGAAGTCGGGCCGGTTCTGCCAGTCCACGACATGGCCTGAGAAGATGATCTCGTAGCAGATCTGAAGCCCGACTCGGCCCCAGCCGGGAAGCTCGAAAGACCGTGGCCCGGGGCCCGAATCGAAGTCCAGTTCGCCCGGCGCAAGCCTGGACAGACCAAGCTTCGACAACAGCGGCCGCATCGGCAGATATTCGCCGTAGGGGACGAGGTGCGCCTTGTCGTAATGGCCGACCATTTCGCCACCCGGAGCGAGGATGAAGACGCTGTTGGTCGCACCCGAAATCCGCTGGCGGTCAGCTGAGTTCAGCCCGAGAGCTCCGGTCAGCAGATATTCGCCGGGCCCGATGGAGGCCGCCGCCCGGCTACGTTCGGAAGCTGCATTCGCGTCCGGTCCAGAGCGCTCGTCCCGGAGCGGCTCGGTGACGGCGGCTTCAGGCCAGAACAGAAGCCGCGGGCGCTCGCCTCCGGGCTGCGCCGACAAAGCGGCAAGGCGCCGCGCCGCTACGTCCGTGAACCCCGCGCGCCACTTGTCTTCCTGGTCGATGTTGGGCTGGACAATTCGAATGGGTTTTACCGCCAGCGGGGTTTCAGGGACCCGCGCCGCTGGCAATAGCCACAGCAGTGCCGCTCCAGCCACGATCAGAACGCCCGGCAGCCACCGCCGCTGGATCTCCAGCCAGATCACGCTTCCGAGCAGGACCGTCAGCGCCGACAGGCCATAGGTGCCGATCAGCGCGGTCGTGCTGATGAGCGGCGTCGGCACCAGGGCCGCAGCCACCGGGTTCCAGGCAAAGCCGGTGAAGATACCGGCGCGAAGCCACTCGGTGATCGCCCAGCCTCCAGCCAGCGCAAGCACCATCGCAACCTCATTGCCCTTGCCAATCCGCCACGCGAGGCCAGCGGCGAGCGCCGGATAGACTGCGAGGTAAAAGGACAGCAGGACGACCGCGACCCATCCGAGCGACGCCGGCATCGCTGCCTGATAGCTGAACGAATGAGCGATCCAGTTCAGTCCGACCACGAACTGGCCGAGGCCGAACAGCCAGCCAATGAGAAGCGCCCGCCACAGGCTCTCGGTGTGCCACAAAAGCGCGAGCAGGACCGCAAAAGCGACCGGCATCAGCACCCACAAGCCGACCGGCTCGAAAGCCAGAGCGGAGAGAAGGCCAGTGATTAGCGCGGCGAGAAAGATCAGCATAAGCGCATGTCATTGCGAGGAGCGGGCGACGAAGCAATTCAATTTTCGCTTCGGCCGGGCGCGGGGGGAGCGAACTGGATTGATTCGCTGCGCTGGCAATGACAAGGCCGGCCCCATGAATTTGCCCCCGTTCCACCTCGCTTTCCCGGTCGACGATCTTGCCTCTGCGCGCCGCTTCTACGGCGAGCTGCTCGGCTGCCCCGAGGGGAGAAGCGCCGACGAATGGATCGACTTCGACCTCCACGGACACCAGATCGTCGCCCATCTGGCGCCCGGCGCTGTGCGCTCCAGGGCAAGCAATTCGGTCGATGGCCATGACGTGCCGGTGCCGCATTTCGGGCTCGTCCTCGGCATGGACGACTGGAGGGCGCTCGCCAGCCGGCTGACGCAAGCCGGAGTCGAGTTCGTGATCCCGCCAACAATTCGCTTTGAAAGCGAGCCCGGCGAGCAGGCGACGATGTTTTTCCTCGACCCCGCCGGCAACGCTCTGGAATTCAAGGCGATGGCCGACCCGGCCGCGCTGTTCGCGACTCTCTAGCGCCTAAGTCTTTCCGGGCTCGGACTCGGGTTCGGGTGCATGAAGGCGCACCCTCAAGATTCGCCGCGGGTCGGAATCGATCGCTTCGAGACGCCAGCCGGACGGATGAGCGACCGATTCTCCGCGCGCCGGAATGTGACCGGCGAGCAGGAATACGAGACCGCCCAGGGTGTCGACCTCATCCTCTTCCCACACCAGCCGGGCGTCGACCGCTTCGGCCAACTCCTCGAGCTCGATCCTGGCGTCGGCTTCCCAGATACCGTCGTCGAGCCGGGTGAGCATTCCCGCCGCCTCAATGTCGTGCTCGTCCTCGATTTCCCCAACAATCTCCTCGACGACATCCTCGATGGTGACGAGACCTTCGGTGCCGCCGAACTCATCGACGACGATCGCAAGGTGGGTGCGCTCGGCCCGCATCCGCGCCAGCAGGTCGATCACGCCCATCGATTCAGGAACGAACAAAGGGGTGCGCATCATCGCGTGGATCGACCGGTCGCGCGACTGGTCGATCGTCGCCGCGAACAGGTCCTTGATGTGGACCATGCCGATGATTTCGTCGAGGCTTTCGCCGAAGACGGGGAGGCGGCTGTGCTCGGCCTCGGCGAACGCGTGAACCAGATTGTCGAACGGGATCGTCGCCGGGACTGCTACGATGTCGCCTCGAGTCACGCAGATGTCGCCCGCGGTTTCATCGCCGAAGTGAAGCAGGTTGCGGAGCATCTGCCGCTCGTGGGGGGAGAGATCGCCGGCGACCGCGCCTGTCTCGTCGGACTCGTCGATCGCTTCCTCGATCTGGTCGCGCAGACTTGTCCCGCCCTCGTCGCCGAAAATGAGAGCGCGCATTCCCCGCCACAGCCGCGATCCGGTGTCGTAATTGTCGACCGCCATCAGTGGCCGCGTCCATAGGGGTCGGCGATTCCAAGCCGTCGGAGCGCGCTCACTTCGCGCCTCTCCATCTCCTCCGCTTGCGAGTCGTCGCCATGATCGTAGCCGAGCAAATGGAGCGTCCCATGGACGATCAAATGGGCAGCATGGTCTTCGAGCGGGATCGCCTTCTCCTGCGCCTCGCGCTCGCAAACTCCGTGGGCAAGGACGACGTCGCCGAGCATCAGTTCCGGACCATCGTCGCCAACGCTCTCAAGCTCGGCGGGCGCCATTTGCGGGAAGGACAGGACGTTCGTCGCTTTGTCCTGGCCGCGCCACTGAGAATTGAGCGCTCGCACTTCCTCATCGCCGGCCAGGCGCACGGACAGTTCGACGGCGCGGCTGCCTTTCGAAAGCTGCGGGAAAGCGCTCTCGGCAATTGCGGCTTCGGCGGCGGTCCGGACGAGCGCCGTCCAGCGGCTGCTACTGTCCCACTCCGGATCGGCGTCGATTGCGACCTCGAGCATCATTGATCCGGGCCTTCGTAGGCCTCGACGATCCGTCCCACCAACGGGTGGCGAACCACGTCTGCGATAGTGAAGGGCACGACCGCGATCCCCTTGACGTCCGAAAGCCGCGACACGGCGTCGTGAAGCCCCGACTTGCCGATGTCCGGAAGGTCGATCTGCTTGGGATCGCCGCAGATGACCATCCGGCTGCGCATTCCAAAGCGGGTGAGAAACATCTTCATCTGCGCGGGCGTGGTGTTCTGCGCCTCGTCGAGGATGATGAATGCGTCGTTCAAGGTGCGGCCGCGCATGAAGGCGATGGGCGCAATCTCGATTTCGCCGCTGGCGATCCGCCGCTCGACCTGCTCGGTCGGAAGCATGTCGTAAAGCGCATCGTAGAGCGGGCGCAGATAGGGATCGACCTTCTCCTTCATGTCGCCGGGAAGGAAGCCGAGGCGCTCGCCGGCCTCGACCGCGGGTCGGGAGAGGATCAAACGGTCGACGCTTCCGGAAATCAGCTGCGACACCGCCTGGGCGACGGCGAGATAGGTCTTGCCGGTGCCGGCGGGCCCGAGAGCGAAGATCATGTCGTCGCGCGACAGCGCTTCCATGTAAATGGTCTGGGTCGGAGAACGCGGAACGACCGTCTTCTTGCGGGTGCGGATCATCACTCGCGGAGCCGACGTCACGTCCTCGGTGATGATCCCGTCCAGCTTTGGCTGCGAGGCCATTCCAATGATCGATTCGACCGCAGCGGCATCGATGTCGTGGCCCTGCTCGAGCCGGTTGTAGAGGCCGACGAGGACATCGCGAGCGCGCGCCGCCGAGTCTGGCTCGCCTTCGATCTGGACCCGGTTGCCGCGAGCGGCGACGTGGACCCCAAGCCGGCTCTCTATCGTGACGAGATGGCGGTCATAGTCGCCGAATAGCGGGCCAAGCAGATAAGGCTCTTCGAACTCGAGCTCGAGTCGTGCGGTCTCGGGCACAGGATCGTCGCGGCGGGCCATCAGGCGGCTTCTTTCTGGCGAATGGCGGCGGCCATGCTGTTGGCCCCGGCGGCGGTCATGGTGACGTCGATCATCGTCCCGGGCGCTGCCGTTGTTTGGGCGTGAACCGACTGAAGCCAGGGCGAGCGGCCGATCATCTGGCCGTGGCGCTTGCCCGGTCGCTCGACCAGGATCCTGGTGTCGAGCCCGACCGTCGAGCGATTGAAGGCGAGCTGGTGAGTGGCGATCCGCGAGTGCAGCCGCGCGAGACGGTCCTCCATGACTTCGCGCTCGATCTGGTCCTCCATCATTGCCGCCGGTGTCCCCGGACGCGGACTATATTTGAACGAATAGGCCGCCGCGTAACGCACCGCATCGACGATCTGCAGCGTCTCTTCGAATTCCGCTTCGGTCTCGCCCGGAAAGCCGACGATGAAATCGCCGGAAATGGCAATGTCTGGCCGAGTGGCGCGGACCTTCTCGATGGTCCGCAAATAGCTTTCCACGCTGTGGCTCCGGTTCATCGCGTTGAGCACCCGATCGCTTCCGGACTGCACCGGCAAGTGGAGATAGGGCATCAGCTTGTCGACATCGCCATGAGCGGCGATCAGAGAGTCGCTCATGTTCACCGGATGGCTGGTCGTGTAGCGAATCCGCTCCAGCCCATCGATCCGGACGATGGCTCGGATCAGCTCGGCAAGGCCGCGGCCGTCATATTCCCATGCGTTCACATTTTGCCCGAGGAGAATGATTTCCCTGGCGCCGCTGTCGATGAGCAAGTGAGCCTCGGCGACGATATCCGCCCACGGCCGCGAAATCTCGGCTCCGCGAGTATAAGGCACGACGCAATAGGTGCAGAATTTGTCGCAGCCTTCCTGCACCGTGAGAAAGGCGCTGGGGTTGGCGCGGCCGCGCTTCGGAAGCGCATCGAACTTGGAGATTGCCGGCATGTCGGTGTCGACCGGTCGGGCGCCGCCCGCGGCCTCGGCGATCATCTCGGGCAGCCGGTGATAGGATTGCGGGCCGACGACGATGTCGATCATCGAAGATCGGCGCTTGGCTTCCGCGCCTTCGGCCTGGGCGACGCAGCCGGCGAGAGCGATCATTGGCCGGGACCCGTCGTCGCGCTTCAGCCTGCCGACGTCCGAATAGGCCTTGTCGGCAGCCTTCTCGCGGATGTGGCAGGTGTTGAGGACCACAAGGTCGGCATCGGCGCCGTCGGGCGCTGCAGCAAGCCCGCGGTCCGTCAGCAGCTCGGAAATGCGCTCGCCGTCATAGACGTTCATCTGACAGCCAAAGGATTTGATCCGAAAGGTCTTGGGCGTGGACTGCATCGACGAGCCTATAAAGCAGCGGCGGCGCGACTTGAAGTGAGCGCATCGGCGATCGCCGCGCGGGCACAATGAGCGAGCGTCTTGCGGTCGGCGGAGGCAATCGGCTCCAGAATCCATATCGTTACCGATGTCGAGCGAATGCGCCCAAGAACGCGCAGCACATTGTCCTTGCCGGGCTCGTCCCCCCAGCCAATCTCCGACGCGGCCTCGCCATAGTCGATCGCCACCGGGCGAACCTTCACTCCCTCGGGCGCCGGGGCAACGGCGGAGAACAGGGTCGAACGGAACGGCAGCAGCTGCTTGCCGTCGCTCGTGGTGCCTTCCGGGAACAAGGCGAGCGGCTGCCTGCCCTGAAGCCTTCGAGCGATCGAATCGGCCTGATTCAGAGCATTCCTGCGCTGGTCCCGGCGGATGTAGAGCGTATGATTCTGGTCGGCGAGCCAGTGGGCGACAGGGCCCCCAAGCCTATCCTTTGACACGAACGCGCAGCCGGTCGCTCCACCCATAACCAATATGTCGAGCCAGCTGACGTGGTTGCAAACGAGCAAGCTGTGAGCTCCGGGTTTGCTTCCGATGACCTGAAGCCGGGCTCCGCAGATCCACCCGGCGGCGCCGAGGAAGCGCGGCGGCCAGCCCGATCGGCGGAACAGGAGCCGGGTCGCGAGGTGGAGCGGGACGCAGACGAGCGTCAGCAGGAGCAGCCCAGCTATCCGGGCCGCCGCGAACAGCGTCGACGATTGGGTTCCGCTACGAGCGATTGCGGTTGAGGGCGACGCCGTACAGCTCCATCCGGTGATCGACGAGGCGGAAGCCGAGCTTCTCGGCAATCCGCTTCTGAAGCGCCTCGAGCTCCGCATCGACGAACTCGAAGACCGTGCCGGTCTCGACATCGATCAGATGATCGTGATGCTCCTCGGACGCAGCCTCGTAGCGCGCTCGTCCGTCCCCGAACTCATGACGGGAAAGGATTCCGGCTTCCTCGAACAAGCGGACCGTCCGGTAGACGGTGGCGATCGAAATCTTCGGGTCGACTGCCGAAGCCCGCTCGTGAAGTGTCTCCACGTCGGGATGATCTTCGGACTCCGACAGGATCCTGGCGATGACTCGCCGCTGCTCGGTTATTCTCAGGCCCTTGTCGGCGCACAGCGCTTCGACGTCGATGACGGGGTGGTTCATGAGGCTAGATTAGGACCGGGCAGGGCGCTGGTAAAGGGAGGGCGCGTACGAGCGCCCTCACTTATTTCGATTTGCCGCCGGTGTTGGTTCGGGCGCGCTTGGTACCAAGGCCGATTGACTTGGCGAGGGTTCGGCGCTGGTCGGCGTAATTGGGCGCGACCATCGGATAATCCGCCGACAGGCCCCACTTCTGGCGATAGTCCGCCGGGGTCATTTCGTGGTTGGTCATCAGATGCCGCTTGAGCATCTTCTGCTTCTTGCCGCAGTCGAGACATGTGATGCTGTCCGGCTTCACCGACGAGCGGATCGACACCTTGGGCTCAAGCTTTTCTTCCGGTCCGGAGCCGTTGCCAGAAATATCGGCGAGGGCCTGGTGAACATTCTGGATGAGGGTCGGAAGATCGCTCACTGCGACGCTGTTGTTGCTCACATGCGCCGCGACAATGTCCGCGGTAAGGGTCAGCAACATATCGTCAGCGGCTTCGATGTCAGGCATTATTCTGTTTCTCCAGTGGATTTAAGTCAGATTTAATGGGGGATGCTAAGAAGATACGACGGCTCTAGCCACAGTTCGCCGGTGCGGCAATAGAAGCGGAATATTATCGCCGGTCAGGTTTCCGAGAGCATGAAAGTCAGCGCGTCATGCTTGCTGCCGTCACGGCCGCGATAGTAATTACGGCGCCGGTTCGATTGCACAAAGCCCATTGCTTCGTAAAGACGGACCGCTGGATTGCCGTCGCGCACCTCAAGATGGATTCGGCTTGCACCTCTATTCTTTGCGTCCTCGACGAAATGCTTGATCAAGCTCTGTCCGACCCCCCTTCGCTGCGCTTGGGGGCCGACTGCAAGAAGCAGCAGTTCGGCATCGTCGATGATCGTCCGGTAAAGCGAGAAGCCGACTAGCTGATCGTCGCCGTCCCGGGCAAGAACGAACCTGACGCCACTCATCGGAAGTATCCCAGCGCACTGGGAGCGGGTCCAGGCTTCTCCGTAACGGTCACCGAACGCGTCGGTCATCACCTGCATCACCGCTTCAAGGTCGCCCGCGCAGCCGTCGGAAAGGGTGACGATCATGCCGCGGTCCGCGCCTTGGCATCGGGCGCCCGCGCATAGAGCGGTGCGGCAGCGAGCGTCCGAAGCGCCTCGGGAAGCCTCAGAGCGTGCGAAGCCGAAGGCCAGGCTTCAATTGCCCGACCCGTGCCCCGCGCGTTGGTGAGCGCTTGGGCGCCGGGGCCTGCCGCCAGATCGGCCGAGGCCACCATAGCGGCTTGATCCGGCGGGAGGTTGAGGAGCTCGCTGCGGGGATTTAGAGCGGCGTCGAACTGCTGGATGAATAGCTCGCCGTGGCCGCCCTCGATCGCCGCTACGATCTCGGTCCGGGCATCGGCGGCCGCGGCGATCAAGGCCAGCGACGACATTCCCGACAGGCGCGCGCCCCAGCCGATGGCAAGGCCATGAGCGGCGGCGACCCCGACCCGGATGCCGGTGAAGCTCCCGGGGCCAACGCCCACCAGGATTTCGTCGGCGCTCCGCCCGTCCAGCAATTCAGCAAGCATTGGCGCGAGGCGCTCGGCATGGCCGCGGCCGATGAGCTCGTCGCAGCTGCCGACGCAATTGCCGGCGCCGTCGAACAAAGCTGCGGTGCATGCCGCGGTAGAGGTGTCGATCGCCAGTATCATGAAGCCCGATCAGCCAAGTGGGCCACAGGCGCCCGGTGGGGGCAAGGGAATTTAGATCGCCTCGACGGTTTGAACTTCGGGCACGTAATGTTTGATCAGGCTCTCGATGCCGCGTTTCAGCGTGATTTCGGATGACGGGCAGCCCTGGCAGGCGCCTTGCATCGCAAGGTAGAGCCGGCCGTCCTTATAGCCTTTGTAGATGATGTCGCCGCCGTCCTGGGCGACCGCGGGGCGAACCCGGGTCTCGATCAGATCCTTGATCTGGTCGATGATCTCGGCATCCTCGGGATCCTCCTCGAAATCGGCGTCGACCTGGATTTCTGCCGCGCTTCCCGCTTTGAACAATGGCGCGCCGGTGACGAAATGATCGAGCAAAGCTTCGACGACGATCGGCTCCAGATCGGTCCAGGAAACGCCCGGCCCGGCGGTCACCGAGACGAAATCGTGGCCGAAGAAAACGCCTTCGACCATTTCGGTCGAGAACAAAGCCTGCGCGAGCGGCGAGGCCTCGGCGCTTTGGGCATCGGCGAGATCACGGGTCCCGGACTCCATCACGGTCTGGCCAGGAAGGAACTTGCGGGTCGCCGGGTTGGGCGTGTGCTCGGTTCGGATCAACATTTAAAAGATGTGGCCCTGCCGCGGGTGGCGATCAAGGGCCGAACGGCGGCGCTCCCGCCAGGACCCAGCGGGTCATCGCCAACGCGCCCAGCAGGCACAGCAGCGCCACCCACCATTTGCCCGGCCGCATCGGCTTCGTCCCGGCGGCGAAGCTGGCGCTTCCGGTGATCATCGGCCGCACCAGCTTCTTGCCACGCGCGATCCGGTAGAAGGCGATCGCCCCGACATGAAGCACGATCAGCGCGACCAGCAGGTCGAAGGTGATTTCGTGGAGATCGTGCGCCGCTTCCGCGGTGTCGAAGCTGACAAGGTGGGCAAGCGGTCCCTCGACGAGGCCGTCATCATCGGTTTGCACAAGGCCGGTCATCACCTGGATCTTCAGCGCGATCAGAAGCGCCAGAACGCTGAGAGCCCCGAGCGGCGAGTGGCCGACCGGGTCCCATCCGCGCATGTCGCGCAAATAGGCCATGAGAATGCGGGGGCCGTGGACAAAGTTTGCGAAGCGCGCAGTCGAGCTTCCGAATATCCCCCAAAGAACCCGGAAGATCAGAAGCGTCAGCACCGCCAGGCCCGACCGCATGTGCCAGTCGAGATGGCCTTCTTCCGCCGACCACCAGCTAAATGCGATCAGCGCTGCAAGCGCCCAGTGGAACAGCCGGATCGGAAGGTCCCAGACCGCGACCCGCTGAAGCGTCGTGTCAATGCTCTTCACGATAGAGGTCGTGACAGGCCTTGCAGCTCTTGCCGAGGTTGCCATGCGCTGCCCGGATGGCGGCAAGGTCGCTGCCTTGTGCCGTCCGCTGGAACGCCATCGCGGCCTGGTTGAACGCCTCCGCCTTGGCCGCGAAATCCTGGCGGTTCTCCCAGATCGCCGCCTTGGCCTCGGTCTTGCCGACGTCGGGACCGGTCCCGGCCGGGAACCAGGTCGACACCTGCGGCGCCAGCTGGGCGATAGTGTCGGCATTGCCCCGGACCTGCGCGAGGTCGGGGCTGCCGGACTTGAGCTGGCGGGTGATGACTTTCATCGAATCGCCGATCCGCTCGTAATTTTCGTGCCGTTCTTTCATCAGCGCGAGCGCCTGCTCCTTTTCGAGCGGCGCTGCGTCCGACTGCGCGACCGCATTCTCGAGCGCATTGCTTGCTGCGTTTCCGCTCGCATTGGCCTCTTCGAGAACGCGGTCACCGGCCGCCTGTTCGCGGCAGGCGGCAAGCAAGACGACAGTCGCGACGGCGTACAGCAATCTCATTGGAAATCTCCTCATTCGCTTGCGTCGGACGGCTGTTCCAGGCTGCCCTCGATCATCTTGATGATTCCCGAAAAGTCCATGTTCCCGCCGCCACGCTCGACGAATTCCTCGAAGACCTCTTCGGCTTCCTCGCCCATTTCCACGGGCACGCCCGCCTCCTTCGCGGCGTCGAGCGCGAGCTTGATGTCCTTGAGCATGAGCGCTGCGGCAAAACCCCCTTCATAATCGCGGTCGGCAGGACTCTCCGGGCCCACGCCAGGGACCGGGCAATAGCTGGTCATCGACCAGCTCTGGCCCGAAGCCTTGGACGAAATGTCGTAGAAGACCTGCGGGTCGAGCCCGAGCTTCTGAGCAAGGACGAACGCCTCGCAGGTTACGGCCATGGTCGCCCCGAGGATCATGTTGTTGCAGATTTTCGCCGCCTGGCCGGCGCCGGGACCGCCGGCATGGATCACCGCCTTCGCCATCGGATCGAGGATTGGGCTTGCACGCTCGAACGCTTTGTCCGGGCCGCCGACCATGAAGGTCAGGCTTCCATCGGCGGCGGCGGCAATTCCGCCCGAGACCGGCGCATCGACCATCTCGAACCCGCGCTCCGCCGCTTCTTCGGCGATGGTCCGGGCGCTTCCGACATCGATGGTCGAGCAGTCGATCAGAAGCGCTCCTGCAGGCGCGGTGTCGAACACATGGTTGCGGTAGACTTCGAGGACGTGTTTGCCAGCGGGGAGCATGGTCACGATTGCTTGCGCATGGTCGCAGGCCTCGTCGGCCGATCCCGAACGCACGCAGCCGGCTTCGACCGCTTTGTCTAGCGCTTCGTCGCTGAGGTCGAACGCGTGAACATCGTGCCCCGCCTTGACCAGGTTCGGCGCCATCCCGCCGCCCATGTGGCCAAGCCCGATGAAGGCGATCCGTGCCATCTTACCGTCCCTTCCAATTGCCTGGGCGCTTCTCCACGAAAGCGGTCATCCCTTCCTTCTGGTCCTCGGTCCCGAACAGGCCGTGGAACAGCCGGCGCTCGAAGCGAATGCCCTGGCTCAGCGAAATCTCGAAAGCCGCGTTGACCATTTCCTTGACGGCGACGGCGGCAAGCGGCGGCATTGCGGCTATAGCCTCGGCTGTCTTCATCGCTTCGTCGAGAAGCTCGCCTGCCGGGACCACCTTCGCCACCAGCCCCGACGCTTCCGCTTCCTCGGCGCCCATCATTCGCCCGGTCAGGCACATCTCCATCGCCTTGGCCTTGCCGATCGCCCAGGTCAGCCGCTGGGAGCCGCCCATTCCGGGGGTCACTCCAAGCTTGATTTCAGGCTGGCCGAATTTCGCATTTTCCGAAGCGATGATGAAATCGGCCATCATTGCCACCTCGCATCCGCCGCCCAGAGCAAAACCGCTGACCGCTGCGATCCAGGGCTTGCGGGTTGCGGTGACCTTTTCCCATCCGGCGAAAAAGTCGCTGCGATACATTTCGGCAAAGCCCTGCGGCTGCATCTCCTTGATGTCCGCGCCGGCAGCGAAAGCCTTCTCGCCCGATCCGGTCAGAACCAGGCAGCGCTGCTGGTCGTCGGCGTCATAGGCGGTGAATACGCTGATCAGATCCTTCAGCACCTCGCTGTTAAGCGCGTTGAGCGCCTGCGGGCGGTTGAGCGTGACCAGGGTTACCGAACCGCGCTGTTCAACCAGGATCGTGCTATAGTCGGTCATTCGCCTGCCTCCGGGAACGGCGTCCATTGCTCGCCTCTTGGGAGCGGTGCAAACAAAGCGTCGAGCATTTCGTCGGTGACGCCTTCGGGCGTCGGCGGGTCCCATTTCGGCTCGTTGTGCTTTTCGATGAGCAGGGCGCCAACGCCCTCGCGAAAGTCGTGGGTCTGAACAACGCGCCCGGCGAGTGCATATTCGGCCCGCATCTCGTCGGCGAAGCTGGTCCGGCCTGTGCCCTCGGCAAGGAGCCTGAGCGAGACCTTGCACGACAGCGGGCTCTTCGTCCCCAAAGTCGCCAGTTCCCTTTGCGCCCACTCGCCGCCGTCGCTTTCCAGGGCTTCAAGCACCTCCTCGAAAACATCCGAGGCGAACAGGCGGTTGATTGCCGGGACATTCTCCGAGATTTTGGACTCAGGCTCCTTTTCCGCTGCCGCTCCGAGCGTGCCCTTGACCCGGTCGGGCGCCTTGTGGATCCGCTCGACCAGCTCTTCCAGGGCGCTTGTGGTCACAAAATGCGTGGCAAGACCGAAATAGGCACAGTCGCCGCCGTCGAGCCGGGCTCCGGTCAGTGCCATATACTGGCCGACCCGCCCCGGCAGCCGCGGCAAATACCAGCCGCCGCCGACGTCGGGGAACAGGCCGATGCTCGTCTCCGGCATTGCCAGGCGCGTGTTCTCGGTCGCGACCCGGAAGGTGCAGGGGAGGGAAATTCCGACCCCGCCGCCCATCGTGATCCCGTCCATCAACGCCACCGTCGGCTTGTCGTAAGTGAACAGCAAATGGTTGAGCCGATATTCGGCGAAGAAGAATTCGCGCGCCTCGCGAGCGCCATCTGCGCCGCTAGTGGCAAGCATCACCACATCGCCGCCGGCACAAAAGCCGCGCCCCTCGGCATGGTCGATCACCACCGCCTGAATGTCGGAATCGGAGCGCCAACGGAGCAAAGCCGCGCTCATCGTCTCGCACATTTGCCTGGTCAGCGCGTGGATAGCTTTTGCCCGGTTGAGGCGAATGCGTCCGATCCCTTGCGCGGTCGAAATCAGAACATCTTCGGTCATGCGACAGTCCTTCGAAACGCCGCTTCGACGGTGCTCAGCGGCTCCTCAGGACGAGCGGATAAGACCAAAACCCGCTCATCCTGACGAGAGGCTGAGTAAGCGAAGCGCACCGAAGACCTATCTCGAAGGATCACTGGCGAAGCAGGTCGCGGCTGACGATCACGCGCATGATCTGGTTGGTGCCTTCGAGGATCGAGTGGACGCGCAGGTCGCGCCAGAAGCGTTCGATCGGATAATCCTGGAGATAGCCGTAGCCGCCATGCAACTGCAGCGCGCGATCGACCACCGACGATCCGGTGTCGGTCGCGAGCCGTTTGGCCATTGCGGCGAAGCGCGTCTTGTCGGGCGCATTGGCGGTGACCTTGGCGGCGGCAACATAAAGCAG
>JACDCV010000156.1 GCA_013817375.1 Sphingomonas sp.
GCCGGCCAAGGACTGCAGCCCCGAGCCGATCATCTTCGAAACCGGCTACGGACCGTCGGGCCTGCCGCACATCGGCACGTTCAACGAAGTGCTTCGCACCACCTTCGTCCGCCAAGCCTATCAGGAACTCACCGGCGGGGCGCCGACCCGGCTGATCGCGTTCAGCGACGACATGGACGGGCTTCGCAAGGTCCCCGACAACTTCCCCAACCCGGAGATGCTGGCGGGCCAGCTTGGCAAGCCGCTCACCCAGGTCCCGGACCCGTTCGGATGTCATGAGAGCTTCGCTCATCACAATAATGCGCTGCTGTGCGGATTCCTCGACCGCTTCGGCTTCGATTATGAATTCTTCTCGGCGACCGATTGCTACGCGTCCGGCCGCTTCGACGAGGTCGTCCGCCAGGTGCTCCGCAACTGGGACGGGGTGATGGGCGTGATGCTTCCGACTCTTCGCGAGGAACGGCGCAAGACCTATTCACCGGTGCTTCCGGTGTCGCCGGCCAGCGGGATCGTCCTTCAGGTTCCGGTCGAGGTCGTCGATGCGGACGCGGGGATTGTCGCCTTCGAGGATGAAGGCCGGCGGATCGAGCAATCGGCGCTCGGCGGCAAGGCCAAGCTTCAGTGGAAAGTCGACTGGGCAGCGCGCTGGGTTGCGCTCGGTGTCGATTACGAAATGGCCGGCAAGGACCATATCGACGGCGTCATCCAGTCGGGCAAGATCGCGCGGGTGCTCGGCGGTCGGCCGCCCGACGGCTTCAACTATGAGATGTTTCTCGACGAAAAGGGCGAGAAGATCTCCAAGTCCAAGGGCAATGGCCTGAGCCTCGAGGAATGGCTGACCTATGGCAGCGAGGAGAGCCTCGCCTTCTACATCTATCGCGAGCCGAAGAAGGCCAAGAGCCTGCACATCGGCGTAATACCGCGCGCGGTCGACGATTACTGGCAGTTCCGTGGAAATTATACTGGCCAGCCGATCGAGCAGAGGCTCGGCAACCCCGTTCACCATATCCACGGCGGCAAGGTTCCGGAGCAGCTCCTCCCCGTCACCTACGGCCTGCTTCTCAACCTCGTCAGCCTGCCCGGAATCCACGACCGGGACACCGCCTGGAAATTCGTCCAGCGCTCGGCGCCCGGCTCCTCGCCCGAGAGCGACCCCGAGCTCGACCAACTGATCGGCCTCGCAGTCAATTACGCCCGTGATTTCGTCGTGCCGGGCCTGAAGCGGCGCCCGCCGAGCGAACCGGAAGCCGCCGCGCTTCGCGACCTCGACTCTGGTCTTGGCGACCTGACCGACGACGGGGGAGCCGAAGCAATCCAGAACCTCGTGTTCGAGGTAGGCAAGACTCATTTCGGCAAGGAAAATCTGCGCAGCTGGTTCCAGGCGCTTTACGAAACCCTGCTGGGATCATCGCAGGGACCGCGGATGGGCAGTTTCATTGCGCTCTACGGCGTCGAGAACAGCCGCAGGCTGATCGACGAAGCGCTAAGCGCCTGATCGGGCACGAGTCAGCTTGCGTGCGAAAAAAGAGCCCCGCCGTTTCGGGCGGGGCTCATTCTTTTCAGTCCGCTAAGTTGGTGGCTTAGCGCACACTGCCTCGACGGATCAGGTTTACGATCGCGAGCAGGACGATGGCGCCCAACAGCGAATAGAGGAAGCTCATGAGGGTAACGCCCTCGTTGATCGAGCCGCCGCCAAGCAGAAGCCCGGCAAGGAACGCTCCAACGATTCCGACGATGATGTTGAGCAAAATGCCCTGCTGCCCGTCGGTCCGCATGACCATGCTTGCGAGCCAGCCGACGACCCCGCCGACTATCAGCCAGATAATGATGCCGATCATCCTAATTCTCCCTGTTTAAGATCCACTTTTCAGAACCCGCAAGACGTCCATCTGTTCCGACAGCGTAACGGCTTGCCGTCGATAACAGCCTTTGTTCGCACAAGTTCACGGCCACTGCCATAGCCTGTGCCTCTCATCCGCTTAGTCGAGGACCGATCGCCCCCCGCGACCCGTTGGCTTGGCAAGGAGAGTCAGAATGAGAGTTTTTTTATATTCCGCGGCAGCCGCACTGCTCGCATCGACGGGCGCGGCAACGGCGGCAGCGACACCCTCGAAGGGTGCGCACCCACGGCTCAGCCAGGCGATGAACTCAATGGTCCTCGACGCTACGGGCCATAACGACGGGCAGCCGCCGGGCCAGAGCAATCGCCCCGCCGATCCCGACATGGGCGACGACAATGCCGCACAAGAAGCAATATTGACCGTCTGTTTCAAGGACACGCCGGCGGCCCAGCGGTCGGCAATCTGCGACCGCGAGCCGGTCAGCCCCAACTAACCGCCCCCATGCGCCGCGGAAGACAAAGGCGGCGCCCTATTTGAGCGCCGCGAGCGCAACCTCCGCGCTCTTGTTCACTCCAGCGAGCTTGAGCGCCTCGTCGAGCGCCCTGTCAGCGGGGACTTCGACGTCTGGCTTCACTCCGATGCCTTCCCAGCTTTGGCCGGTATCCGGGTCGAAGGTGCGGCCGACCGGAATGAACGCTCCGTAGCTTTCGCCCAACGGAACACCGCCGCCGAAGTGGGCGCCGCCACCCGTCGCCTCACCGATCAATGTCGCACGTTTGGTGCGCTTGAGGGAGAGCGACAGATGCTCGGCTGCCGAAAAGGTGTTTTTCGAAATCAGAAGATAGACCTTGGCGTCTCTCAGCCCGCCTTGCCCGACTGGCGGGGTTACGAAATGCTCGCGGCGAATGATGGTCTCCGGACCACTCACCTTGCGCAGCGTAGCAAGATCGCCGAATGGTGTTCCATTCTTCTCTTCGACCGCCTGGCGGATATCCATGGCTACCAGCGTCGTCGGTGCGGCAAAAATTTCGCTGAAGATCAGATCCATTTCGTCGAGCCCGCCGCCGCGGTTCTTGCGCGCGTCGATAATCAAGGTCTTGGCGTCGCGGTGCGAAGCCAGGAATTTTCGGACTTCGGCAACGGTCGCCTCGTTGCCGGGGAAGCCGCGGGTATCGATGTATGCGACACCGTCCGCTAGCCAGCCGGACTTGGCGATCGCACTTTCCTCGGGCGCCCCGCCCCGATTGCCGCCGGCCTGGATCCGGGCGCGCTGTTCCGCGGAGAAGGGGCGCACGCGCAAATGGCCATCCTTGTGCACGGCCTGCAGATCGTCGGTGACCTTTTGCGCGAAAGCATTCGCATCCCCGAAGCTCGCATATTCACCTGCGGCAAGATTCGCCCGGAGCATCGCCGCATAGGCCTCGCCCTTGTCCGGAAAGACGAAATTTTCCTCGAGCTCGGTGGCGAGGGTTCTGACTGCCGCCTCCGCAGTCGCTTTCACGAACGGCTCACTGGCTTGCGCCAGGGTTACGGCGGGAGGTGTCGCCGCCTGCGCCAGAGGCGCAGCGGGGAGGGGCGAGGCAAGCAACGCTAGGACAAACGCATTCATCAGAGGCTCCGGCATGGTGTTCGTGTGCGACGCTAGCCCAGCGGAGAGGCGTTTTGCGCGCGAAGTTGCAGCGATTGGCGCCAGTTTCTGGCGCTCTTGGTTTGGAGCGCCAGTAGCAAGACCGTGCGTAATGTTGGTGCAGTCGCTGCCAGAATTTGGCACCATAGTCCCATGCTTGATCAGTTCGACGCGGCGCTTCTCAATCTCCTCCAGCACGATGATTCGCGCACGGCCGACGAGCTCGCGCGCGAAGTGCCGCTGTCGCCGTCCGCAATCGCTCGCCGCTTGCGCCGACTTCGGGGCGAAGGGTGGATTGCCAGAACCGTCGCCCTGCTGTCGCCGCGGCTGACGGAGCGGCGCCTTCGGGCGATCGTGACGGTGCAGCTTAGCGAACATGCCGACCAGCGGGGGAAGACGGCCCTTCTCGACCGAATTCGCGCCGCTCGCCAGGTGCAGTTCTGCTACGAGCTCGCCGGCGTGTTCGACCTGCTTTTGCTGTTCGACTGCGGCGACATGGCCGAGTTCAACGAGATCGCGGAGGCCGTGCTCGTCGCTGACCCGACCGTCCGCCGTTACGAAACCAGCTTCATCAAGCGCGAGCTGAAATTTGCACCATTCGTAAAGCTGGACGAGCGGTGAGCCGGCTCCGCGCGGGAACGTGCTCGCCTGTCCCCCAGACAGGCTGGGCGCTTTACTTCTTCGCCGCAATCCAGCGGTCGATCTTCTGCTCCAGAATCTGCAGCGGCAGTGCACCGGTATCGAGCACCTGCGTATGGAATTCGCGCACGTCGAACTTCGGCCCGAGCTCCACTTCCGCCTTG
>JACDCV010000157.1 GCA_013817375.1 Sphingomonas sp.
CCGCTCGGCTGCCAATTTCCAGCGGCGGACCATGGAACGCGCTCCGCCACCGGGCAATCAGCGCCTCAAGGACTCAGGCGCTCTTGCGGCCTGTTACAGCGTGAAACGGCGAATGGCGAACGGGCGTCCTAGCGAACCCTTGGCCCCCCGAAGGGCAGCGGCGGGGGCGGGCGGCGGTCGCGGCGGGGGAGCTGGGCCTGGTAGGCGACCCCGCAATGGGCGACGCAATAAGGGTAGCCCGGGTTCGCGGCCTGGCCGCAGAAATGGAAGTCGGGCTCGCCCGGATGGCCCATCGGCCATTTGCAGATGCGGTCGTTGAGATGGAGCAGGCTGGTCTTGTCGGCGACCTCCGGGCTCGGCTTTGCCGGAATCAGCCGGCGCGGCGGGGCAGGGGGGATCGGCGCCTGCTGGTCGCCGGGGCCCTGGCGGATGAAGCCACCCGGCCCGACCGAGCGATATTGAACGCCCTCCTGCTGCGGGCGCTGCCGCTGCGGCTGCGGGGCCGGCGTCCGGGCGGGCGGTTCGTCGGCGGGGACGGCCGCGGCCGGCGAAGCCTTGGCGGCTGACGAAGACTGGGCGGCTGGCGAAGACTGGGCGGTTGACGAAGACTGGGCGGCTGGCGAAGACTGGGCTTTCGCGGTCCTGGCGGCCGCCGCTTGCTGCTTCTCCTCGCCCGCTTTTACCGGTGAGGGACGGGCTTCGAGGCCGAGGCGATGCGCCTTGCCGATGACCGCGTTGCGACTCACTCCGCCAAGCTTTTCGGCAATCTCGCTCGCCGTCGCGCCGTCCTTCCACATCGATTTCAGATGATCGATCCGCTCTTCAGTCCAAGACATCAAAATCTACTCCGAATTCCTGCCCGCCCGACCGGCAAGCTTGCCGCCCGCTCCCACAGCCGATAATCGGCCACGAGTGAACGAGCAGCCGATCAGCCCCCAGTCTTCGTCGTGGCTCAGCAGGCAACCGGGTGATCCGGTGCTGAGCGGCGTCAACTGGGGAGGGCTCAAGACCCTCTATATCAAGGAGGTGCTGCGCTTCTTCAAGGTGCAGATGCAGACGGTGTGGGCGCCGGCCATCACAACCTTGCTTTATCTTGCGATCTTCACCGTCGCTCTTGGCCGCAGCGGCCGGACCGTCATGGGCGTGAGCTTTGCCGATTTCCTCGCTCCGGGCCTCATCGTCATGGCGATGATCCAGAATGCGTTCGCAAACTCCAGCTTCTCGCTTCTGGTCGGCAAAATCCAGGGCAATATCGTCGATTATCTGATGCCTCCGCTTTCGGTCGGCGAGCTGATGGCGGGGCTGGTCGGGGCGTCGGTGACGCGGGCCTTCTTCGTCGGCTTCGCGGTGTGGCTGGTGATGTTCCTGTGGCCGGGCGTGTCGGTGACGGTGCAGCACCCGCTCTGGGCGTTATGGTTCGGGCTGATGGGATCGCTGATGCTGGCGTTCCTGGGGCTGCTGACGTCGCTGTGGGCCGAAAAGTTCGACCATGCCGCGGTGGTCAGCAATTTCGTGGTTACGCCGCTGTCGCTGCTGTCGGGGACTTTCTACTCGATCGAGCAACTCAGCCCCGCTTTCCAGGCGATCAGCCACGCAAACCCGTTCTTCTACGTGATCTCGGGTTTCCGTTACGGATTTCTTGGAGTGAGCGATTCCCCGATCATGGTCGGCGCGATCGGGCTGCTTGGCGTAAACCTCGCCTTGTGCGCGCTTTGCTACGCGCTTCTGAGGAGCGGCTGGCGGATCAAGGCGTAGCGGACTGTCTGCTTCCTCAACCAACGAAAAGACCGAGGAACTTGGCTGCCACCGGGCTCCGCTCGATTTCGGCGCGAACAAGTGAATTTTCCCACCAGAGCGCTTCAGTGTTGGCGAGCACGATGAGGCTTACCCGTTGCTCCGGCGCCTTGAGGTAGATGGCCGAATACCGATCCTCGTCCCAGCCAGAGTGCCACATCAGCCGGTGTCCCTTCCACTCCTGGACGAACCAACCCCATCGATAGTCGCCGCTCCGTCGCGGGCGAGGCCCGCCGACCACGCTTTTTTGCCAGGCGGGCGCCAAGAGCTTGCCGGAGTCCAGTGCAATATCGAAGCGGGCAAGTTGATGAGGGCTGGCCTTGATTCCTGCAGCGGCCCGGAAATCGTCGTCGGAAAAGCTGTTTTTCGTCCGCTGCCCGTTCTTGACGCTGAACGGTGGAGCGATGAGGCGAAGCGCCGCCCCGCCGTCCGGGTCGCGCCAACCGAGGGCGACGTCCTCCAGCCCAGCCGGGGTAGCGACATTCTCACGAACGATCTGGCGGAGGGGTCGCCCGCCCGCACCTTCGATGATCCTGTCGATCCTGGCGAAGCTGATCGGATTGTACACAAAACCGGCGCCGGCGGCGCCGTTGATGCGCATGTTCAGGATATCGCCGAGGGTCAGTTTTCTGTCGCAGTTGATCTTAGGAATAGTGGCTCCGTGCGCGTCCGCGCCTCCGCCTCCAAAGGGAATGGAGGAGCCCGCCAGCCACTGGCAGGTTTCGAGCCAGCCCGCATCTGCTGTCATTGGAACGTCGAGGCTGATGCGCCCCGCTTCTGCCTCTTTCAGAATCGCAATTGCCGCGATCGGCTTCGTGACCGACGCAATGCTGAAGCTCGTGTCGACTGTGGCCGGAATATCGCCTTCGTCGTCGGAGAAGCCGTACGCCTTCTCCCATAGAATGGCTCCGTCCTTGACGATTACCGCCGACAGAGCAGGGATCGCGTGCTTCTTTCGGAACGCCTGCAGGAAGGAATCAAATTCGGCGATCTTGGTTTCGGAAGTCTGCTCGATCCGGAGGGGCGCTTCACGTGCCGGGCTCGCCGAAGTGGCTCCCCAAATTGCGGCGACCGACGCAACGCACTTCACGATCAAATTCACTCAGCTTCCCCTAGAGCGGGCCCCGGCACATCCGTCCAATGCGACGTTCGTAGCGCTCCCGCAAGTTTCGCCGGAGGCGCGAAGCTTTGGGTCGAAAGCAGACATTGGCCCGCGGCGGTTGCTGAACGGCAGCGTAACGAACGTTGAACGGCGGCTGACGGCTCTGTTCAGCACCCGACTATCCCGCACGTGTCATAAGCACTGCACCAACCGCTCGAAAGGAGAGCCATGATGCGTATATTCGTCATTTCCCTCGCCGCTGCAGCCTCGGCTCTCGCTGTCGCTTCGCCGGCGTCCGCCCAATATTACCCGCAGCCCGCACCGCAGGGATACGGAGCTCCCGGCTATGGGCAGCACTTCGGGCACGTCCGGGCGCTGCAGGCGCGGGTCAATCAGATCCAGCGGCAGATACGCTTCCTCGACCGCCGCAATATCCTCAGCAACCGCGAAGCGCGAAGCCTCCGCAACCAGTCCGTGCAGATCGAGCGCCGGCTTCAGCGCGCCAGCCGCTACGGGCTCAACCGGAACGAAGCGCGCGATATCGAAGTGCGTATCGTTCGTCTCGAGCAGCGGCTCTACCGCGATGCGAGGGACCGCGACGGGCGCCGCGACCGCGACGGCCGCTGGGACCGCGACGACAATGATCGCAGGGACCGCGATGGCCGCTGGGGCCGCGGCGACGACGACGACGACGACCGTAGGGACGGCCGCCGGGGCCGCGACCGCGACGACGACTGATCCGTCGAGCGATCAAAAAAAGAGGCGCGTCGAGACATTTCGGCGCGCCTTTTTCGTTGCGCTCCTGAACCGTCGATAACTGCCCTATTCAGCGCCCTCTCAGCGGCGCTGTGCGATAAAGACGCATGACAATCTCGAAGGAGAGACAAAATGCGTAAGTTCCTGATTCCCCTCGCCGCAGCAGCGTCCACGCTGGCGTTGGCAACACCCGCTTCGGCCACTTTCTTCCCGCAGCCGAGCTATGGCTACGGCCAGGGATACGGTTACAACCACGGCCGTGCTTACGGCCATGCACGGGCCCTGCAGGTGCGTGTCGACCGAATCCAGCGCGAGATCCGCCGGCTCGCCCATTACCGGGTGATCTCGCCGGCCGAATACCGGCGCCTGAACCGGGATTCGCGAAGGATCGAGTACAGCCTTCGCCGCAACGCGCGCGACGGTTACGGCCTCCATCCCCGCGAAGCCTATCTCGCCGAGCGCCAGATCACCCGACTTGAATATCGCCTGGCGCGCGACGTCCGCGACGGGCGCCGGCACGGCT
>JACDCV010000158.1 GCA_013817375.1 Sphingomonas sp.
AGGTAACGCTGCGCCGCTCGCGGAACCCCGGCTGGTCCCAGGCGCGAGTCTCGAGCACTTGGCCGATTGCCTCCGCGGCGCGCCACACCTCCTCATAGCCATTGTAAAGCGGCGCAAAGCCGAAGCGGATCAGGTCCGGCGCCCGGAAATCACCGATGATTCCGCGCTCGATCAGGGCCTGCATCACCGCATAGCCCTCGCCATGAGCGAAGCTGACGTGGCTTCCGCGCGACCGGGCATCGCGAGGGCTGGCCAACCGTACCTCGTCCCCGCAGCGCCGCTCCACCTCGTCGATGAACAGCTGCGACAGCGCCTGGGCCTTGGTCGCCAAGTCCGCCAACGCGATCCCGTCGAACGTGTCGAGCCCGGCGTCGAGCGCGACCAAAGCGAGAATCGACGGCGTGCCGGTAAGGAAGCGGGTGATCCCCTCGACCGGCCGGAACCTCTCCTCGAACGCGAACGGCTCGGCATGGCCCATCCAGCCTTGGAGGGGCGAGCGAAGCTCGGGCTGCAGCGCCTCGGATACATAGAGGAAGGCCGGAGCGCCGGGGCCGCCGTTGAGATATTTGTAGCCGCAGCCGACCGCGAGGTCGCAGCCGTCGTCGGCAAGGCTGAGTTCCAGCGCGCCGGCGCTGTGCGACAGGTCCCACAAGGTCAGGGCGCCAGCCGAACGGGCCGCCGCGCTGATCGCTTTCATGTCGTGGCGCGCGCTGCTCCGATAATTCACATGCGTGAGAGTGACGACGGCTGTCATCTCGTCGATCGAGTCGATGATATCGACCGCCGGGACAGATCGAAGCTCCAGGCCGAGCATGTCGGCGACGCCCTGGGCAACATAGAGATCGGTCGGGAAATTGCCCTCCTCGGTGAGGATCACCGGCCGGCCCGGCCGCGCGCCGACAGCCGCCGAAAGCAATTTGAACAGGCACACCGAGGTCGAATCGGCGATCAGGAGTTCATTTGCACCGGCGCCGACTAGCCGCGCAATCTTGGCGCCGACCCTCGCCGGCGCATCGATCCACCCGTGTTTGGTCCAGCTGGCGATCAGGTCTTTGCCCCACTCGTCGCGGACCGTTGCATCGAGCCGGCCGGGAGTGGTGGCGGGGAGCGCGCCGAGCGAATTGCCGTCGAGATAGATCAGGCCATCGGGGACGATGAAGCGCTTCCGAGCGAACCCCAGCGGGTCCGCGGCGTCGAGTTGCCGGGCGTCGTCGCGGGTCACAGCTTGGGCAGGGTCACGCCTTTCTGCCCCATATATTTGCCGGCGCGGTCGGCGTAGCTGACTTCGCACGGCTCGTTCCCCTGGAGGAACAGGAACTGGCACGCGCCTTCGTTAGCATAGACCTTGGCGGGAAGCGGCGTGGTGTTGGAAAACTCCAGCGTCACATGGCCTTCCCAGCCGGGCTCGAGCGGAGTGACGTTCACGATGATCCCGCAGCGGGCGTAGGTGGATTTGCCGAGGCAGATCACCATCACGTCGCGCGGGACCCGGAAATATTCGACTGTGTGCGCAAGTGCGAAGCTGTTGGGAGGGATGATGCACACGTCGACCTCGCGATCGACGAAGCTGTTGGCCGCGAAGTTCTTTGGATCGACGGTCGCCGAATCGACGTTGGTGAAAATCTTGAAGTGCCGCGATACCCGGGCGTCGTAACCGTAGGACGAGAGGCCATAGCTGATGCAGCCTTCGCGCCGCTGCGCTTCGACGAACGGTTCGATCATCGCGTGGTTCTGGGCCTGCTCGCGAATCCAGCGGTCGGAAAGAATGGGCATGGCTGCTGGCTAACGGCCCCTCCGCTCCCCTTCAATGGGCGCATCTTATTTCTGTGGATGAGAACGGCTGCGCAAAACTGCGGTGATTCACAGACTATCCACAGTCGTGCTACCTTTGTTCTCATTGGCGCGGTCAAGTATCCGCGTAGGACATGCTTATGGCTGAAATCGTTCGAATCGCAGAGCCGGCGCATCGCGTCGAAACCCCTTCTCTCCCGGCGAATGTCGAGGCTGAGGCAGCGCTTCTGGGCGCGCTGATGCTCGACAATCGGCTGGTCGAGGACGTCGGCCTCAAGCTCAAGCCGCACCATTTCCACGAGCCTGTTCACGGCCGGATCTACGAGGCGATCCTCAGGCTCACCGACAAGAATATGGTGGCGACGCCGGTTACGCTTCGGCCGATGTTCGACGCCGACGAAGCGATGAAGGAAATCGGCGGCGCCGGCTATCTCGCCACCCTTACCGGCTCCGGCGCTACTTTGATCGGCGCCAGGGATTTCGCCCAGCAGATCTACGATCTCGCGCTGCTTCGAGCGCTGATCGGCGTCGGCCGCGACCTTGTCGAAAGCGCGCTCGACACCAGCGAGGAAGTCGCTCCCCTCGACCAGATCGAAAGGGCCGAGACCGAGCTTTACAAGGTCGCCGAGGAAGGCGGCGCAGAGGGGAAGGCTCAGTCCTTCGCCGACGCGACCAAGCAGGCGCTGAAGACCGCTGAAAAGGCGCTCCAGAACGGTGGCCATTTGTCGGGCATCACTACCGGCCTCGACAGCCTGAACGGCAAGATCGGCGGCCTCCACAATTCCGATCTCGTCATCATTGCCGGCCGCCCCGGCATGGGCAAAAGCGCGCTTGCAACCAACATCGCCTTCTCGGCAGCGCTCCGGTTCATGCGGGACATCGAGGACGGGATCGAGGTGGAGAAGTCGGCCGGCGCCGCGGTCGCCTTGTTCAGCCTGGAAATGTCGGCCGACCAGCTGGCCACCAGGGTCCTGGCCGAGCAGTCGGGAATCAGCGCCGAGAACCTGCGCATGGGCAAGATCAGCAAGCAGGAGTTTCGCGAGCTTGCCCGCGCCGCCGCTGAACTCGAAAGTCTGCCACTCTACATCGACGACACGCCCGGCCTTACCATCGCCGCACTTCGCGCCCGTGCCCGCCGCTTGAAGCGCCAGAAGGGTATCGGGATGGTCATCGTCGATTATCTGCAGCTGCTCCAGGGCACCGGACGCAACGGCAGCGACAATCGGGTGAACGAGATTTCGGAGATCAGTCGCGGCTTGAAGCAGCTCGCCAAGGAACTCGACCTACCGGTGATTGGCCTCTCGCAGCTCAGCCGTGCGGTCGAGCAGCGCGAGGACAAGAGGCCGCAGCTTTCGGACCTGCGCGAATCCGGCTCGATCGAGCAAGACGCCGACATCGTTCTCTTCATCTATCGCGAGGATTATTATCTCGCCGCCAAGCAGCCTGCCGACGACCATCCCGACTTTGCCGCCTGGCAGGAGGAGATGGGCCGGGTTTACGGCCGCGCCGAGGTGATCGTCGCCAAGCAGCGTCATGGCGCGACGGGCAAGGTGCGGATGAAGTTCGACAGCCGGATCACCAAGTTCAGCGATGCCGCCGACGACGCCTTCCTCCCCGAGGCGCGCGGCTAGCCCGTTTGCCATCGACCGGCGATGCAATAAGGGAGCGGCACCGCAAGCGGAGGTGCCTGAATGGCGAAGCGTCGCGACCCCATTAAAGTCCCTCTCCCCCCGGAGGGCGGGAGAGGGGTTGGGGAGAGGGGGCAGAGACTGAAAAAGGTTGTTCGCCAGCGCGCCCGAAGCATGCGGTCGCAGCAGACCGATGCCGAACACCGCCTTTGGCAAGTTCTCCGCGCCAAGCGCCTTGCAGGATACAAGTTCAAGAGACAGCTGCCGATCGACCATTATATCGTTGACTTCGCATGTCTGAATGAGCGGCTGATTGTAGAGGCTGACGGTGGGCAACATTCCGAAAGTCCGCATGATCGCAGTCGCGACGCGTATCTCCAGAAGCAGGGTTTCCGTGTCCTGAGGTTCTGGAACAACGACATATTCAATAATGAGGAAGGTGTACTCAGGAGCATCTTGAATGCTCTGGAGCATCCCCTCTCCCCAACCCCTCCCCCGCAGAGGGGGGAGGGGCTCGCTGGAGCATCTCATGTCTGAAAGCTTTGACCTCGTCGTTCTTGGATCGGGTCCGGGAGGCTATGTCGCCGCGATCCGCGCCGCCCAGCTGGGTCTGAAGACGGCGATCGTCGAGCGCGAGACGCTTGGCGGCATCTGCCTCAACTGGGGCTGCATTCCCACGAAAGCGCTGCTTCGCTCGGCCGAGGTTTTCCACCTGATGAAGGAAGCGGAGGCGTATGGCCTCTCCGCCG
>JACDCV010000159.1 GCA_013817375.1 Sphingomonas sp.
GGTGGTGACCACCAGCTGCATGCCAAGCACTGCGGAGACCGCGCCATAGACAAGCGGAACCCCCTGCTGCCTGCCGTCGCTTCCGGTAGAATAAAGGCTGTAGAGAAGGCCGACCCAGACGAGGTTTCGGGCGGTCTCGGCATAGCTTGCAATGGCGCTTCCAGGGTCGATCGCCTGGAGCCAGGCCCAGCAAGCGGTCAGCGCGAAAGCGGCGAGCAATAGCCGGTGCCCCGGCTGGCGAGCTCCGGCAGCGAGCCTCCACACCAGCAGCGATGCGAACACCGCCGCAGCAAGCGCGTGAGTCCAGAAGGCGATCAGCGGCGACATGTCAGGGGGTGTCGCTAAACTTTACAAATATCTGATGAACAGCTCGCCAAAATCGCCAGTAACTGCAGCGTTCCGAAGCTTCCCTCCCCGCAATTTCGCCCGGTTAACCGCCGGAAACGCCAGAGCGCCGCAATCGCGCGCCCGCCCGAACTTCCGCGCACGCACTCGTCGGCTAATCTTCGGGCACGACGGTGGAGGATATATATGGCCTGGATGATTGGCCGGGCGGCGATTCTGGCCGATCCCGAAGGATCGAAGCGCAAGGCGCTGGAAAAACTCCAGGCGCTGGCCGAGCTTGATGACCCGGAAAGCCTCGTCGTCCCGATCCTCATCGACGCGATGCTTCTCGTCGAATCCTACCGCGGCGCCCGCCACCAGATCACGATGCTTCCGGAGCTGACTCAGAGCGTGGACGCGCTTCTGCGAGAGATCACGATCCTCGAGAAGACCGCCGAATGGGCAGCGGAGTAGCTAGTCGCTAGCTTTTCTTGAGAACGTCGAGAGCGGCCAGAGTCATCGCCTCGGTCGCGGTCGAAATCACTGCCTCGGCGTCCGGGGCCCAGAACGGGCTGTGAAGCGACGGCAGCTTCTGCGCATTGCCGCCGGCCGCGGTCCATTTGTCGATCGGAGTCCCGCCGACCCAGAAGATCAGGCTCTCGACCGATTTGTCGGCAAGCCAGAAGCGGCTGAAATCCTCGCCGCCCATCACCGCGGGCGTCTTCTTCACCCGCTCGGCGCCAAAATTCTGCGTGAACAGCTCCAGAGCCCGGTTCGACAATTTCTCGGTGTTGAAGGTCGCTGGCGTATATTCATTCTCGCGGATCGCCACTTCAGGCATCCGGTCGTCGGGCATTCCGGCGGCGATCCCCTCGCCGCGCGCGACCCGCTTGATCCCGTCGAGAAGCAGCTTTCGAACCTCCGGCGTGTAGCTTCGCACCGTCAGCTGCAGCTTCGCCTGGTCGGAGATGATGTTGTGCTTCGACCCGGCCTGGAAGCTTCCGACCGTCACCACCGCCGGGTTGGCGGGGTCATTCTCGCGGCTGACCAGCATCTGCAGGCCGGTAACGATCCGCGACGCAAGAACGATCGGGTCCTTGGTCGTGTGCGGATAGGCGCCGTGCCCGCCGACTCCGTGGACAAGGATGTCGACGCTATCGACGTTGGCCAGCGCATAGCCCGGAGTAATCCCGATCATTCCGGCCGGAAGCGCCGCCGCGTCATGGAATGCGATCACCGTCTGCGGCTTTGGAAAGCGGGTGTAGAGACCGTCGTCGAGCATCGCTTTGGCACCGACTCCGATCTCCTCGCCGGGCTGGAGGATCATCACCAAAGTTCCCGACCATTGGTCCTTCATCGCCACGAGCCGGCGGGCGGCGCCGAGCCAGGTCGTCATGTGCGTATCATGACCGCAGGCGTGCATGACTGGCGCGACCGTCCCGTCGGGCAGCTTGCCGGTCGCCTTCGACGCAAACGCAAGGCCGGTCTGCTCTTTCACCGGCAGGCCATCCATGTCGGCACGAAGCATAAGCACCGGTCCAGGACCGTTCTTCAACACCGCGACGACGCCGGTCTTGCCGACACCTTCGGTCACCTGGAAGCCGAGCTTTCGGGCCTCGGCGGCTAGCTTGGCGGCCGAACGCACTTCCTGCATCGACAGCTCGGGATTGGCGTGGAGGTCGCGATACACCTCCATCAGCTGCGGCATGTCCGAGGCTACGCCTTGGGCGACGGTAGCTGCGGGGGCGGCACTGGTGAGGATCATGGCAATCAATCCAGAAGCAATGGCAATCTTCATGTGAAACGCACTCCTCAAGGCGCAGGCACCAGCTCCATCACGTCGAGCTGCGATTCAAAACGGGGAGACGGCATCACCAGCCGCCAGCGATCGGGCCCGATCCGCTCGACATAGCCGGCGACGTCGCGCTCGGGATCGACGCCATAATGCATCGCCCGCGCTTCGTCGCCGAGCATCAAAGTTCCAAGGAACACCTGGCGCACTGCATCGAACGGGAAAATCAGCCCGACCTGGCGCTGCGACCCCGTCAGCTTCGCGAAGGTCTGGACCTGCCCCTGCTGCTGAACCCGGCACGCAAAATCGGGATAAGCGACAAAATCGAGCATGCCCCGGGACTGGCTGCCAAGCTTGATCACTCGGCAGCGGTAGGGTCCGTTGGGGATTGGACCGCCGATCGCGGCATCGGGCTGGAGAAGAGCGCCTTCACGGGCGATCGCTGCCGAAAAACCGGCAGTCCGAGCCAAGGCGATGGCGGAGCTAAACGCCGTTCGCCAGCCGCGCAGTCGCGCCCGGTCGGCTTCGGTCGCCACCATCCTCCAGTCATGCTGAGCGTGGACGATATGGTCCGGCGGCTCCAGGGTCGAGCAGCCGGCGAGCAAAAAAGCGAAAGCGAGAAAGGCGAACCGCATCACTGCCAGCCTATGCAGCCGTCCAGCCGCCGTCCATGCTGATGTTGGCCCCGGTGATCGACGAGGCGTCGTCGCGGCACAGGAACAGAGCGAGCGCGGCCACCTGTTCAGGGGTCACGAACTGCTTGGTCGGCTGGGCTGCAAGAAGGACGTCGTTCATCACCTGCTCGCGGGTGAGGCCCCGCGCCTTCATCGTATCGGGGATCTGGTTCTCGACCAAATTAGTCCAGACATAGCCGGGCGAAATGCAATTGACGGTCACCCCGTCCTTTGCCGCTTCCAGAGCCACCGTCTTGGTGAAGCCCGCGACGCCGTGCTTGGCGGCGACATAGGCGGACTTGTTGGGGCTTGCGACGAGGCTGTGCGCAGACGCGGTGTTGACCACCCTGCCCCAGCCCTTGTCGCGCATTGCCGGCAAGGCCGCCCGGGTGGTGTGGAACACCGCCGACAGATTGACCGCGAGGATCGCGTCCCATTTCTCCGTGGGAAAGCTTTCGACCGGCGACACGTGCTGGATCCCGGCATTGTTGACGAGAATGTCGGGGGCGCCGAGCTCATCGGCGCAACGCGCCATCATCGCTTCGATCGCCGACGGGTCTGTCATGTCGGCGCCGTCGTGGACCGCTCCAAGTTCGTCGGCCAGCCGCTCGATCTCCCCAGCGTCGCCGAATCCGTTGATCATCAATTTCGCGCCCTCGGCAGCAAAAGCGCGAGCGATCGCAAGGCCGATGCCGGACGTCGAACCGGTCACCAGAGCAACCTTTCCGTCGAGAATCATGAAAGCTCCTTTCGATCCGCTAGTCGCCGTCCGCGCCGAGGTTTGCAACTGCACCGGCACCTTGGGCATTAGGCGTTGGCAACAGGAGGGACTGGCCATGGTTCGGCTCGGCGGCGACGGCAGCGACAATTTCATCGACCGGACCGGACGCGGCGGCGGCGGCTTTGGCGGTGGCGGCGGCAACATGCTCGGCTGCCTGATTCCCCTGGTCCTGAGCCGGTTCGGGATCGGCGGAGTGCTGATCCTCCTGCTCGGCTATTGCGCGCTTCAAAGCTTCGGCGGCGGCGGCCTTCTGAGCGGCGGTGGCTCGCCCTCTTCGCAGCAATCTTCGTCCACCCAGTCGACGCTCGGTGCAGAGGACCGGCAGGTCCTGAGCGGAGTGCTTGCTTCTACCGAGCAGGTCTGGAGCAATCTGTTCCAGCAGTCGGGTGAAACCTACCAGCCTGCGCAGATGGTCGCCTACAGCAACACCGACCAGTCAGGCTGCGGCGTGGCGCAGGCGGCGATGGGGCCGTTCTACTGTCCGAGCGACCAGCGGATATATATCGACCCGGTGTTCTTCGAGGAGCTCCAGCGCCGCTTCAGCGCGCCGGGCGATTTCGCTCA
>JACDCV010000160.1 GCA_013817375.1 Sphingomonas sp.
CGCGCGATCACGCGTCACATCAAGCGCGCCGGCCGCTTGTGGATCCGGATTTTCCCCGACGTCCCGGTGTCGTCGAAGCCAGCCGAAGTCCGCATGGGCAAGGGCAAGGGTTCGCCGGAATTCTGGGCCGCCCGGGTCAAGCCCGGCCGGATCCTGTTCGAGCTGGACGGAGTTCCGGGTCCGCTCGCCAAGACGGCGTTCGAGCGTGCGGCGGAGAAGCTGCCGATCAGGGTCAAGGTCGTTGCCCGCCTGGGCGAGACAGTGGCGGAGGAAGACTAAACCATGGCCGCGATTGACGATCTCAAGGTCAAGACCGACGACCAGCTGCAGCAAGAGTTGCTCGAGCTTAAGCGCGAGCAGTTCAACCTGCGCTTTCAGTCGGCGACCAACCAGCTCGAGAAGCCTTCGAGAGTGCGCGTGGTCCGCAAGACCATCGCCAAGATCAAAACGCTTCAGAACCAACGCGGCCGCGAACAGGCCGCGAAGGCGCAAGGAGAAATTTAGAGATGCCCAAGCGCGTCATGATCGGCACCGTGGTGTCGGACAAGGGTGACAAGACCGTCACCGTCAGCGTCGAGCGACGGGTGAAGCACCCGCTGTACGGCAAGATCATCCGGCGGTCGAAAAAGTATCACGCTCACGATGCGGACAATGCGTACCGCGCCGGCGAGCAGGTGCGCATCGAGGAGTGCCCACCGATTTCGAAGCTGAAGACCTGGACGGTGATCGACCGGATCGGCGCTGCCAAGGCGGCCGTGATCGAGATCGACGACGAGCCCCAGGTTACGGCTCCGGCAAGCGACACGAAAACGGACAAAACCGCCGAGAAGCCTGCGAAGGCGTCGAAGGGCAAGGGCGCCAAGGACAAATCCGGGGCCAAGGCGGAAGATACCGCCGAAGCCGACGCCTGAGAAATTGAGAGGATAGGGTCGAACAATGATCCAGATGCAGTCAAACCTGGAGGTCGCTGACAACAGCGGAGCCAAGCGCGTCCAGTGCATCAAGGTGCTGGGCGGCTCGAAGCGCCGTGTTGCCGGAGTCGGCGACATCATCGTCGTTTCCGTCAAGGAAGCGGCGCCGCGCGGCCGAGTGAAAAAGGGCGACGTTCACCGCGCCGTGATCGTTCGCACCGCCAAGGATATCCGCCGTCCCGACGGTTCGGTGATCCGCTTCGATTCCAATGCCGCGGTCCTGGTCAACAAGAGCGACGAGCCGATCGGCACGCGCATCTTCGGCCCGGTCGTGCGTGAGCTTCGTGCAAGGAAGCACATGAAGATCATCAGCCTCGCGCCGGAGGTGCTGTGATGGCGATGAAGATTCGCAAGGGCGACAAGGTCGTGGTGCTTGCCGGCAAGGACAAGGGCAAGTCCGGCGAGGTCACCAAAGTGATCCCCAAGGACGACCGGGTCATGGTGTCGGGAGTGAACGTCCAGGTGCGTCACCGCAAGCCGACGCAGGAGAATCCGCAGGGCGGGCTCGAGCGCCGGGAAGCGCCGCTTCACATCTCCAACGTGGCCCTCGCCGATCCGAAGGACGGCAGCGCGACGCGGGTCCGGTTCGAGACCCGCGACGGCAAGAAGGTGCGCATCGCGGCGAAGTCGGGAGAGCTGATCAATGGCTGATACTTACATCCCGCGCCTGAAGGTCGACTACCAGGAGCGAATCGCGAAGGCGATGACCGAGCGGTTCGGCTACAAGAACGCGCTCGAGGTCCCGCAGCTCGACAAGATCGTCATCAACATGGGTGTTGGCGAAGCGACCCAGGACAAGAAAAAGGTCGAGGCGGCTGCCGCCGAGATGCAGGCGATTGCCGGCCAGAAGCCGGTGATCACCAAGGCAAAGAAGTCGATCGCCCAGTTCAAGCTGCGCGAAGGCATGCCGATCGGCTGCAAGGTCACCTTGCGCCGCGACCGCATGTACGAATTCCTCGACCGGCTGGTCACCATCGCTCTTCCGCGAGTGCGCGACTTTCGCGGGCTTAACCCGCGCTCGTTCGACGGCCGCGGCAATTATGCGATGGGACTTAAGGAACAGATCGTTTTCCCCGAGATCAATTACGACGAGATCGACCAGGTCCGGGGAATGGATGTCATCATCACCACCACCGCCAAGACGGACGAAGAGGCGCGCGAACTGCTGCGCCTGTTCAATTTCCCGTTCCCGGCGGAAGCAGAGGAGAAGCAGGCTGCTTGAAGCGGTCTGCTCAGGAGAAGAACTTAAGTCATGGCGAAACTGAGTTCGATCAACAAGAACGAGCGTCGCAAGAAGCTCGTCGAGAAATATGCGTCGAAATACGCGAAACTGCGGGAGATCGCGGACGATGAGTCGCGCGACGAAACCGAGCGTCTGATGGCTCGGCTGAAGATGGCCGAGATACCGCGCAACGCCAATCCGACGCGCGTCCGCAACCGCTGCGAGCTGACCGGCCGCAGCCGTGCTTATTATCGCAAGTTCCGCCTGTCGCGGATCATGCTTCGGGAGCTGGCCAACAAGGGCCTGATTCCGGGCGTCACAAAGTCAAGTTGGTAAGGAGGATCATGAGATGCCGATGACCGATCCTCTGGGTGACTTGCTCACCCGTATTCGCAATGGCCAGCAGGCGCGCAAGGATTCCGTCCTGACGCCGGCGTCGAAGCTCCGTGCCTATGTGCTCGATGTGCTTCAGCGCGAGGGCTATATCCGCGGCTACACCGAAGAGAGTCTTGCCGGCCAGAAGGGCCTGCGGATCGAGCTCAAATATTTCGAAGGCCAGCCGGCGATCCAGCATCTGGCGCGCATTTCGAAGCCTGGCCGCCGGGTCTATTCGGGCGCTCAGGAGCTTCCACGAATTCGCAACGGGCTTGGCACGGTGATCGTGTCGACTCCGCGCGGAGTGCTCTCCGACGCAGAGGCCCGCGACCAGAATGTCGGCGGCGAAGTGCTGGCGGAGGTATTCTAGATGTCGCGTATCGGAAAACGCCCGGTCCCGCTGCCTTCCGGCGTTACGGCCAGCACCGAGGGCCAGATCCTGTCGGTCAAGGGGCCGAAGGGCCAGCTCCAGCTGCAGATGCGCGACGAAATCTCCTATGAGATCGGCGACGACGGAATCCTGGTGAAGCCGGCGAACGACACCAAACAGGCGCGTGCCTTCTGGGGCATGCAGCGGACGTTGGTGGACAATCTCGTCATCGGCGTCACCGACGGCTTCAGCAAGGTGCTGGAGATTACCGGCGTTGGTTATCGTGCGGCGGCCCAGGGGCGTAACCTGCGCCTTCAGCTCGGCTACAGCCACGACGTCAACTTTCCGGTTCCCGAAGGCGTTGAAGTGAAAACTCCCGACCCCAATACGGTCGAGATCAGCGGCATCGACAAGCAGAAAGTCGGCCAGGTCGCGGCCGAGATCCGCCGCTGGCGCAAGCCCGAGCCGTACAAGGGCAAGGGCATCAAGTATCGCGGCGAGTATATCTTCCGCAAAGAAGGCAAGAAGAAGTAGCCATGGCCCATCTCACTCTCTTCCAACGGCGCAGGCAGCGCGTTCGCACCGCGCTTCGCGGTGTTTCGTCGGGCAAGCCGCGCCTGTCGGTCCATCGTTCGGGCAAGCATATTTATGCGCAGGTCATCGATGATTCCGACGGCAAGACGCTTGCCGCCGCCTCGACTCTCGACAAGGAGCTGAAGGGCAAGACGAACGCGACCCGCGAAGGTGCCGCTGCAGTCGGCAAGGCAATCGCCGAGCGGGCCAAGAAGGCCGGTGTTTCGACCGTCGTGTTCGACCGCGGCGGCTTCCTCTTCCATGGCCGCGTCAAAGCGCTGGCCGATGCCGCGCGTGAAGGCGGATTGGAGTTCTGATGGTGCAAGACGAAACCCCAAAAGTCACGCAGGATGGCGTCGAGCAGGCACAGACCGAGGTCCCCGCCAAGGAGGACGTGGTCGTTGCCACCGAGGGCACCGCGCCCGCCGAGCCACCTGCTCCTGCCGAGACTGCTCCTGCCGAGACTGCGCCAGCCGAGACTGCGCCGACCGAGACTGCTGCACCCACCCAGGCTGCTGCTCCCGAGCAGCGGCCGCAGCCGCAGGGCCGTGGCCCGCGCGGCGGACGCGGCGGCGG
>JACDCV010000161.1 GCA_013817375.1 Sphingomonas sp.
TGAAAACTTTGGTGGACGCACTAGGGCTCGAACCTAGGACCCGCTGATTAAGAGTCAGCTGCTCTACCAACTGAGCTATGCGTCCACACCTTTGGTGAAAGGCGCCCAGCAAGTCGTTCGGCTTACTGGGCGGCGCGCCGGTAGCATGGCCTCAGATGGGGCGCAACTGCGGGGACTTCAAGCGAGCCTGCGGCCGGCCCTCACTCCAGTCGCGATTGGGTCTTCTGCTGGCGCTCGAGCGACATCAGCATGCCGATGCACAGCATCACCGTCATCACCGCCGACCCGCCGTAGCTCACCAGTGGCAGGGGAACGCCGACCACTGGCGCAAGGCCCATAACCATCATCAGATTGATCGACGCATAGAAGAAGATCGTCGCCGACAGCCCGGCTGCGGTCAGCTGGGCAAAACGGCTTCGGGATCGCATGCTCAGCAGCATTCCCCAGCGGATCACCATTGCAAAGCAAAGGATCAGTAGAAGCCCGCCGGCGAATCCCCATTCCTCCACCATGGTCGAGAAGACGAAGTCGGTATGTCCTTCGGGGAGATAGTCCAGATGGCTTTGGCTGCCTTGCAGAAAGCCCTTGCCGAAAACGCCTCCCGAACCGATCGCGATCTTCGACTGGGTAATGTGATAGCCCGAACCCAGCGGGTCGCTCTCGGGGTCCAGGAAGGTCAGCACCCGCTTGCGCTGATATTCGTGCATCATCGTATAAGCGACCGGCATTGCGACCGCGACTGCCGCAGCGGCGCTTGCGAACAGCCACCACGGCAGCCCGGCGACGAACATCACGGTCACTCCGATGAACAGGATCATCAGGGCCGTTCCCAAATCGGGCTGCAAAAGGACCAGGAACACCGGAAAGCCAACCAGGGCCGCCGCCGGCCAGATTGCCCGCCACCGCCTGATGTCGTTGGGGGGAAGAAGTTCGTAGAAGCGCGCCAGGACGAGCACTATCACAGGCTTCATGAATTCGCTGGGTTGAAGCCGCACCGGCCCGACGTCCAGCCAGCGCTGGGCACCCTTGCCGACGAAGCCAAGCATCTCGACGGCGATCAGCATGATGAGGACGACCGCATAAATGGGGAAGGACAGAGCCTTGATCGTCGATTCCTTGATCCAGGACATTCCGATGGCGACGCCAAGGAATATCAGGAAGACGATCGACTGCTTGAGCGCCCAGGGAGTCATTGCCCCGCCCGCCGAGGAATAGAGGGTCAGGATTCCGAGCATCCCGATGCCGGTCACCAGGAATATCAGCCGCCACGGCAGTCTTGCGAGAGGCTGCGGAATGATCGCCGAGGAGATCATGTGCTGGTCGTTCGTGCGGCAGCCCGGAAGGCATTTTCGCGGCGCGCGTTGCGCTCGGCAAGGGTTCCGCCCCATTGCTCCTCGAGAGCCGCCAAATTCTTCATCGCCACCTGGCGGTCGTAGAGGAACGTCACCACGTCCTTGGCAACCGGCGCCGCGGCCCTGGAGCCGCCCATCCCGTGCTCGATGACGACCGCTCCGGCATAGCGCGGCTTGTCCGATGGAGCGTAGAAGACGAACAGGCCATGGTCGCGATACTTCCAGTCGCCGCTCTGGCCGCGCTGGCCGCCGGTGATCCGACGTACCTGCGCAGTGCCCGTCTTGCCGCTCATCTCGACGCCGTCGAGGGGAAGGCGGCTTGCGCCGGCGGTGCCGTCACCGTTGACCACCTGCCACATCCCGCCACGCACGGTCTCGAGATGTTCGGGCGGAATCCCGAGCATTGGAGCGGGTTGCTTGTGAACGCCGATCAGGCGCGGCTGGACGTTGCGCCCCGACGCGATCCTTGCCGACATCACTGCGAGCTGAAGCGGGTTCAAAAGCAAATAGCCCTGTCCGATCGACGCATTTAGCGTGTCCGACGCGGTCCAGTCCGGCCGTTCGACAAGGCCCGGGTTGTCCTTGTATTTCTTCGCTTTCCAGGCGCTGTTCGGGACTGTTCCGTAATTCTGGCTGACGAGCGGCAAATCGAACTTCGCGCCCAGCCCAAGCCGCTTCGCCATCGGCGCGATCTTGTCGTAGCCGACCCGGTGACCCATTGCGTAGAAATAGGTGTTGCAGCTCTTGGCGATCGCCCGGCGCATGTCGACCGGACCGTGGCGGCCGAGGCAGCGGAAGAAGCGGTTTCCGAGGCGGTAGCCGCCCGGGCAGTTGATCCGCTCGGTGGGATCGATCCCGTGCTCGAGAAGCGCCAGCGCGTTCATCGGCTTGATCGTGGATCCGGGCGGGTAGAGGCCCTGGGTCGCCTTGTTGAGAAGCGGCAAATGATCGTCTTCGGACAGCATTCTCCATTCGGTACGGCCGATGCCGCCGGAAAAGCTGTTGGGATCGAAGGCGGGCATCGAGACGAAGGAGAGGACGTCGCCGGTGTGGCAATCCATCACGATCAGCGATCCCGATTCATCTCCCATCCGCCGTGCGGCGAAGGTCTGGAGGTCGGAATCGATGGCGAGCTGGACGGTGCGCCCGCTCCGATCGGGCTTGGGATCGAGCTCCTTGACCAGCCTGCCCCGGGCAGTGACCTCGACCCGTTGCCCGCCCGGAGTGCCGCGAAGATAGGGTTCGAGCGTCTTTTCCAGGCCCGCCTTGCCGATCTTGAAACCGGGGGTGATGAGGAGCGGGTTCTTCTCCTCCTCATATTCCTTCTCGGAAGCTGTCCCGACATAGCCAAGCAGGTGCCCGACCGCTGGACCTTCCGGATAGAAACGGGAGAATCCGCGGGTTGGCTGGACCCCGGGAAGCTCCGGCAACCGAACCGTCACCGCCGCATATTGCTCGTAAGGGACGCTCGAAGCCACTTCGACCGGCTTGAAGCCGCGGCTGTCCTTCAGCTCCTCGAGAATGCGGTCGAGGTCGTCACGGTCAAGGTCCAGGAGCTGAGCAAGGGTCTTTAGCGTCGCCTCGGGATTTTCGAGTTGCTGCGGGATGATATCGACCCGAAAATCGCTCCGGTTGATTGCGATCGGCTTGCCGTGGCGGTCGATGAGCCACCCGCGCCTGGGCGGTACGACAATCAGCTGAACGCGGTTGTTCTCCGACAGCAGCTCGTATTTCTCGTTCTGGGCGACCGCGAGATAGCCAAGGCGGCCGACGAGAAGCCCGCCGATTGCCGCCTGCGCGCTGCCCACGAGCATCATCCGCCGCGAAAAGGAAAGCGACTGATGAACCGATGTTAACCGCTGGAGCTTCACTGACTATTCAATCTCCACCGGTCGATCCGGCTAATCACCCAAGCTGCGATGGGGAACGCTGCGATCGAGATGACTAGCGGAGGAATCATTGCGGAAAACGGAACGGAAGCCCCGGCCCAGCCCGCAACCTGCCACTGGGCGGCCTCGCTCAACAGCAAAAGAAGCGATGCCAGCAGCCACTCGGTCCAATAGTCACTCCATATGGTGCGCCGGTCCAGCAAATCCAGCGCCAGCATGGATGCTGTCCAGATCGTCACCGACAAGCCAATGGGATAGCCGCTGACCAGGTCGTTGAAGAGGCCGAGTGGAGCAGCCCACCAGCTTGGCCAGACGTCGGACCGAAGCAGGCGCCAGGCAATCAGCAGAAGGAACCCGAAGTCGGGAAACCAGCCACTGAGGGATACGATTGGAAGGCAGGCAAGAAGGCTGGCGATCGCAACGGACGCCGCCGGGATATAAGCGGCGCCGGTCACCGGCCCCTGGCCGATCCTGCGCCGTGATTCGAGCGCAGCGCGGACCATCAGGGCAGGTCCTGAGCCCTTTGCGTCGCGAGCTGCATCGCTTCGGGCTCATAAGCCTCAAGGACGATTGCAATCGTGGACTCGGACGGATTGGCGAACGGTATGGCGATCGCGTTATCGTCTTCGAGGCGGACGACCCGCGCCAAGGGGACGAGTGGCGGGTAGAGCCCTCCGGTTCCCGACGTGATCACGACATCTCCGCGCCTGAAGGGGTTGCGGCCAACCTCAAGCGGCTTGAGCTCGACCGTTCCGTCGCCGCGGCCCTGCGAAATGATCGCCTGGCCCGAGCGCAGGTGTCGCGCCGGGACGATATTCGACCGGTCGGAAACGAGGAGCACCCGGG
>JACDCV010000028.1 GCA_013817375.1 Sphingomonas sp.
CAGTCAGCTGGACTGGTCGTCGAAATAGCGCTGTCCGCGCGCCATCATCGCGGCCTCGAGGAGCCGCTCCGACGTCTCTTCTGCAGCGCCAGGAGTAAGCCGCACATCCACGGCGTCGGGCCCCTTTACGACAACCGCGCCTTTGACTGCCACGACATTGCTTGCCTCGTCGTAGATCGTATCGTCCATAAGCGAGGAAAACGCCTACCGGTGCTTAGCTTTCCTCCCCCGGCGCGCTTTGGGAACGCTTGATTGCTGCGCCGGCGTTTCATTCGGCGCCTTCCAGACGCGCTTGCACCCGTTCGATGGCCGCGGCGACCGCCTCGGCCACCGACCAGTCGCTGGTGTCGAGCAATATCGAGTCGGCGGCCGGGGCGAGCGGCGCGACCTCCCGCTTCATGTCGCGTTCGTCGCGACGCGCGAGGTCGCTCAGAACCTCGTCGAAATGCGCCGGCATGCCGCGCTCGAGCAACTCGCGGACCCGCCGGTTGGCCCTGACCCGTGGCGACGCGGTGACGAACAGCTTCACGTCGGCGGCGGGCGCTATGATCGTACCGATGTCGCGGCCGTCGAGAACCGCCCCGCCCGCTTGGGAAGCAAAGGCGCGCTGGCGCTCGATCAGCGCTTCGCGCACCGCCGGATAAGCCGAGACCCTGGAAGCGATCTTGGAAACGGGCTCGCTGCGAAGCTCCGGATCGTCCCAGTTGGAGCCGATGTCCTCGCAGGCGCGGACCGCCTCGAACTCGCTGGCGGGATCGCCGCCCCAGCGCCACAGGTTGAGCGCGACGGCGCGATACAATGCGCCGGTGTCCATGTGCGGAAGATCGAAATGCGCGGCCAGGGCACGCGCGATCGTCCCCTTGCCACTCGCTGCCGGACCGTCGACGGCGATGATGATCGCACGGGCGGATTTTGGATTGGGTTGGTGACCGTCGCTCAAGCGGCGCGCTTTGACAGCGCCTTATCCCTATGGCAAGGCGCCCGCCGCACGCTGCCGGCACGCTTTTCGGCCGGCGCCGACCACCCTTGAACGGAGCTTGAGACCTGATGGTCAAACCTGAGTGGGGCACAAAACGCACCTGCCCCAAATGCGCCGCCCGGTTTTACGACCTCGGCAACGACAATCCGGTTCACTGCATCGAGTGCGGCAACGACTGGGCTCCCGAGCCGGTTCTAAAGTCGAAGCAGCCGATGCCGTTCGAAGCCGCAGCTCCGGTCAAGGAGAAGGCAAAGGACGATGATCTGGAAGCCGAGGATCTCAGCGTCGACGAGGACGAGGAGCCCAGTGCCGACGACGAGGTCGATCTGACCACCGACGACGACAATCTTGGGGTGGGTGCGTCCAAAAAGGATGACGAGGAAGGCTAAATTCCCGTTTTCAGCACCGGAAACATCGCCTAAAGGCGCGGGCACGGGGCCGTAGCTCAGCTGGGAGAGCGCTGCAATGGCATTGCAGAGGTCAGGGGTTCGATCCCCCTCGGCTCCACCACTCGTCACCCGCCGCCTTGAAAATCGGACCTGTCAGGAACTGTCCGCCGGGGTTATTCGCAGCCCCCACATGGCCGCGATCAGGGCGACCACTCCAAGTGTGGCGACAATGACCATCAGTCGCAGCCTGTTGTTGTTGAACTCCGACACCGAGTGAGTATTCAGCCGCGTGAGGACCCGGCAGGCGCGCCGCTCGGCGGCGACGAAGATGAAGATCGCCAGCAGCAGGAACAGGGTCGCGATCGCCTTTGGCGCCCATTCGGGCTCCATCCTCAGGAACAAGGCCTGGAAACCCAGCCCGATCGCAACCGAAGCGAAGCCGGTTCGAAACCAGCTCGCGAAGGTGCGCTCGTTCGCCAATACGGTCCGGTCCTCGGCGAAGTCGGTGCGCTCTTCGGCAAGCCCCTGTTTGGACTTGCTATCCTCGTCATCGCCGCTTGCGTCGCTCACATTACCTCCGCGCGTTGACCCGTGTCCGGGCTCGTATCCCCGGCCGCCTTCCGCCGCCGCCGCTCGATCGGCGCCTTCGACGCCTCCCCAATGACTCGCACGTCGTAGAGAAGGTCGAAATCCTTGTCGGAAGCCGGGATGACGCTGAAGCTGCCGTCGGTCTCCAGGATCACCGCGCCAACGCCGTCAAGCCGCGCCTCTCCGCTCTTCCGGATCGCTTCGGACAGTTCATTTGTCGTCACCCGCTCCTGCTTTAGTGCCTCGGCGTAAACCTGGCCGTCGCGCACCAGCAAGGTGGGCCTGGAGCGGACGATCCTGCGGACGAAGCCCGACCATGTTGAGAGCTTGGCCACCGCATATTGAAGCAGCGCAAGCATCGCCAGCGCCAGCCCGCCGCGGAAAATGCCGACATCGCGGCTTATGATTATGGTCGCCAGAGCAGAGCCGAACGCCACGGTGATCGCGAAATCGAACGCGTTGAGCTTCGAGAGCGTTCGTTTGCCTGTCAGCCGAAGGACGAAGATCAGCCAGACGTAAGCGCCGACAGCGGTGCCGGCCACCGCGAGATAATCAAGCCACCAGGGGGTCATGCACTTCCCAACGCGGCACCCTGCACTTCTATCCAGAAGCCGCGGGGCCGGACAATTGCGCTTGCTGCCACGCAGAGGCCGGAATCTCGGCAAGCAGCCACTCGCGGAAGCGCTTGATCTTGGGCACCATCCGCCGCTCGGGCGGGTAGACGAGCCAATAGGCCCAGCCGCTTCGCGATACCCGGTCGGCAAACGGCACGCACAATCGCCCGGCGGCGATATCGCCTTTCCACAAAAACGGAGTCAGCAGGGCAAACCCCTGCCCACCCATTGCCGCATTGCCCTCGTTGGCCTGAATATCGATGCGGACGCCGCGCCGGCGCGGACCCGTGCCGTCATTGACCACTTTATTGTCGGCGAACCACTGTTGCCACCATTCGTCGTCGGGATTGATCAACTGAAGATCGGGAACGTCGCCCGGCTCCAGCTTCCGTCCCAGCCGCTGCTCTTCGGCGGCCAGGCATTCGGGCGAAGCCATGGGCGTGAACTCGGACTCGAACAGCTGGTGTTTCTCCAGCCCCTCCCACTCGCCGCGGCCGCCGCGGATGGCGAGGTCGGCGTCTCCTGAGCGAAGGTCGACAAGACGGTTGCGAGTCGAAAGGCGGACCGCAAGATCGGGATATTTCATCTGAAATCCACCCAGGCGCCAGGCAAGCCAGGTGTTGGCGAACGTATAGGTTGTGGTGATGGTCAGCTGGCTCTCGTCGTCCTCCTGCTGCGAAGCGAAGGCCGCCTCGATCGAATCGAGCGCCTGGCTGAGCGACGGAAGAAGCCGCGCTCCAAGCGCGCTCAACCGGGCGCGGCCGTGCTCGCGAACGAAAAGCGGCGCGCCGAGCCGCTGCTCGAGCGCCTTCACCTGGTAGGAGACGGCCGCCTGGGTCATCCCGAGCTCGGCAGCGGCGGCCGTGAAATTCTCATTGCGGCCGGCCGCCTCAAATGCCCGAACAGCGGTTAGCGAAGGCAGTTTGCGCATCGGCAGATCATAAGCTCAGATTATCGACTGTGTCGAGCCTTTGATTGGCGCCGGACCGACCGCGAGAATAGATGAGCTGCACCGCCGGCGGAGTTTCTCCCTCCCCTGATGAACCCCCGCCCCGCCGGCGGAAATGACAGGAGGCGCTGAACATGGCTTATGAACTTTGTCCCCAAGGACCCGTTCCGCACGGTCCGGCAATGGAGCGCATTCACAGGCGCTTCCGGGCCTGGCAGCAGCTCGCCCCCGAACGGCGGCTCGAAGCAGTCGAGCGCGCTCTCAATGCACCCGCGAACGACCTTGTCGACGCCTTCCCAATCGCGCTTTGAAGGAGATGATCATCATGAACGACGAACATTTCGACCGCACCTATCTGGCTGGCCGCGCGGAGCTGAACGCCCAGCTCGATCGGGCCTTCACCACCGTCCGGCGCTCGGTGAACTCCAGCTTCGGCGCTGTTCACCGGATCCGGTTCGCCGCTCCCTGGAACAAGCAGAGCCGGGGCCCTGGACTCGCCTGATTTATCAACGAGGGGCGGGAAATTGCACGCAGCCCGCCCCTCGCCTATAGGCCCCGCTCCTCAAGTCCGCTGGAGCGCATCACCCGACATGGCTCGCCGCCGCCAAATCTATGAAGGCAAGGCCAAGATCCTCTACGAGGGTCCTGAGCCCGGAACCCTGATCCAATATTTCAAGGACGACGCGACCGCGTTCAACGCGCAGAAACGCGGCACGATCAGCGGCAAGGGCGTGCTCAACAATCGCATCTCCGAGCATATCTTCACCGCGCTCGCGACGATCGGGGTCCCGACCCACTTCATCCGCCGCGTCAACATGCGCGAGCAATTGATCCGCCAGGTCGAAATCATTCCGATCGAGATCGTCATCCGCAATGTCGCCGCGGGATCGCTGTCCAAGCGCCTCGGGATCGAGGAAGGCACCCAGCTGCCGCGAACGATCATCGAATATTATTACAAGGACGACGCGCTCGGCGACCCGTTGATTTCCGACGAGCATATCGCCTGCTTCGGCTGGGCCAGCCAGGAAGAGATGAACGACATCGCCGACATGGCGATCCGGGTGAACGACTTTTTGTGCGGAATGTTCGCCGCGATCGGGATCCGCCTGGTCGACTTCAAGCTGGAGTTCGGCCGCGTCTGGGACGGCGATTTCGCGCGGATCATCCTTGCCGACGAAATCAGCCCCGACGGCTGCCGGCTGTGGGACCTCAAGTCCAACGAGAAGCTCGACAAGGACCGGTTCCGGCTCGACCTCGGCAAGGTCGAGGAAGCCTATCAGGAAATCGCCCGCCGGCTTGGGCTGATGCCCGAAGGCGAGGAAGAAAACGCGGTCCTCGACTTCGACAAGCACCGCAAGAAGCGGGGCCGGTAGCAGCCAAAGAGTCGCCCCGGCCCTGGAATTTTTTCTGTCCTACAGCCCCTGGAATGTGCTGAAGCCGCAGACGTGATGCTCGCCACCTCTTGTTCGCCGAGTCATCCGATCCTGGCAGGCGAAATTCTGCGTTTCCGGATGCGCGGACAAGGGCCCGTCAGTGCGAACATTGGGACCTTTCGCGGCAAATGACGGTGCCCCGCGCCCGGATCGTCACCCTCAACGCCGCGCTCGGGCCGCTCGACTATCGCGTTCCGAACGGGATGAAGGTGGAGCCCGGCTCCGTCGTCGTCGCTCCGCTCGGTCCGCGCCAGCTGACAGGAGTCGCATGGGAAGCTGACCGGCTGCCGACCGAGGAAGTCGGCGACAACAGGCTAAGGCCGCTCATCGCCGCTCTCGATGTTCCGCCCATCCCGGCACCGCTCCGGCGCCTCGTCGAGTGGACAGCCGATTATTATCTCAGCCCGCTCGCATCGGTGTTGCGAATGGTATTGCCGTCTTCCGCAGCGCTCGACGGACCGCGCCAGCTTACCGAATATGTGCCGACCGGCCGCACGCCGGAGCGGCTCACCCCGCAGCGCGAGCAGGCGCTGGAGCGGATCGCGGGGCGCCAGGGCACGATCCGCGAACTCGCCGAACATGCCGGTGTCAGCGATTCCGTGATGCGCGGCCTCGCCAAGGCGGGTGCATTGGAAGCGGTCCAGGTGACCGCCGACCGGCCGCTCGCCTGCCCCGGCCCCGATTTTGCTCCGCCAGAGCTTAGCGACGAGCAGAAGTCCGCGGCAGACTCGCTTGCCGGCGCAATCGGCAAGGGCTTCGATCCCGTCCTGCTCGACGGGGTCACCGGCTCCGGCAAGACCGAGGTCTATTTCGAAGCGATCGCGCAATGTCTCAGACGGGATTGCCAGGCACTGGTTCTGCTTCCCGAAATCGCCCTCACCGAGCCCTTCCTCAAGCGGTTCGAGGCGCGGTTCGGCTGCGCTCCGGTCGCTTGGCACTCGGACCTTCGCTCCTCCCAGCGTCGCCGCGCCTGGCGGGGAATCGCAACCGGCGAGGCGAAGGTCATTGTTGGTGCTCGCTCTGCCCTGTTCCTTCCTTACCCTCAGCTCGGCCTCATCGTCGTCGACGAGGCTCATGAGCCGAGCTTCAAGCAGGAGGACGGGGTCCAGTATCACGCTCGTGACGTCGCGGTGATGCGCGCCAAGTTCGAGGACGTGCCGATCATATTGTCCTCGGCGACTCCGGCAATCGAGAGCCGGCACATGGTTGAAGTCGGCCGCTATCGCCAACTGACCCTCGCCCACCGCTTCGCCGGGGCCAGGCTTCCGGGCATCGAGGCGATCGACCTTACGCAAGAGCCGCCGCCCCGGGGCCGTTGGCTTGCGCCCAGCCTGGTTGCCGAGCTTGAGGCGAATCTTGAGCGGGGCGAGCAATCGCTCCTGTTTCTCAACCGCCGCGGCTTTGCGCCTTTGACCCTGTGCCGCCACTGCGGCCACCGCTTTCAGTGCCCCAATTGCACCGCCTGGATGGTCGAGCACCGGCTGATGCATCGCCTCGCCTGCCATCATTGCGGCCATGTGATGCCCCCGCCCAAGGCCTGTCCCGAATGCGGCGAGGAGGACAGCCTCGTCGCCTGCGGACCGGGAGTCGAGCGGATTGCCGACGAGGTCGCGGAGCTGTTCCCGGAGGCGCGAACCGCAATCGTCACCTCCGACACCATCTGGTCGCCGGCCCGGGCAGCGGAGTTCGTCGCCGCGATGGAGGCCGGGGATCTCGACATCGTCATCGGCACCCAACTTGTGACCAAGGGCTATCACTTCCCCAACCTGACGCTGGTCGGGGTGGTCGATGCCGATCTGGGTCTCCAGGGCGGCGACCTGCGCGCTGCCGAGCGAAGCTTCCAGCAGATCCAGCAGGTTGCGGGGCGCGCCGGGCGCGGCGACAAGCCGGGCCAGGTGCTGGTCCAGACCCACGATCCGGACGCGCCCGTGATAGCGGCGCTGGTTTCGGGGGACGTCGCCGGCTTCTACGCGGCCGAAACCGAGGCCCGGCGCGAAGCGGCCATGCCGCCGTTCGGACGCCTCGCGGCGATCATCGTCTCGGCCGAGGACCAAAGCGAAGCGGAAGGCGTCGCCCGCCGGATCGGCAATGCCGCTCCTGTCGTCGAAGGGATGGCTGTGTTCGGCCCGGCGCCAGCGCCGCTGGCTATGCTTCGCGGCAGGCACCGGCAGCGGCTGCTGGTCCACGCGGCCCGGATGCTCGACGTGCAGGACGTGATCCGCGACTGGCTGTCGTCAGTGGAGTGGGGGCCGAAGGTCCGGGTCGGAGTCGACGTCGACCCCTACAGCTTCCTCTAAAGCTCCAGGTCGCGTTGCCGCTCCAGCTTTATGCCCTCGGCGGCGAGCAGCTTCTTCTTGTTCTCAAGGCCGCCGCCATAACCGCCAAGGGTCCCGTCGGAGCGGATCACGCGATGGCAGGGCACCAGAACCGACACCGGGTTCGATCCGTTCGCCGTTCCGACCGCCCGGACCGCGCCCGGCTGGCCGACCGCCGCCGCGATATCGGCATAGCTTCGGGTCTCGCCGAGCGGGATCTTTCGAAGCTCGCGCCACACCGCTTCCTGGAAAGCCGTCCCACGCACGTCGACCGGCACCTCCGAGGCTTCCGAAGGAGTCTGGATCGCCTTGAGCGCGCCTTCGACCCACGGCGCGATGGTGCCGTCGTCGGGCAGGATTTCGGCGTTGATGAAGCGGCGCCGCAATGCGCTTTCGTCCTCGCCGAAGGTAAGGCGGCAGATGCCCTTCTCGGTGGCCGCGATCAGGAGCGGCCCAAGCGGGCTGTCGGCGATCACAAAGCGGATCGTCGCTCCTCGACCCCCGTCCCGCCACGCCGATGGCGCCATTCCAAGCCGCTGGCGCGCATCCTCGTAGAAGCGGCTCGGCCCCGAATAGCCGGAATCATAAATTGCGTCGGTCACCCGTTCACTCTCCTGCAAATGCCGTTCGGCCCTTCCGGCGCGAAACGCGCGGGCATATTCAGCCGGCGAGATTCCGAGGTCGCGCTTGAACAGTCGCTGGAAGTGGTGCGGCGCATAGCCGACCGCCTTCGCCAGTTCGGTGAGCCTCGGCGGCTCTTCGGCCGACTCGATCAGCTTGAGGGCCTTGGCCACCGCCTCCCGGTCGCGGCCGATATCGTCGGGGCGGCATCGAAGACATGCACGATAGCCCGCGGCCAGCGCCTCCTGAGCACTGGCGAAGAATTCGACCTGCTCGCGCTTGGGCCGCCGGGCCGGACAACTCGGCTTGCAATAGATGCCGGTGGTCTTCACCGCGCCGATGACCTTGCCGTCCCAGCCGCGGTCGCGCCGCTCGAACGCGGCCCAGCTTTCGTCATGGTCAAATGTTCGCATCAGCATGGACCCGGTATAGCAGCACATCGTAGTTCGCACTTCCCGCGGCTTGCGGTCAAAGCCGAACGAAGGCGCGCCGCCACCTTCTTGCATCGCTCAGCACCCGCTGCTACGGGCGCGCCAACCCATGGGGGCGGTGCGGTCTAAGACCGTGCAAACGCCCCGTTTTCGCATGGGGGCAATTCCAGTTCTGGAGCTTTGGGCGCGTGGAGACATCCGGCGGCATTCAGGCCAGCTTAGCAGGGCGCTACGCGTCCGCTCTGTTCGACCTGGCCCGTGACGAAAGGCAGATCGACGCAGTCAGCCGGAGCCTCGATTCGCTTGGCCAGGCGCTTGCTGACTCGCGCGAATTCCACCAGCTGGTGACGTCCCCGCTCGTGGACCGCGAGGATGCAGGAAAAGCATTCGCCGCCGTAGGTGCGCAGATCGGCGCCGATCCGATCAGCACCAATTTCCTGGGCGTTTTGGCGAAGAACGGCCGCAAGTCAAAGCTCCCTTCGGTCATTGCCGCCTTTCGAAAGCTGGCGGCCCAGCATCGCGGCGAAACCACTGCCGAGGTCGTGTCCGCCCATCCGCTGGGCGACGACCAGATCGCCAGGCTGAAAGCGCAGCTCGAGAAGCGTATCGGCCGCAATGTCGCTATCGAGGCGCGCACCGACCCGGAAATTCTCGGAGGACTGATCGTCAAGGTGGAAAGCCAGATGATCGACGCCTCATTGAAGACCAAACTCAACCGACTCGCTCAGGCGATGAAAGGCTAAAGATGGACATCCGCGCCGCTGAAATTTCACGCGTCATCCGCGACCAGATCGCGAATTTCGCAGCCGAGGAGGAAATCGCCGAAGTCGGCACCGTGCTTTCCGTCGGCGACGGAATCGCGCGCATCTACGGGCTCGACAACGTCCAGGCGGGCGAGATGGTCGAGTTCGACGGCGGCATCCAGGGCATGGCGCTCAACCTTGAGGCCGACAATGTCGGAGTCGTCATCTTCGGCTCCGACACGACGATCAAGGAAGGGTCGATCGCACGCCGCACCGGCACCATCGTGGACGTGCCGATCGGCAAGGGACTGCTTGGTCGTGTCGTCGATGCGCTTGGCAACCCGATCGACGGCAAGGGCCCGATCGAATCGACCGAGCGAAGCCGCGTCGAGGTCAAGGCGCCGGGCATCATCCCGAGGAAGTCGGTGCATGAGCCGGTGCAGACCGGATTGAAGGCCCTCGACGCACTGGTGCCGATCGGACGCGGCCAGCGCGAGCTGATCATCGGCGACCGCCAGACCGGAAAGAGCGCGGTCGCATTGGACGCCTTCATCAATCAGAAGAACATCAACGCCGCCGGCGAAGAATCGCAGAAACTCTACTGCATCTATGTTGCCATCGGCCAGAAGCGCTCGACCGTCGCCCAGATCGTCCGGGCGCTCGAAGAGAATGGCGCGATGGAATATACGATCGTCGTCGCCGCGACCGCCTCGGAGCCCGCTCCGCTGCAATTCCTCGCGCCCTACACCGGCTGCGCGATGGGCGAATATTTCCGCGACAACGGAATGCACGCGCTGATCGTCTATGACGACCTTTCCAAGCAGGCAGTGGCCTATCGCCAGATGTCGCTTCTGCTTCGTCGCCCGCCGGGCCGCGAAGCCTATCCCGGCGACGTCTTCTACCTTCACAGCAGATTGCTCGAGCGCGCTGCCAAGATGAATGACGACAATGGCGGCGGATCGCTTACCGCGCTTCCGATCATCGAGACCCAGGCCGGCGACGTTTCGGCCTACATCCCGACCAACGTCATCTCGATCACCGACGGCCAGATCTTCCTTGAGACCGATTTGTTCTTCCAGGGTGTCCGCCCGGCGATCAACGTCGGCCTGTCGGTGAGCCGGGTCGGCTCGGCCGCGCAGACCAAGGCGATGAAGAAGGTCTCGGGCTCGATCAAGCTGGAGCTCGCCCAGTATCGCGAAATGGCGGCATTCGCCCAGTTCGGGTCCGACCTCGATGCGGCAACGCAGCGGCTTCTCGCCCGCGGCGCCAGGCTGACCGAGCTGCTCAAGCAGCCGCAGTACAGCCCGATGCCAGTCGAGGAGCAGGTCGCGTCGATCTTCGCTGGCACCAAGGGCTTCATCGACACGATCGAAGTCGGCGCGGTCACGCGTTACGAGGCGGCGATGCTGAGCTTTTTGCGCTCCGAGCACGCCGATTTGTTGAAGACGATCCGTGAGACCAAGGAGCTGAGCGACGACACCGCCGCCAAGCTGAAGGACGCGCTGACGGACTTCGGGAAGACGTTCGCATAAGATGGCCAGTCTCAAGGCCCTGAAGCTTCGCATCGGCTCGGTGAAGTCGACGCAGAAGATCACCAAGGCGCTCAACATGGTTGCAGCGTCGAAGCTTCGGCGCGCCCAGCAGAACGCCATCGCCGCCCGTCCCTATGCGCAGCGGATGAGCGACGTCGTTCAGTCGATCGCGAGCCGCGCGACGGTGGGGCCGGAAAGCCCGAAGCTGCTGGCGGGAACCGGCAAGGACGACACGCATCTGATCGTCGTCGTCACCAGCGAGCGCGGCCTTGCGGGCGCGTTCAGCAGCAACATCGTTCGTGCGGCTCGCCGCAAGGGCGAAGAGCTGATCAGGGATGGCAAGACCGTCCATTTCTACATCGTCGGCCGCAAGGGCCGGCCGATACTCCAGCGCATCTTCCCCAGGATGATCATCGGGCAGCACGACATCGCCGCGATGAAGAACCCCGGCTACGATATCGCCCAGGCGATCGCCGACGACATCGTCGACCGGTTCGAAAGCGGCGGCTTCGACGTCGCCCACCTCGCTTATGCCAATTTCCGCTCGACCCTGGTCCAGGAGCCGACGGTGGAGCAGATCATTCCGGTCAGGCCAGCCGCCGAGAGCGGCGACAAGGGCGCTTCGGGCAATGCAATGGTCGAATATGAGCCGGATGAGGAAGAAATCCTGTCCGCTCTCCTGCCGCGCAACATCGCCGTCCAGGTCTATCGGGCCCTGCTCGAGAACCAGGCCGGCTTCTACGGCAGCCAGATGACCGCGATGGACAATGCGACCCGCAATGCCGGCGACATGATCAACAAGCTGTCGATCCGCTACAACCGCCAACGCCAGGCGGTGATCACAACCGAACTGATCGAGATTATTTCAGGCGCCGAAGCGCTGTAATTTTCCTGTTCCCCGGCGAAGGCCGGGGCCCAGGCGGCGCTGCAAGCGCCAATTTTGTTTAGGACTGGACCCCGGCCTTCGCCGGGGAACGAAGGGAAGAAGACCATGGCAACCGCCGCCGAACCCAAGACCCGCAAGACCAAGGCCGCAGCGACCGGCGCGGATAATGCGACCAAGCCGTCGAGCAACGCCACGGGCCGCGTCGCGCAGGTGATCGGCGCCGTCGTCGACGTGTCGTTCGAGGGCGAGCTGCCGGCGATCCTGTCGGCGCTCGAGACCGACAATCACGGCAACCGCCTCGTGCTCGAGGTCGCTCAGCACCTTGGCGAGAATATCGTCCGGACCATCGCCATGGACTCCACGGACGGCCTCACCCGGGGCCAGCAGGTGCGCTCGACCGGCTCGCAGATCCAGGTTCCGGTGGGTCCGAAGACTCTCGGCCGGATCATGAACGTCATCGGTGAGCCTATCGACGAGCGCGGCCCGATCGGAAGCGATTTGTTCGCGCCGATCCACGCCGACGCTCCGCCTTTTGTCGACCAGTCCACCGAAAGCTCGATCCTCGTCACCGGGATCAAGGTCATCGACCTGCTCGCGCCTTACGCAAAGGGCGGCAAGATCGGCCTGTTCGGCGGTGCCGGTGTCGGCAAGACCGTGCTCATCCAGGAGCTGATCAACAATATCGCCAAGGGCCATGGCGGCGTGTCGGTGTTCGCCGGAGTCGGCGAGCGCACCCGCGAAGGCAACGATCTTTACCATGAGTTCATCGACTCGGGCGTCATCGCCAAGGACGCCGACGGCAACCCGACGACGGAAGGCTCCAAGGTCGCGCTGGTGTTCGGCCAGATGAACGAGCCGCCGGGAGCTCGCGCCCGGGTTGCTCTTTCGGGCCTCACCCAGGCCGAATATTTCCGCGACGTCGAGGGCCAGGACGTTTTGTTCTTCGTCGACAACATCTTCCGCTTCACCCAGGCGGGCTCGGAAGTGTCGGCGCTGCTCGGCCGAATTCCCTCGGCGGTGGGCTATCAGCCGACGCTGGCGACCGACATGGGCACTCTTCAGGAGCGGATCACCTCGACAAACAAGGGTTCGATCACCTCGGTGCAAGCGATTTACGTTCCCGCCGACGATCTCACCGATCCTGCGCCGGCAACCTCGTTCGCCCACCTCGATGCAACGACGACACTCAATCGCGCGATTTCCGAGCTTGGTATCTATCCGGCGGTGGATCCCCTCGATTCGACCAGCCGCGTTCTCACCGCGGCGATCGTTGGCCAGGAGCATTATGAGGTCGCCCGCGCCGTCCAGGAAACTCTCCAGAAGTACAAATCGCTTCAGGACATCATCGCCATCTTGGGAATGGACGAGCTCAGCGAGGAAGATAAGCTCACCGTCAGCCGCGCCCGCAAGATCCAGCGCTTCCTGTCGCAGCCCTTCCACGTTGCCGAGGTGTTCACCGGTATCCCCGGCAAGTTCGTCCAGGTCGAAGACACGGTCCGCTCGTTCAAGGCGGTCGTGAACGGCGAATATGATCACCTCCCCGAAAGCGCCTTCTACATGGTCGGCGGAATCGAAGAGGCGGTCGCCAAGGCCGAGAAGATGGCCGAGGACGCCTGATCGATGGCCGATCTCCACTTCGAGCTCGTCACGCCCGAGCGGCAAATGCTGTCGGAAGACGTCCACATGGTCGTCGTCCCGGGCACCGAAGGCCAATCGGGCATCATGGCCGGCCACGCGCCCTATATGACCGTGCTGAGGGACGGTGACGAAATTGCCGTCTACCGCACTGCGGGCGCAGCTCCGGAGCGCATTCCCGTCAGCGGTGGGTTTGCCGAGGTTGGCGCAAACGGCCTTACGATCCTGGCCGAGAAGGCCGGCGAATAGCGCCAGGCGCAGCTGCCGGCGGCGAAACGCGGTTAGCTTTTCCTAAACCGTTCCACGCTATCCCGATCCCGATTTTCCGCGAATTGAATTGATCGGGGTTGGGATGACGGCATTCGGCAAGCGTAGCAATCTGACGGGAAGTCAGCGCCCAAGCTTCGGCGTCGCCAAGCCGATGAAGGGCAGCGGCAGCGGATCCTCCACGTCGGAAGAGCCTTCCGGCGGCGAGCAATTCCCGCCGATCGAGGAGCTTCCGTCACAGATGGATGAGCCCTCTGGAGAGGCCCCGCCCGCTCCCGGCGGAGCCATGGACCGCCTCAACACCCGGCAGAACGCAAGCGGCGATGCCGCGAGCAGCAAGCAGGAGGGCTTCGAAGCCTCGGTCCACCGGATCAAGGAGCAGGTCCTCCCAAGGCTTCTCGAGCGGGTCGATCCGGAGGCCGCAGCGACTTTGAGCAAGGACGAGCTCGCCGAGGAATTCCGGCCCATCATCGGTGAGGTCCTGGCCGAGCTGAAGATCACTCTCAATCGGCGCGAGCAGTTCGCGCTTGAGAAAGTCCTGGTCGACGAGCTTCTTGGCCTTGGTCCGCTGGAAGAACTGCTGGCCGACCCCAGCATCAGCGACATCATGGTCAACGGTCCCGACCAGTGCTTCGTCGAGCGCAAGGGCAAGCTCGAGCTCGCTCAGATCCAGTTCCGCGACGAGGAGCATCTGTTCCAGATCGCCCAGCGGATCGTGAACAAGGTCGGCCGCCGCGTCGACCAGACGACTCCGCTCGCCGATGCCAGGCTTCAGGACGGAAGCCGCGTCAACGTCATCATCCCGCCGCTATCCCTCCGCGGCACTGCCATCTCGATCCGTAAATTCTCCGAAAAGCCGATCACCATCGACATGATGCGCGGCTTCGGTTCGATGTCGGAAAAGATGGGCACCGTGCTCAAGATCGCGGGCGCCAGCCGGATGAACGTCATCATTTCGGGCGGTACCGGCTCGGGCAAGACGACGATGCTCAACGCTCTGTCGAAAATGATCGACCCGGGCGAGCGCGTGATCACCATCGAGGATGCGGCCGAGCTTCGGCTTCAGCAGCCGCACTGGCTGCCGCTCGAAACGCGGCCCCCCAACCTCGAAGGCCAGGGCGCGATCACCATCCGCGACCTCGTCATCAACGCGCTTCGAATGCGCCCTGACCGAATCATCCTGGGTGAGATCCGCGGCCAGGAGGCGTTCGATCTCCTCGCCGCAATGAACACCGGCCATGACGGCTCGATGGCGACGCTCCACTCCAACTCCCCGCGCGAATGCCTCGCGCGCATGGAGAATATGGTGATGATGGGCGACATCAAGATTCCCAAGGAGGCGATCAGCCGCCAGATCGCCGATTCGGTCGATCTCATCGTCCAGGTGAAGCGCCTCCGCGACGGTTCGCGCCGGACTACCAACATCACCGAGGTGATCGGGATGGAGGGCGAGGTCATCGTCACCCAGGAATTGTTCAAGTTCGAATATCTCGACGAAAGCGCGGACGGGCGGATCGTCGGCGAATATCGCTCGATGGGCCTTCGCCCTTATTCGCTTGAGAAGGCGAAGCAGTTCGGGTTCGACCAGCCCTATCTCGAGGCCTGCCTGTAAGCGCTAGGCTTTCGATGCAGACGAGTTTGAGTCGAGGAGAGCGCGGACCTTGGTTGCAAGCGCTTCGACGGAAAAGGGCTTGTGGAGCAGCGAGGCCCCGTCGGGCAGGCCACCATGCTCGGCCAGCGCCTCGTCGCTGTAACCGGTCGTCAACAGGAAGCGCAGTCCCGGCTGCCGCTTCTGGGCGACCTCGGCCAGCTTCCGGCCGTCCATCCCGGGCATCACCACGTCGGTGAACAATAAATCGATCGGCCCATCGCCAAGGCGCTCAAGCGCTTCGGCTGCACTTGCCGCTTCGACGACGCAATAACCGAGCTGTTTGAGCGCATCCGCACTGAAGGTGCGCACTTCCTCCTCGTCCTCGACCAGGAGTATGGTCTCGCCTCTTCCTGCCGTCGAAACACCCGACGCTGCAACAGCTGAGCTTTCCTGCTCAACCACGCCCAGATTTCTGGGAAGGGCGATGGACACGGTCGTCCCTTTTCCTTCAGCGGATTGAATTTCCATGAACCCGCCGGATTGCTGCGCAAATCCATAGACCTGGCTAAGACCAAGGCCGGTTCCCTGGCCAACGCCCTTGGTGGTGAAGAATGGCTCGAAAGCGCGCCTCCTGACCTCCTCCGACATGCCTTCGCCGGAATCGGTTACGCAGATCATGACAAATTCGCCCGACGCTGCGTCCGGCTCACCCGTTGGTTCCCGAACCGCGTTCGATGTCCGAATATCGAGAGTCCCGCCGTCAGGCATCGCGTCGCGGGCGTTCACGGCCAGGTTTAGGACCGCGCTTTCGAGCTGCGCGGCGTCAACGTGGATCGTCCACAGGTCGGCCGCGAGATCCGTCTGCAGGACCACTGACGTGCCGATGCTTCGCCGGACCATCTCCAGCATGTCCTCGATCAGCACTCCGGCGTGGACATAGGTCGGGATCAACGTCTGGCGCCGGGCGAAAGCCAGCAGCCGGTGAGTCAGCTCCGCCGCCCGTTTGGCGCCCCGGCGCGCATGTTCGATCAGCCGCTGGACCCGCTTGGGATCGTCAGGCGTGCGCTGAGCAAGGTCGAGGTTGCCGATGACGACGGCGAGCATATTGTTGAAATCGTGTGCAATTCCGCCGGTCAGCTGGCCAATGCTCTCCATCTTCTGAATCTGGTGCAATTGTGCTTCTGCAGCGCTTCGCGCTTCGGCCTCGGAGCGGACCTGCCGATTGGCGTCGCGAAGCTGGCGGGTGCGCTCATCGACCTGGCGCTCGATCCGCCCCATCGTCCGCTCGCGCTGAGCGACGAGACCAGCGAACAGAATGGTAATCAGCAACCCGGCCGCGGCAACCACGATGGACAGGGCCAGCGGAGCGCTGGTGTCATATTGCGGCGATGTCGCGATCCGAAGAGTCAGCGTTCGACCGGCGACTTCGAGCGGCGCGAACATCTGGTGGCGTGGATTTTCGCGAAGCGCCGGCGAGCCGTACAGCACATTCTCCGGGCTCGGCTCACCATCGAACACGGCGATCTCGACGGCTTCGAAATCGCGGCCGCTGAACAATGATCCGAACAGGTCGAATCCACGCAGCGGACTGTAGACCCAGCCGCGAAAACCTCCGTCCTGGCTCTTGCGCGCGAGAGGGGTGTAGATGAGGAAACCGGGCTGCTTCTGCTTGTCGATTTCCTGGACCAGAAGCACCTTGCCACTCATTGCGCTGCGCATGTTTCTTCCCGCTCGGACCATCGCCTCGCGCCGGGTCGGCTCGCTCATCATGTCAAACCCAAGCGCAGCGCGATTGCGCCTGTTCAGCGGCTCGAGGCGCAGGATCGCCGAATAATTGTCACGCTCGCCGGCCGGCCACCAGGCGACGTCCAACCCTTGCGCGGACGAGGCCTTGGCGGCGCTCTGGATGCCGACCTGGGTAGGAGCAAAAGCCGCAAAGCCGATCCCGAGCACTCCAGGGTGATTTCGCTCGAGCCGGAGGCGATCGACATAAGCGCGGAACTGCTCTTGGCTGACGGTTCCGCTGGCGTTGAACAGGCCGGCTGCACCGCGCAGCAATGCGATCTGCATGTCCATCTTGTTGTCGACGGCGGTGACAGCGCTCTGCGCAAGCGAATGGAAGCGCGCTTCGGATCGCTCTTGATCGGCATTGGCCAGCTGCCAGGCTGCCAGCAGGGACGCCAGCGTGCCGACCAGAAGAATGAGGATGGTCAGCCAGTGGCGACGCGGAAGCATCATACCGCCTAACCGGTGCGGACGAACCGGTCAAAAAAGCAGCTTTGCCGGCCGCAATTTCGCCACCGGTCGAGCTAAGGAAAGCTGGCAAAAATGGTGGGCGTGGCAAGGATTGAACTTGCGACCCCTGCGATGTCAACACAGTGCTCTACCACTGAGCTACACGCCCACTCGGGACGCGCATTAGAGAGCGCTTGGGGCGGCTGCAAGCCTTGTCGCGGCGCCATGACGATTGCCGCCGAGGCCTTTCGGTGAGACAAGCGCAACCATGTCGACCGTTCGCATCGAAAGGCGCTTCCGGGGCCCGCCCCTCACCGGCAATGGCGGATATGTGGCCGGCCTGGTTGCAGCGGCTCTCGGCGGGACCAATTGCACCGTGACTCTAAAGTCACCGCCGCCGCTCGACCGCGACTTGACGCTGAATACCGACGATATGATGGCCACCCTCACCGATGACGATCGCGTGGTCGTCACCGCCTCGAGGGAGCCGGTCGATGTCGAGGTGCCCGAGCCGCCGTCCTTCGAGGCCGCTCGCGACGCCGAGCCGCACTTCACCGGGCTTTCCCACCATATCTATCCCGGCTGTTTCGTTTGCGGGACGGATCGGGATTCAGGCGACGGAATGCGCATTTTTCCAGGACCGCTCGGCGATTTCGCCGGCCAGGTCGCGGCCACCTGGGAACCGGAGAAATCGCTTGCCGACCATGAGGGGCTGATCCGTCCCGAATTCCTTTGGGCGGCGCTCGATTGCCCCGGCTATTTTGCTGCAGAGGACGAGGCGGGACTGGCGCTCCTTGGCCGGATGTCGGCCACCATCGCCCGTCCCGTGCGCTCGGGTGAACGCATGGTCGTTACCGGCTGGAGGATTGCAAGCGAGGGACGAAAGCACCGCGTCGGAAGCGCTCTCCACGACGAGCAAGGCGAGCTTGTAGCGGCCGCTACCGCCACCTGGATCACTGTCGAAGAAGAGAAGCGCCCCATTCAGGGCAGCCAGATCCGCTAGAGGCGGCCGTGCTGGTCCTCGGTCTGGAAGATCCGGTCGACTTCGGCCACCAGGTCCTTGAG
>JACDCV010000029.1 GCA_013817375.1 Sphingomonas sp.
GTAATGAACGGCCCCAAAGCGGTTGGGGCATCGCTGGAATCGTCGGACCGGTCCAGGTGGATTCGCGTGTCGAAATCCCACCCTATGAGCAGGATCTGCTTGGTCGCGCGCATCATCGCCTGGCGAGCCAGTTTAAAATAGTCCGCTGCGTCGATCACGACCGCGGCCCGGTCGGCACGTTCCAGCCGCCAGCAATCGTCGCCCTCCCGGGGCCCATTGGAAGATTTAGGGTTGCTCATGGATTCACGGCCAGTCCTCGCTACCGCTGGCAAAGCTCTCACTAATGGTGTTTCGCGCCATAGCAATTCCCTCCGGCCGCGTCTGTCGTTACGGAACCGATAGATGCCGATGCCCATTTACCAATGCGTGAAAGCGCGAGTGAGGCCACTCCCTTCGGGCGGTGACGGGCGGTGAATGGGGCGATCCACGCCTGGCATCCCTATTGCGGGGCCGCGCCGGTGCCGGGGGAGCTGCTCGGCCGCTGGAATTTCGACCCGCTGCTGATGCTCGCCGTTGCGGCGATCGCGATCGGTTGGCAGGTCGCGATCGGCAGGCGTCACCCTGACCGGTCGATGGCCTTTTATGCGGCCACGGGTCTTGTTCTGATCCTGTTCGTGACCCCGTTCTGCGCTCTGACCTCGGCGCTGTTCTCGGCGCGCGTCGTCCACCACGTGCTTCTCACCGCCGCTCTTGCGCCGCTTCTGGTCCTGTCGCTGCCAAGGACCGAGCTTCCGCGCGTCGGCTCGCTTGCCGCCTGGACCGCCCTCCAGGCGGTCATATTCTGGGTCTGGCACGCTCCGCCGCTATATTCCGCGGCATTGTCCAGCCATGCGATCTACTGGCTGATGCAGCTTAGCATCCTTGGCTGCGCGCTCGGCTTCTGGGCCGCAATTCGACGCGCTTCCGCGCCGGCCGCTGTCGGGGCGCTTCTCGTGACCCTGGTCCAGATGGGGCTGCTCGGCGCGCTGATCACCTTTGCCGCAACCGCGCTCTACGAACCCCATTTCGGGACTACGGCCCCTTGGGGATTTTCGCCGCTCGAAGACCAGCAGCTTGGCGGGCTGGTAATGTGGGCGCCGGCCGCTGGCTTCTACCTCGCGGCGGCGCTGGTGATCGCCGGCAAGTGGCTGAAAGCCGAGAGCCGGGCCGCCGCCTGATGCTCGAGGCGATCCGTCGCTGGGCGCGAAAACATACCGAGCAGGACCGCTATTCGCCGGTCGGCCTCGTCTTTCACTGGGTGATGGCCGCGCTGGTGCTGTTCCAGATCGGCTGGGGCTTCTGGACCGACTGGATGATGCCTGGCGGCGACAAGGTCCACGCCTATCAGGTGCACAGCGCCGCCGGCTTGCCGATCCTGGTGCTGGCAATGCTTAGGGTAGCGTGGCGGGTGCTGATCCCGGGGCCGGAAAATGACGCCGACACGCTAGGCTGGCAAACGACGGTCGCGCACGTGACCCAGATTTTGTTCTACGTCTGCTTCTTCGGCCTGCCGCTAAGCGGCTGGTTTATGTGGTCGAGCCTTGAAGCACCGGGCCCGCTCTATTTGGCGGGCATCCTGCCCTGGCCGCAAATCCCTCTCGAAATGCTGAGCGAACCTAGCCGCTTCGAGGTCCTGCACGCCGCGGAGCTTGTCCACCGTTATCTGGTCATTCTGTTGCTCGTGCTGATTCCGGCACATGTAGGGGCGGCCCTGAAGCATCACTTCTGGGACCGTCAGGATGTGCTTCAAGGAATGCTTCCGGAGATCCCGGACTCAAAAGATCCCCGGGGAGGTTCGAAGCATAAACCGCAAGAGCCGCGCTTTCCGAAGGAGTCAGAAGCTGGCTGATCCTGAGCATCACGTCGCCAGGATCGTTCCTCCGCTTGCCATGGCGCCAGGCTTCGAGCTGCGCCTCCAGATAGGCCGCCGGTTGCCCGCCAAGCGGCGGGTTCGCAGGGCCGAGGCCCTGGCCGTTCTTGCCGTGGCAGCTTGCGCAGGACGCGATCCCGCGGCTCGGATCGCCCTGCGCGTAGAGCCGCGGCGTGGAGTCGACGGACGCTGTCTGCGCCGAGAACGGCATCGCCGCATAATAAGCCGCGACCTGTTTGCGCTCGCTGGCACTGAGCTGCCGCGCGATCCAGCTCATCTGCGTATGCCGTCGCCTGCCGTCGCCATAAGCTTCCAGCTGCCGTTGGAGATAACCGGCGTCGAGGCCTGCCAGCCGTGGCGAGCCGGCGCCGTCGCCGGTGCCCTTGAGTCCGTGGCAGGTGAAGCAGGCGTTGGATGCCCCTGCACCGGCACCGCTCAGCGCTATCAGCTTGCCGGTTTTCTCGAACCGCTCGCTGGACCGAGTGTCCACCGGCGCGCATCCGCCAAGCGCGATTGCCGCGGCTGCGCCGGCAAGAGACAGTCCTTGATTGCGGGAAGCCATTGCCGGAAGGGAACCGGTACGGCTGCGCATCGGTTCCCGAACGGGCACTGGTGGCTCGCAACGACTGGGGGCCCGGTGAGACGATCGAGCGCAATCATCCCGCTGATGCTGCTTGCCGCCGCGTGCAAGCCTGCGCCCGAAGAGCAGCAATTCATGCCGGTCGCCGATCCTGCCAGCGGCAAGCTGGCGATTGAGCGGGTCGGCTGCGCCGCCTGTCACACGATCGAGGGTATCGGCTGGCCGAAGGGCCGCGCGGCTCCCAGGCTCGGCGGCTTTGCCGGCCGGGCGCTGATCGCGGGCCGAATTCCCAACCGTCCCGATCTGCTCGCCGAGTTCGTCCGCAATGCGCCCGCAGTCTTGCCCGGGACGACCATGCCGGCAATGCCGCTGAGCGAACAGGAATCGCGCGACGTCGCCGCGTATCTCTACGAGCTGAAGGAATAGGATGCTCGACGGATGGCCCCCGCCATTGTTCGACCCGGCCGGCCCCTACGCCTGGTCGGTGACGACGCTCAGCTGGGTATTGCTGGCAATGTCCGCCGGAGTGCTTCTGGTCGTTCTCGCGGCGCTCTACGTCGCTCTGTCCGGCAACGAGCGCCTGCGCTCGAAGCTTGGCGGCACGACGATTATCTGGATCGGCGGAATCGCTTTTCCGGTCGTCGTCCTCACTTTGCTTCTCATCTGGGGCCTGACGCTGACGAGGGATTTGTCGCAGCCGGCACCCGACGGCGCGATGCGGGTTCGAGTCACCGGCGAGATGTGGTGGTGGCGAGTTGCCTATCTCGACAGCAATGGCGAGCCACTGATCCAGGACGCGAATGAGCTCCACATTCCGGCCGGCAAGCCGGTCGTGCTCGAGCTCGAATCTGCCGATGTCATCCACAGTTTCTGGGTGCCGCGCCTGTCGGGCAAGCTCGACATGATCCCGGGCCGCCGCAACGCGCTGGTAATCCAGGCGGACCGGCCGGGCGTGTATGGCGGGCAATGCGCCGAATTTTGCGGCGGACCGCACGCGTTGATGGGCTTTACCGTCGTCGCTCACCCGCAGCAGAGGTTCGACGCGCTGATGCAGCAGCGCCTGACCCGCGCTTCGGCGGCCGCCGCTCCGGCGGGCCCTGGCTTGGCACGCGGAGCACAGCTGTTCGGCTCGGCGGGTTGCGCGGCATGTCACCGGATCGCCGGCACCGGTGCAAACGGACTTGCCGGCCCCGATCTCACCCACGTCGGCAGCCGCAGAACGCTGGGCGCCGGGATCCTTCCCAACAATCGCGGAACGATGATGGGCTGGATCGCCAACAGCCAGGCGATCAAGCCCAACAACCGGATGCCGCCTTATACGGTCCTGTCGGGTGAGGAGGTCGCTTCGCTCGCGTCCTATCTCGAGGCGCAGCGGTGACCTCCGAAACAGGCTTCGACCCGAAGCTGCTCGACCAATTCCCGCTCCCCGGCAAACGGCCAGCGGGCGAGGTCGAGGAGCTGGAGCGAATCTGGGCCGCGCCGCGCGGCTGGAGGCTGCTGACGGTCGTCAACAACAATTATATCGGTGTCTTCTACGTCGGCGCGGCTTTCCTGTTCTTCATCCTCGCCGGCGCTCTCGCGCTCTTCATCCGAACCCAGCTCGCACTGCCCTTGATGGGGGTGCTGCCGCAGGAAACCTACAACCAGTTCTTCACCATGCATGGCACGGTGATGATGTTCCTTTTCGCAGTCCCGATCATGGAAGCGATCGGGGTCATGCTTCTCCCGCAGATGCTCGCTGCTCGCGACCTGCCGTTCCCGCGACTGTCGGCCTATGCTTTCTGGGCCTATCTGGTGGGCGGCCTGTGCTTCTTCGCGTCGATCTTCTTCGGGGTCGCTCCCAACGGCGGCTGGTTCATGTACCCGCCGCTCACCAGCATCACTTATTCGCCTGGAATCAACGCCGATTTCTGGCTTCTTGGGATCGGCTTCATCGAGATTTCGGCGATTGCCGGAGCGATCGAGATCCTGGTGGGAGTGCTCAAGACCCGCGCTCCGGGAATGACTCTGGCGCGAATGCCGATGTTCGCCTGGGCGATGCTGGTGTTTGCGGCGATGATCATCATCGCCTTCCCGGCGGTGATCCTGGCAACGTTTCTGCTGGAGCTTGAGCGGGCGCTCAATTGGCCGTTCTTCGACGCGACCCGCGGCGGCGACCCGTTGCTGTGGCAGCATTTGTTCTGGTTCTTCGGCCACCCGGAAGTCTACATCATCTTCCTGCCCGCGGCCGGGCTGGTGTCGATGATGGTGGCCGCGCTCTCGCGGACCGAGCTTGTCGGGTATCACCTCGTCGTTCTCGCGCTGCTGGCGACCGGCTTCATCAGCTTCGGGGTGTGGGCGCACCACATGTTCACCACCGGCATGCCGACGCTGTCGGTCGGCTTCTTCTCGGCGGCGAGTATGGCGGTCAGCGTGCCGGCCGGTATCCAGGTGTTCGCCTGGATTGCGACCCTGGCCAACGGGCGGCCCCGCTACAACACCCCGACTTTGTTTCTGGTCGGTGGCCTCGTCATCTTCGTGATGGGCGGTCTCACCGGAGTGATGGTGGCGATGGTGCCGTTCGACTGGCAGGTCCACGACACCCACTTCATCGTCGCCCACCTCCATTATGTGTTGATCGGGGGTGCCGTCTTCCCTTTGTTCGCCGGTTTCTACTTCTGGTTCGGGATGACCAGCCGGAGGCCGCTGTCGGAACGGCTCGGCAAATGGGTGTTCTGGCTGATGTTCGCGGGCATGCACCTGACCTTCCTGCCGATGCATCTCACCGGCTTCATGGGCATGCCGCGGCGGGTCTACACTTATCTTCCGGGCTCCAACCTCGAAGCGACGAACCTTCTTTCCACCGTCGGCGCCTTCGTCCTTGCCTCAGGGGTAGCTCTGTTCCTGTACGATCTCGCGCGCAATTTCCGGTTCACCGCGGACGATGACGCCGGCAACATCTATGGCGGCGGCACTCTCGAATGGCTCCCGACCGGGCTCTATTCCACCCGCAGCATTCCCGTCGTCCGGAGCCGGCAACCTTTGTGGGACGACCCCAGCATCTGCGACGACGTAGCCGAGGGGCGCTATTTGCTTCCCAACGCCCCCACTGGCCTTCGCGAGACCATCATCACCAGTCCGCTTCGCGCCGAGCCGCAATATCTTCAGATCATGCCAGGCCCGTCGGTCTGGCCGCTTCTCGCAGCCTTGTTCACCGCCGGCTTCTTCCTGCTGTTGACGGTCCAGGCCTATACCCCTGCAGTCATCAGCGGCATCCTCGCAATTCCGTCGGTTCTCCGCTGGCTCTGGGAAACCGACCGCCCGATCGCGGTAAAGCAGGCCGACATCGGCGGCGGGATCATCCTCCCGACCTATGTGACGGGACCGAGCACCCATGGCTGGTGGGCGACCGTAATCCTGCTGATCGTCATCCTGATGATCTTCGTCATGGCGGTGTTCAGCTTCGTCTTCCTGTACGGTCTCCACCCGTCCTACTGGACGGCGCCCGACAACCAGTGGTGGCTGCTTCCGATCCTCGGCGGCTATGGCGCGGCGATCGGCCTGGCGCTGCTTGGCCGCTGGCTGCTTGCCCGCGAAAAGTCGACCCATTGGAGCCCGACCTCGCAATTGATTTTCGCCGGTCTTGCAGCGAGCGCGGCATTCGCGTTCGACTGGATGAGCTGGACGGATCTCGATCCTGAGCTAAGCGGCCAGAAAGCGCTGATCATGGCGTTCCTCGCCTTGCAGGGGATGCTGATTGCGATCGTCCTGCTGATGATCTTCTATTTGGCGCTTCGAACCGCCCGAGGGTTGGTCACCCGGCCGCGCAACGTCACCTTCGATGTGATCTTCCTCTTCATCCTCTACACGTCCGGACAGGGGGCGATCTCGGCACTCCTGACCCATTTGTTTCCCGGCGGGATTTGAGGTGCGCAGCTGGGCGCTTCTTCTCGGCGGCCTCTTGGTCTGGGCCGCCCACTTCTTTTCGGCTTACGCCTTCGCCAGCATCTTTCCAGGAACCGACCTCGCCCGCTGGCTGACTCTCGCGGCCACCGCGGCGGCTCTGCTGGCCGATGCAGCGATCCTGTGGCTGGCGCTCTTGAGCCGCGCCGCAGCGGACGAGCTTGATCGCTGGTGGGCACGAGTATCAGCGGGGGGCGCGGCTCTCTCGTTCGTCGCGGTCGCCTGGCAGGCATTCCCTGCAATCATCTGACAGCGCCGCAATTTTGCTCCATTGGCGGTTCGAACTTCTCGAGGACGCGAATTGAAACGAGGCTCGATCCTACTCGTGCTCGCACTGCTGGCCTGCGATTCGAAGCAGGACTCTGCGCCCGCCATTCAGCCAGGCGATGCCTGGGTTCGCGCCACCCTGCCCGGCAAATCCACGACCGCGGCCTATTTCACGCTCCGCAACAGTGGCGGCGGCGATCGGCTGCTCAAGGTCTCGGCCGCCGACGGCGACGCGTCGCTCCACTCCACCTCGATGGACGGCGGAGTGATGCGGATGCGTCCCCTGGATTCACTCGAGATTCCCGGCGGTGCGGTGGTGGCGCTGAAGCCCGGCGGCACCCATGTGATGATCGTTGGTCTGAACCGGCCGCTCGAGGCTGGTCAGGAACTGCCAATCGCGCTGAAATTCGAGCGGTCGGGGACGATCCGGGTCGCGGCGGTAGCCAAATCGGCGGCCCAGGCAATGGAGCATTGATTGAAACGCGTTCGAATATTGATCTGGATCCTCGTCGTGCTCGCGCTTGCCGGCTTCGCCTATCTCACCCTTCGCCCGACACCGGAGGGGAGGGTGTCGCAAGGCCAGGTCACCGGCTCGACATTCGGTGGCCCGTTCACCCTGGTCGGCTCGGATTCGAAGCCGTTCTCGAGCCAGCGCCTGTCAGGCAAGCCTTTTGCGGTTTTCTTCGGCTTCACCCATTGTCCCGACGTCTGCCCGACGACTCTTCAGCGGCTGGTAAAGCTCCGCAATGAGCTTGGCCGCGGCGATGAGGCGTTCAACATCGTCTTCGTAAGCGTCGATCCCGAGCGCGACGGCCCGGAGCAGGTCGCGACCTACGAAAATGCGTTCGGCGGACCAGTGATCGCCTTGACCGGCTCACCCGCCCAGATCGAGCAGGTGAAAAAGCAATTTGGAATCTTCGCGCAGAAGGCGCCGGACGGGAATGGCGGATACAATGTCGATCACACCGCAACCGCGCTGCTGTTCGACCGCAACGGCCAGTTCGTCTCGACGATCTCGCCCGAAGAGCCGGACCAGCCCGCGCTCGACAAGCTGAAGCGGGTTACGGCCTAGCCCTCGAGAACACGGCCGAGCAGCCGTTCGACCGCTTCGACCGATTCAGGCTCCTCGAAGTCGGGCGCGTGGCCGACATTGGGCACCGTCACCAGCTCTACGCCGGGCATCGAGTCGCGCATCTTTTCGGCGACTTGCGGCGACAGCAAGTCGCTTCGCTCGCCGCGAAGAAGAAGCACCGGCTTTCCGGCTAGCGCATGGAACAGCGGCCAGGCGTCGGCCGCTGCAGCCGTCTTCTCGTCCATCTGCTTGAACGGCTCGGCGATCGTCATGTCATAGTCGAACTCGATCCCGCGGTCGGTCTCGCGGCACACGCGCCGCGCATAGCGGAGCCACTCCTCGCGCCCGTAGCGCGGGTGGACGTCGCCGAACTTGGCCGAGAAAACGTCCGCCGCCTCATCCCAGTCCCGATAGAGAACGGGATTGCCGACATAGTCGCTGATCCGCCCGATCCCCTCGCTGGACAGCTCCGGCCCGATATCGTTGAGGACGGCTCCGGCAATCCGCTGCGGGGCGAAGCCGGCAACGATCATCGTCGTCAGCCCGCCAAGCGAAGTCCCAACGAACACGGCTTTCTCGATTCCCAGCTCGTCCAGAAGCTGGAGGACGTCGGCCGCGTAGGTGGGCGGCATGTAGCGGCTCGATTGCGGGTCATACTCGCTGAGCCCGCGGCCGCGGAAATCGGGAGAGATCACCCGCCAGTCGCCGGCAAGATGATTGGCAAGGGCTTCGAAATCGCGCGAATTGCGGGTCAGCCCGTGAAGGCAGAGAATTGGCGGCCGGTCGTCCGGACCGGCGTAGTCGCGATAGTGCAGCTTCAACCCATCGCGGCTGGTCCAGTGCCGGTCGCTCCAAGATGCCATTCGCGGTTCCCCCTCAGGTTTCGCTCCCCTATCGCGGGCGAATGGCGCTCGCGCAATCCTGCCGCTCAGATGTGAAGATCGTCGAGCTCGGCGATGGCTTTTACGACGCCGTTCGGCCTGCCGGCTTCCCGCAATGCACTGCGCGCTTTCTGAACGACAGGGCCGCAAAGACGGTGGGGCTGGGCGACTTGGCGCAAGCGGCCTGGGCCGCGCATTTCTGCCGTTTTCAACCGCTTCCCGGCAATCTTCAGAAGCCGCTGGCGCTTCGCTATCACGGCCACCAATTCCGTGTGTACAACCCCGATATCGGCGACGGCCGCGGGTTCCTGTTCGCCCAGCTGCGCGATGATCGGAGACGGCTTCTCGACCTCGGCACCAAGGGCTCGGGTCAGACTCCCCACAGCCGCACCGCCGACGGACGACTGACCCTCAAGGGCGGGGTCCGGGAGGTGCTTGCGACCGAGATGCTCGAGGCTCTTGGCGTCAACACCTCCAAGACTTTCGCTCTGTTCGAAACCGGCGAGCAGCTGGTGCGCGGCGACGAGCCCTCGCCAACCCGCTCGGCGGTGCTGACCCGGCTAAGCCACGGCCACATCCGGATCGGCACCTTTCAGCGGCAGGCTTTCCATCGCGACACCGAGAACCTCAACCGGCTGGTCCGCTATTGCCTGGAGCATCTGTTCAGCGAGGTTCCGTCACCGGACGGTGGCGAAAATGCGTTGTGCCTGTTCGCGCTGGCCAGCGAAGCGACCGCCACTCTTGCCGCCAGCTACATGGCCGCGGGCTTCGTCCACGGAGTCCTCAACAGCGACAATATCAACGTAACCGGCGAGAGCTTCGACTACGGGCCCTGGCGCTTCACACCTTATTGGGACGGCAATTTCACCGCCGCCTATTTCGACCATCACGGCCTCTACGCCTTTGGCAGGCAGCCCGAAGCGATCCACTGGGACCTTGCCCAGCTCGCCGGATGCCTGACGCTGGTCAGCGACGGGGAGGCGCTTTCCGAAATCATATCGACCTGGGGCGAGCGCTTCGAAAAAGCGCTGATCGGCAAGCTGTTGTGGCGCCTTGGGGTCGAGCCGCGGGACGATGAATCCGATGCCAGGCTCGCCTCGGCGCTGGCAAAAGCTCTGGAATCGCAAGCCGTCACCATCGACCGCGTCTTCTTCGACTGGCGCGGCGGCCGTGATCCGGGCGCCCAGGCCTATCCGGACGAACCCTTCCGTGCCCTTGCTGGCTGCCTTGCCGGCCGCGAGTCCCCGTCGAGCCACCCCTATTGGTCCGACGCAGCGCCTTGCTCGATGCACATCGAGGAAGTCGAGGCGATCTGGGCTTCAATCGCCGACAGTGACGACTGGGCATTGTTGAACGCAAAGGTCGCCGCGATCCGCCGGATGGGTGAAGCCCTCCAGGATGGACCGGGCACCGCTTGACCACGCATTCGCCGCGTGGTGGAGCGCCCGCTTATGTCTAAAGCCATCACTTCGATCGAGCCTGCAACGGGCACGAAAATCTGGTCGGGAAAGCCCGGCGATGCCGCCGTCGAAGTCGCCGCTGCCCGCGAAGCCCTGTCCGAGTGGGCGGGCCATTCGCCCTCTTATCGGATGGAAGCGCTCCGCCGCTTCGCCAACGTCGTTCGAAAGAAGGAAAAGGAGTTCGCGACCCTGATCGCCCGCGAGACGGGCAAGCCCTTCTGGGAAGCCCAGACCGAAGTCACGGCGGTCATCAACAAGGTCGAGATTTCGATCAGCGCCTATGCCGAGCGAACGCCCAAGCTGACGATCGAAGCGGCGATCGGCAACAAGGTGCTGGTCCGCCACAAGCCGCACGGGGTGCTTGCGGTGCTCGGGCCGTATAATTTCCCCGCGCATCTTCCCAATGGCCACATCGTGCCGGCGCTGATCGCGGGCAATGCGGTGGTGTTCAAGCCGTCCGAGAAGACTCCCGCGACCGGCGAGTTCCTGGTGCAATGCTTCCACGACGCGAAGATACCGGAAGGCGTGATCCGTCTGCTGATTGGCGGGCCCGAAGAGGGCAAGGCGCTCGCTTCCCAGCCCGGCATCGACGGGCTTCTGTTCACCGGCTCTGCGCGGGCGGGGATGGCGCTTCACAAGCAGTTTGCGGAAACCCCGCACAAGATTCTGGCGCTCGAGCTTGGCGGCAACAACCCGCTCGTGATCTGGAATGCCAAGGACATTGAGGCGGCGGCGACGATTGCCGTCCAGTCGGCCTTCCTCTCGGCCGGCCAGCGCTGCACTGCGGCCCGGCGCCTGATCGTCGAGGATGGCAAGCACGCGCCGCTGATCGAGGCGATCACGAAGATCATGGACCGGATCATCGTCGACGAGCCGTTTGCCGACCCGCAGCCGTTCATGGGCCCGGTGATCGACAATCCCACCGCCGGCCATCTTCAGGAGCAGTGGATGGAGCTGATGATGAAAGGCGGCAAGCCGATCCGCCGCCTCGACCGGCCCCACGAAGACCGCCCTTACCTGACCCCCGCACTGATCGACGTCACCGAGGCGACCGACCGGCCCGACGAAGAGATTTTCGGGCCGGTCCTGCAGGTCATTCGGGTCAAGGATTTCGACGCCGCCATCGAGGAAGCGAACGCAACCCGCTTCGGCCTCGCCGCCAGCCTCGTCGGCGGAAGCCCGGAAATGTTCGACCGCTTCTGGAGCAACATCCGCGCCGGGGTCATCAACTGGAACAAGCCGACCAACGGAGCCCCGTCCAACGCCCCGTTCGGAGGCATCGGCCTCAGTGGCAACCACCGCCCAAGCGCCTTCTACGCGGCCGATTATTGCGCCTACCCGGTCACCAGCGTCCAGGCGAACAATGCACGAGGCGCCATCGCCCAAGGCCTCCGCGATCCGAACATGGTCGAGGATTAGCGGGAAAAGCCCTCCCCCTGTGATGGGGGAGGGTTGGGTGGGGGTGATTTCGTGCAGGGCTGGGCCTTACGAACAACGCCACCCCACCCCCGCCGTCCCCATCAAGGGGAGGGGAGTTTTCACTCGATCTCCCGCGGCTTCCCGTCCGCATCCAGAGCGACGAACGTGAACTCCCCCTCCGCGACCACCTGCTCTTGCTCGCCGTCGCGCTCGCGAGCCACCGCCTCGGCCTTCAGCCTCAGCGACGTCCGCCCGTGCTTCACCAGCTCGACAAAGACGCTAAGCTCGTCGCCGACCGCCATCGCCCCCGGAAATCTGATTGCGTCCGCCGCCACCAGGATTGCCTTGCCCCGGCTACGCTTCGACGCGAACGACCCGCAGGCGAGGCCCATTTGCCCCATAAGCCAGCCGCCGAACACGCCGCCATAAGGGTTGGTGTCAGCCGGCATCGCTGTGACGCGGATCAGCGGGACCCGCGAGTCGCTCATCAGGCGAGCATCCCCAGCGGGTTTTCGACCAGCCGCTTGAACGCCTGCATCAGCCGCGCCCCGTCGGCGCCGTCGATGGCTCTGTGGTCGAAGCTTCCGGTCGCGCTCATCACCGTCGCGATCTGCAGGCTGTCGTTGATAACATAGGGCCGCTTCTCGCCCGCGCCGATCGCCATGATCATCCCCTGCGGCGGGTTGATCACCGCGTCGAACTGCTTGATCCCGTACATGCCCATGTTGGAGATGCTTGCGGTTCCGCCCTGATATTCGTCCGGGCTCAGCTTGCCGTCCTTGGCTCGCGCCGCCAGGTCCTTCATCTCGGTCGCGATCGCCGACACGCTCTTGCCGTCCGCCCCGACGATGATCGGCGTGATCAGCCCGCCCGGGATCGACACCGCGACCGATATGTCGGCGCGGCTGTACTTGATCAGGCTGTCGCCGGCGAAGCTGACGTTGCATTCGGGCACTTCGATCAGAGCGGCCGCCAGCGCCTTGATCAAAAGGTCGTTGACCGAAAGCTTGATCCCGCGCGGCTCCAGCCCTTTGTTGAGCTCGCCGCGAAGCTTGAGCAAAGCATCGAGCTGGATATCGACGGTCAGATAGATGTGCGGGATCGTCTGCTTTGCCTCGCTCAGGCGGCGGGCGATCGTCTTGCGCATGTTCGAAAGCTTGACCGCCTCGTGCGGAATGTCTCCGGGCTCGACGGGAGCCGCTGCCGCAGGAGCAGCCTTGGGCGCGCCCGCAGGTGCTTTCTCCAGGTCCGCCTTGATGATTCGGCCGCCGGGGCCGCTGCCCTCGACGCCTGACAGGTCGATGCCCTTGTCCTCGGCGATGCGGCGAGCGAGCGGCGAAGCCTTGATCCGCGTCTGCCCCTCTCCCCCGTCGCGGGAGAGGGGTTGGGGAGAGGGGCTTTGTTGAGGCTGCGGCTCCGACTCGTCACGCTTCGGCGAGGGTTTCGCTTCCCCCTCTCCCTGAGCAGCTTCGCTGCTCTTTCCCTCTCCCGCGGATGGGGGAGAGGAAGTAGTGGCAGCGCTCGCCGCCTTCACGTCCTCGCCTTCGCCCGCGAGGATCGCGATTGCCGTTCCGACCTTGACCCCGTCCGTGCCCTCCGCGACCAGAATCTTGGCGATCGTGCCTTCGTCGACGGCCTCGAATTCCATTGTCGCCTTGTCGGTCTCGATCTCGGCGAGAATGTCGCCGCTCGACACCTCGTCGCCTTCCTTGACCAGCCATTTGGCGAGCGTGCCTTCCTCCATCGTCGGGGAAAGGGCTGGCATTTTGAGCTCGATGGGCATCGGAATCCTTCTCGGGAAGGCGGATTGGGGGCACAAAGCCAATGCGGCGGCCAGGGTCAAGCCTGCGACTGGCCGAGCGTCTCCGCTTGCGCTTGCCGCAGCTTTGCAGCAGCGTCGGCAAAGATGGCAGGGGGCCGCACTTATCTGGTCGTGATCGACGACAGCGCCGAGGCGCGCGTGGCACTGCGCTTTGCCGCGCGCCGAGCTGCCAAGACAGACGGCAATGTCGAGGTGCTCGCGGTCGTGTCGCCGCAGGATTTCGTCCAGTGGGGCGGAGTCCAGGCGGCAATCGAGGAAGAGCAGAAGCTTCGAATCGAAGGCATTGTCAGCTCCGCGGTCGGGGAAATTTTCGATCAGGCCGGAATTCAGCCGGCGATCGTTCTTCGCCAGGGCGAGCTCGAAAAGACCGTCCGCGACTATCTTGCCGACCGGGACGACATTGCGGCCCTGGTGCTGGGCGCTGCTCCCACTGGTGCGCCGGGACAATTGGTGTCCGCCTTCTCGGGAAAAGACGCCGGCGCACTGCCGTGCCCGGTGATGATCATCCCGGGCTCGCTAAGCGACGAACGGCTGGAACAGCTTAGTTGATTTCCTCCCTGCGCCAAAGGCGTGGGGAGGGGGACCAGCGAAGCTGGTGGAGGGGTCGAAGGCGTCGGCGCCCGCTACCCCTCCACCATGAGTCTTCGCTCATGGTTCCCCTCCCCGGCCTCCGGCCAGGGAGGAACTGCCTGTTGCCGCTCTCCTCCGGCGCGGCTAACCGCCGCCGGTAATGACCGAGCTTCCGAAGACCTTCGATCCCGCCGCGATCGAGCAACGCTGGTACGGCCATTGGGAATCGAGTGGGCTGTTCAGGCCTCACCGCCCCGACGCGCAAGCCTGGACGATCGTCAATCCGCCGCCCAACGTCACCGGGTCGCTCCACATCGGTCACGCGCTCGACAACACGCTCCAGGACATCCTCACTCGCCATGCGCGGATGCAGGGCAAGGACGCTTTGTGGGTGGTCGGGACCGACCACGCCGGGATCGCGACCCAGATGGTCGTCGAACGCCAGCTCGAGCAGCGCCAGGACAAGCGCACCAACTACAGCCGCGAGGAGTTCGTCGCCAAGGTCTGGGAGTGGAAGGAAGAAAGCGGGGGCGAGATCACCCGCCAGCTCCGCCGCTTGGGCTGCTCGATGGACTGGGCGAACGAGCGCTTCACGATGGACGAAGGCTTTACGCGCGCCGTCACCAAGGTGTTCCTCGACCTCTACCGCAAGGGCCTGCTGTACCGCGACAAGAGGCTGGTCAACTGGGACCCCAAGTTCCAGTCCGCGATCAGCGACCTCGAAGTTGAGACCCGCGACGTTCAGGGCAAGTTCTGGCACCTCAGATATCCGCTCGCCGATGGCAGCGGCCACATCTCCGTCGCGACGACCCGGCCCGAGACGATGCTCGCCGACATGGCGGTCGCGGTCCACCCGGACGACGAGCGCTACCGCGACCTCGTCGGCAAGCAGGTGAAGCTTCCGATCACCGGGCGGCGGGTCCCGATTATCGCCGACGAACATGCCGACCCGGAGCTCGGCTCGGGCGCGGTCAAGATCACGCCCGGCCACGACTTCAACGATTTCGAAGTGGGCAAACGCGCAGGGATCGCACCGCGCGACATGCTCAACATGCTCGACCGGTTCGGTAGGGTTTGCCAAACTGCCGACGAGCTTGTTCCATCCGACTTGATTCAAGCGGATCGATTTCATGCCCGCAGTCGCGTTGTCGCGATGCTCGAAGCCGAAGGAGCTTTGGAAAAGATAGAGGAGCGCGTGATCGCAACGCCGTTCGGCGACCGATCGGGCGTGGTGATCGAGCCCTGGCTGACCGACCAATGGTATGTCGATGTTAAGCCGCTCGCGGAGCGCGTGATGGGCGCGACCCGGTCGGGCGAGATCAGGATCGTCCCGGAAAGCTGGGGGAAGACTTGGTACAACTGGCTCGAGAACATCCAGCCTTGGTGCGTCTCGCGGCAATTATGGTGGGGTCACCGGATACCGGCGTGGTACGGGTTCGAGCGCACCGGGGATCGGCACCTTGGTCCAGAGTTGAAGATCTGGGTGAACGAAACGGACGCTGCGTCCTTGGCTCAAGCAAAGGAATACTATTCCGGACATTCACAGGACCACGTTGTGGTCGTTCGAGATATGATCGAAGCGTATCATCGGACGATTGATCGTAGTTCTCGCCCGGACGAAATCTACGTTTGGCGAGACGACGATGTGCTCGACACCTGGTTCAGCTCCGCACTTTGGCCCTTCGCGACGCTCGGCTGGCCCGAGCCGACCGAGGAGCTCAAGCGCCACTATCCCAACGACATCCTCATCTCCGGCTTCGACATCCTCTTCTTCTGGGACGCGCGCATGGCGATGCAGGGGCTGGAGGTCATGGGCGAGGTGCCGTGGCGCACGCTCTACCTCCACGGCCTGGTCCGCGACGCGCACGGGCAGAAAATGTCCAAGTCGAAAGGCAACACGGTCGACCCGCTCGTCCTCGTCGACAAATATGGCGCCGATGCGCTTCGCTTCACTTTGGCGGCGATGGAAAGCCAGGGCCGCGACATCAAGCTCGATGAAAAGCGCGTCGAGGGCTACCGCAACTTCGCCACCAAGATCTGGAACGCCGCGCGCTTCCTTCAGATGAACGGCGTCGGCGCCTCCGGCAGCATCGCCGCTCCGAAGGCCGAGCTTGCCGTCAACCGCTGGATCATCGGCGAAGTCGTCGAGACCTTGGGCAAGCTCGATCGCGCCTTCGAAGAGCTTCGCTTCGACGACATGGCCGACGCCATCTACCACTTCACCTGGGGCACCTTTTGCGACTGGTATGTCGAGCTCGTCAAAGGCGCGTTCGACGACGAGACCAAGCGGGTCGCGGCCTGGGCGTTCGACCAGATCCTGGTGATGCTCCACCCGCTAATGCCGTTCATCACCGAAGAGCTGTGGCACGCGTTCGGAGAGCGGCCATACGAGCTGATCGTCGCCAAATGGCCGCAGCCCGAGGCGGAGATCGACAGTGATTCCAAGGCCGAGCTCGACTGGCTGATCCGGCTGGTCAGCGAAATCCGCTCTGCGCGGACCGAGCTCAACGTCCCGCCCGGCGCGAAACTCCATTTGTTCGCAGGCGACGCCGCAGCAAAGACCGCCAACCGCCTGGACAGCCAGTTCGCAACTTTAGCCAGGCTGGCGCGGCTCGAATCCATCCAGCTGTCGGCGTTCACCGGCTCCGGCGCCGCGCAGATCGTTGTCGACGAAACAAGCTACGCACTGCCACTCGAAGGCATCATCGACCTGGACGCTGAGAAAGCGCGGCTCGCCAAGGCCGCCGAGGCCGCGGAAAAGGAGCGCGACGGCCTCGCGCAACGCCTCTCGAACCCGAACTTCGTCGAGCGGGCCAAGCCGGAAGCCGTCGACAAGGCCCGCTCCGACCATTCCGACAAATCGGCGGAGGCAGAACGCTACCGCGCCGCGCTCGAGCGCTTGGGATAGTCGATGAAGCTCGACCACATCGTCCTCCTGGTTCGCTCGCTGCACGACAGCTTCCCCTGGTATTCGGCCCTGCTCGGGATGCTCGGCTTCGAAAAGACCCGCGACCATGTCTGGTACAATGGCGATGTAGCTATTGACCTGAAGCAGGCCGAGGCGCGTACGCCCAATTATGAGCGCTACGCTCCTGGACTGAACCATGTCGCCTTCACTGCTCCCGGCGAAGACGCTCTCGACTTGGTTCGCGACGGAATGGCCGCGGCCGGGTTTGAAGTCGCGGACAAGCAGCGGTCCGGGAGTGAAATCGCGACCTTCTTCAAGGACCCCGACGGGATGCGGGTCGAAGTGACCTTCTACGGCTAGGCGGGCGGTTCCTGCTCCTCCCTCGGAGCAGCGACCAGCACCGCGCCTCGGGCGACGCCGACCTTCACCGGGGTCTTCGCCGCTATCTCGCCGTCGATCGATATCTTCAGCCGCGGCCTGGTGACGATCTCCAGCTCCCGGCCCTTATATTCGGTGACGGTCATCGCCCGCGACCGCAGCTTGAACAGGGTCGAAAACCAGCTCCACGCAAGGCCGAACACGCTTCGCCCCGTCACCGCCTGGACGATGATCTCGCCGCTATCGACGCGCGCGTCCTCGACCAGCTCGACCCCGCCATGATGGCTTCCGTTGGCGATCCTCACCTCGGTCGCCCACACTCGGTGAGTCACTTTCCCTTCCTTGACGTGAAGCCGGAACGGCCGAAACTTGAAGGCTACGCGAAGCGCCCAGACGACATAGCCCAGCCTTCCGAGATACTTTTTGAGGCTGTTGGGCACCGTGTCCGCGATCAGCGGTGACATGCCCATTGCCGCCGCGTTGGCGAAATAATCGTCGTCGATGAAGCCAAGGTCGATTCGCCTTGCCCTGCCGTTGGCGATCACGTCGATCGCACCTTCGAGCTCAAGGGGCACTCCAAGAGTGCGGGCGAAACTATTCGCCGTCCCCAGCGGAAGCAGGGCGAACACCGTGTCGCTGCCCAGGAAATCGTCGATCGTGGTCGACAGCGATCCGTCACCGCCGCCGACGATCACCATCGGTGCGCCTTGCATGATCGCAGCCCGGATGATCGGACGCATCTCGTCCGGATTTTTGATCGCGTGTTGAGCGATTACCTCGATGCCTACCGCGCCCAGTTTCTCGCACGCCTGCTCGAACACTTCCTCGCCGCGACGGCTCTGGGCGTTGACGACGACAACCGCCTGTTTTGGAAGACTATCGGCTGCCATGGCCGCATAATGCACGAGGGGGCATCTTCTTTCCTTGCCTTCGCCGCGCTAGAGGCGCCGGCGATGAGCAGTTCAACCTATCCCTCACTTCGAATGCGCCGCGGCCGATCGAGCGGCTGGATGCGCGAAATGCTCGCCGAGCACCGGCTTCACCCGAGCGACCTCATCTGGCCACTGTTCGTTTG
>JACDCV010000162.1 GCA_013817375.1 Sphingomonas sp.
GGTTGGACGGATTGCTTCCAGTGGCGATCTTGACGGCTCTCGCCGTCCTCGCGGGCGCGGCGTGAAGCGTATCTCCATTCTTGGCGCGACCGGGTCCATTGGCCAGTCGACCCTGGACCTGATCGAGCGGTGGCCGGACCGGTTCAAAGTCGTCGCTCTGACCGCCCAAAGCAATGTGAAGGCGCTCGCCGATGCCGCCCGCCGAACGGGGGCGAGGCAGGCGGTGGTCGCCGACCCGGCGTGCTTCCAGGCCCTGCGGGAGGCGCTTGACGGCACCGGTTGCACCGCGGCGGCGGGACCCGACGCGCTGGTCGAAGCGGCTTCCGCCGAGGCCGATCTGGTGATGTCCGCGATTGTCGGCTGTGCGGGCCTGATTCCTACCATGGCCGCGATCGAGACCGGAAAGACCGTCGCGCTCGCAAACAAGGAAGCGCTCGTTACGGCGGGGCCGCTGATGACGGGGGCGGCGGCACGAAGCGGAGCGACTTTGCTTCCCGTCGACAGCGAGCACAACGCCATATTCCAGTGTCTCGCAGGAAGCCGGATCGAGGATGTGTCGCGCCTGGTCCTTACCGCGAGCGGCGGTCCGTTTCTCGACTGGTCGGTCGATGAAATGCGTGCCGCCACTCCGGCCCAAGCCGTGGCTCATCCCCGCTGGTCGATGGGAGCGAAGATATCGGTCGATTCCGCAACCTTGATGAACAAGGGCCTGGAGCTAATCGAGGCACATCATTTGTTCGGGCTTCGCTCGGAGCGCATCGACATCGTCGTTCACCCGCAGTCGGTTGTCCACTCGCTTGTCGAATTTATCGACGGATCGATGCTGGCACAGCTCGGCAGTGCCGACATGCGGATTCCGATCGCTTACACGCTCGCCTGGCCGGAGCGGATGGAGACACCGTCGGAGCGATTGTCGCTGACTGAAGTGTCGAGGCTGGACTTCCAGGCTCCCGACCCCGTGCGTTTCCCTTCGCTTCGGCTCGCGCGCGACTCGTTGAAGAGCGGCGGAGGCGAAGCAATTGTCCTCAATGCGGCCAATGAAATCGCCGTCGATGCCTTCCTGGAGGGCCGAATCGGTTTTTGCGAAATCAGCCGACTGGTCGAGCAAGCGCTGGAGAAGACGACCGCGCCGGCACCCGGATCGATCGCGGAAGTGGTTGCGCTCGATAGAGAAACCCGCGAACGCGCGCTCGCCATGATCGCAGAAAGCTGCTGCTGATGCTTGCTCAACCCCCCATCTGGCTGATCGTTATCGCCTTCATCTGCGCGATCGGACCGCTCGTCTTCATTCACGAAATGGGTCATTATCTGGTCGCGCGCATTTTCGGCGTCGGTGCCGAGACGTTCTCGATCGGTTTCGGGCGCGAGGTCACTGGCTGGACCGACAAGCGGGGGACGCGATGGAAAGTCGGCTGGCTTCCGCTTGGCGGCTACGTCCGCTTCGTCGACGATGAGCAACAGACCGGAGAGACTCGCGAGTCGGTGATTCGACCCGACAGCTTCGCTGGAAAACCGGTCTGGCAGCGATTCCTGATCGTTCTTGCCGGGCCAATGGCGAACTTTCTGCTCGCGATCATAATCTTCGCCTGCTTCTTCGCGGCTTGGGGAATCCCGCGCACGTCCAACGTCGTGGTCGGAGTTCAGTCGGGCAGTGCTGCCGCAGCCGCCGGTATCCAGAAGGGCGACCGGATTGTCAGCGTTGCCGGGCAAAGGACCAATAGCTTCGAAGACGTTCAACGGGTGGTGTCCCTGAGGCCCAACGAGGAAGTGACGATCGGGGTCGTCCGCGACGGCGGCTCGACGCGCGTTCAAACGCGGCTTGGCGCTCATGAGGAGCAGGACCGATTCGGTCAGAAATACCGCCTCGGCCTGCTCGGCGTATATTCGGCGAATCGCGAGCTCGCCCCGGTTCCCGTGCTTCAGCTCGTGCCCGAGGCGACTCGTTACACCTGGCTGTTGACGAGGACGACGCTCGAAGGCCTCGTCCAGATTATTACCGGCCGGCGGTCGGTCGAGGAACTCGGCGGACCGCTGAAGATCGCTCAGGTCGCCGGACAGCAGGCTTCGCTCGGCCCATTCCAGTTCGTCCAGCTGCTCGCGTTGATCTCAATTAATCTGGGATTCATCAACTTGTTGCCAGTCCCCATGCTGGATGGTGGCCATCTCCTCTTTTATTTGGTGGAGGCGGTCCGCCGCCGCCCTGTCAGCGTACGTGCGCAGGAATGGGCATTTCGAGGAGGTCTTGCCTTGCTCCTTGCACTCCTCCTGTTCACGACGATGAACGATCTGGGTTCGTTCGGCCTTTGGGAACGGCTCGGGCGCTTGATTGGCTAAGTAGGTTGGGGCAGGGCAGCACATCCATTTTCGCCGCAGCGGTCGCTGGCGGCATATCTCTCAAGGGCGGGGACGCGTGATTCCATATAAAGTGAATATTTCCAGGCGCGCAGGCGCGGTGCTGCTGGTCAGCACCATATTGGGAGGCTGGTCCTCTTCGCTCCTCGCGCAGGAAACTGCGCAGCCCGAGCAGCCCGCCGCACAGGCCCCGCAGGTGCCTGCCACGCAGGCGCCGCAGGCGCCGGCCGCTTCGGCCGTGCAGGCAGCCGGAATGATCCGGTCGATCGGCGTTCGCGGCAACCAGCGGCTCGAGCCGGCGACGATCATCTCTTACTCGAGGCTCCAGCCCGGTCAGACCTACACCGCCGAAGCGCTCGACGACGCTCTGAAGGCGCTTTACGCGACCGAGCTGTTTGCCGATGTCGTGATTACCGGCGTGGAGACCGGGAACATCATCATCACCGTGCAGGAAAATCCGGTGATCAACCGGATCGTGATCGAGGGCGAGCGGCGGCTCAAGGAGGACAAGATCCTTCCCGAGATCCAGCTCAAGCCGCGCGAGATATTCACCCGTTCCAAGGTTCGCGCCGACGTCGATCGAATCGTCGAGCTCTACAAGCGCCAAGGGCGTTTCGCAGCGCGAGTCGAGCCGAAGATTGTTCAACTCGACCAGAACCGCGTCGACCTGGTCTTCGAAATCTACGAAGGCCCGATTTCGAAGGTCCGCCGGATCAACGTCATCGGCAACGAGGCTTTCGCCGATGATCGCTTGCGCAAGGAGATGTACACGCGCCAGGCAGGCGGGCTTCTGGGATTCCTGAAGTCGAACGACACTTACGACCCTGACCGGCTTGCCGCCGACCAGCAGAAGCTGCGCGCCTTCTATCTGACCCAGGGCTACGCCGACTTCCGAGTGGTCTCGGCGCTTGCCGAGCTGACTCCGGACCGTCGCGACTTCATCATCACCTACGTCGTCGAGGAGGGCGCGAGGTACAAGTTCGGCACCGTCGAGGCCGAGAGCGCGCTTCGCGACCTGCCGAACGAGCGCGTGATGCAGCTGGTCAATATGCAGCCCGGTTCATGGTTCAACGCCAAGGCAGTCGAGGACGCGGTTACGGTGCTCAACGAAACCGCCGGCAACCTTGGTTATGCATTCGCCGACATCAGTCCGGCGTATCAGCGGAACCAGGACACGCAGACCATGGACGTCACGTTCCGGATTGGCGAGACGCCGCGAGTCTATGTCGAGCGGATCGACATCAGCGGCAATACCGCCACTCGCGACAAAGTCGTCCGCCGCGAATTCCGGGTCAACGAAGGCGACGCCTTCAACGCCATCAAGATCAAGCGGTCGCAGGACCGGGTCCAGTCGCTGGGCTACTTCCAGGACAATGTGGAAGTTCAACAGACCGAGGGCTCGGCTCCGGACCGGGTCGTGCTTGGTGTCGACTTGCAGGAAAAGGCCACCGGGCAGCTGCAATTCTCCGCCGGCTATTCGAGCCTCGAGCGCTTCCTGATCTCGCTTGCGGTGCAGCAGGGCAACTTCCGGGGGATGGGCCAGACACTGGACGCGAGCGTCAGCTGGTCCCGCTACTCCCGGTCCGTATCGCTCGGCTTCACCGAGCCTTACTTCCTCGACAAGGAGATCCTTCTCGGCGGACAGCTCTTCCGCCGCGA
>JACDCV010000163.1 GCA_013817375.1 Sphingomonas sp.
TCATCCTGTCGGCGGAAATCATGGCGATCGCCCTTGCCGAACTCGGGGACCTCACCCTCGGCCTGACCGCCGCGGCGCTTCTGGCGGTCGCTCTTGCCATCACCGCCGGAGTCTATGGGGTCGTCGCGCTAATCGTGAAGCTCGACGACATCGGCCTTCACCTCGCCAAGCGCCAAAGCTCGACGGCCCAGGCGTTCGGCAACGCTCTGGTTCGGATCGTCCCCGTGATTCTCAAGGCCTTGTCGATAATCGGGACTGCTGCGATGCTCTGGGTCGGCGGCGGGATCCTCGTCCACGGCCTCGACGTGATGAACATCGCCGAGGTCATCCCGCACGTCATCCACGACGTCGCTCACTACGCTGGCGAGGCGACGGGCGCGCTCGGGGCAGTCGTCGAATGGGTGGCCAACGCTCTTGGCGCCGCAATCGTCGGGATCGTCGTCGGCGGGATCATCGTTCTCATCGTCCGCCAGTTCACTCGCCACCCCGAGGAACTGATCACCGACTAGCCGAAGTGAAGGCGCCTGTAGCTGCCTCTGAAATAGAGCAAGGGATCGAGATTGGGGTCGAAGCTCGCGCGGACCACCTCGCCAATCAATATGTCATGGTCGCCGCCTTCGTGGACCGCGTGCCGCTCGCATTCGAACACCGCCAGCGAATCCATCAGCAGCGGGGCCCCGGTTTCCGAGGTCGACCAGGGCGTGGTCCCGAACCGGTCCTCGTCCCGCGTCGAAAAGCGGATCGATGCCGGCTGCTGCCCGGTCTGGAGGACATTGACCGCAAAGTGCGGCGCCTCCAGCAGCGCGGGCGCACAGCTGGCGCCCCTCGCGATGCAGACCGCCAGCAGCGGCGGGTCAAGCGAGACCGAGGTAAAGCTGTTGACCGTCAGGCCGAACGGCAGCCCTAGCGAATCGACGCAGGTCACAACCGTCACCCCGGTCGCGAACGATCCCAGCGCGTCGCGCAGGGTGCGCTGGTCCGATCCGCTTCGATATTCGCGAGTGGGCGCCTCAGCCGGCATGGGTTCGCCCTATAACGCCGCGAGCGCAAAGCGCCACTTGGCCGTCAGCCGCGCCGCGTTAGGATTTTCTTAGGCGTAACATGAGAAATGTTGGTCCGGCCGAGGGAGGGAAATCCATGGGTGCGATTACAGTGTCCAAACGCGAACCGAAGCGCTCGCGGGTGTTCCTTTCGGCGCGGGTTGAAGCCGCCGGAAGCGCAAGCGATGCGCGAATCCGCGATATTTCGACGACGGGAGCACTTCTGGAATCGGACTATGAGCCCGGTGCCGGCGCTTGCGTTCTGCTGAGCTGCGGCGAGTCGCGGATGAGCGGGCGAGTGGCCTGGGCCGAGCGCGGCTGGTTTGGAGTCGAGTTCGACACTCCGCTGCTGACGAACAGCCTGGTCGATCCGCTCGGTGCGCAATTGATGGTTTCAGCGCCCCGAACCTACCGCTCGGCGGACGCGCTCGACTGAGCTGACGCACCGGGCACTGGCCGGCTGTCCGCCCGGCGCAGCCCGCGCTGTCACCGGCAACGCCAATAGTCTAGAGCCGCGGACGGATGATCCGCCTCGCTCGATCAACGCCGGCAATAACCGCCGACGCGATAGCGATTGCCGCCATCACTATCCTTTCGGCAGCGCCTTATGTGACAAAGCTCGGCTTCTACAGCGACGACTGGACCCTTCTTGCTTTTTTCCACGGTCTGGCGGCCGCGGGAGAGCCGATCGTGCCCCAGGCGTTCGCAATGTTCGACGGCCGGCCGGTCCAGGCGGCCTATCTCGCGTCGCTGTTCGTTGCCTTCGGTCTGGAGCCGCTCGGCCACCATTTGGTCAACACCTCGGTCATCGCCGGCGGCGCTGTGCTGCTTTACCTGCTGCTGCTTCGATTAAGCGTTGCCCGGACCCAGGCATTCGCTTCCGCTTTGCTGTTCGCGCTTCTGCCGCAGCTTTCCACGGTGCGGGTTTGGTATGCGACCTTCCAGATTCCGCTGGCGCTGGTGCTGGCGTTGCTGTCGATGCACGCTTTGCTCTCCTTCGCAAAAACGGCGAGGCCCTGGTGGCTGGCCGCAGCGATCGGCTCGGCGCTACTGAGCCTCGGGGCCTATGAGATCTTCACTCCCGCGATCGCCGCATTCGCCGCCATTCTCGCTTTTTCGCACGTCCGCGAAGCCCGGGGCAGCTCCGGCTGGCCATGGAAAGCCACTGCGGCTGTGGCGGTGGTCGCGGCGCTCGCCGCCGGCGTGCTGTTCAAGCTGCTCACCACTAGCCGGACCGGGCCAGTCGCCGACCTCGGCCGCTATTGGGACGGCGCCGTGCAGCTGGTCCGCCCCGACTATGACTGGCGGGTCGATTCCAGCCTCAATATCTTCGCCGCCGCATCGGTGCATTTTTGGCACACGATTCGCGGCTGGGCGGAGGCGGTCGCGCAGCTTTTGACCGGGCAGCTCGGCGCGGTTCCAATCATTGTCACGCTGGCCATTGCTCTAGCCACCTTCTGGCGCCTGACCGCCGCCAGGGACGATCGGGAGACGGCAATGACTGCGTCGCGCCTGCTGCTCCTTGGCCTCGCAGCGTTCGTCGTCGGCCACGCGGCGTTCCTCATCGTCCCGTGGATCAGCTTCTCGCCCGCCGGAATGGCCAACCGGGTGCTGGTCGCGGCTGCGATCGGGGTCGCGATCATTTTCGTCGCGGCACTTGCTTTCGCCACTAGGCTGGCCGCCCCGCGTCACCGAAAGAAGCTCTTCGCTATATCCGTCTCGGCGCTTGCCCTCTGCGCCTCCGCGAGGATTGCTCAGATCGGTGAATATTGGGCGCAAGCTCCAGCCCTCCAGCGGCAGGTGCTGGACTCGGCGCGTGACGACCTTCGCGCAGTGCCGGCGGGCTCGACGATCATCCTCGACGGAGTCTGTCCATATCACGGCCCGGCGGTCGTGTTCGAAACGTATTGGGGTATCGGGCCGGCGCTCAGCCTGGCGACTGGTAAACAGCTCAGCGCAGACGCCGTCAGCCCGCGAATGTCGCTAACGCCGTCCGGGCTTCTAACCTCGATGTACGAGCACCCGAGCTTCTATCCGTTCGGGCCCGGACTGTTCGTCTATAATTTCCACGCCCGCAGGCTGGTGCCGATGCCCGATGCCAAGGCGGCTCGCGATTATTTCGCCGGCGCTCCGCCGCGGCCTGCCTGTCCCCGCTCCTATGTCGCTCATGGCGTATTGATTTAAGCGAAGCCGCTCATTTGGCCGCAAGCGAGCCGATCGCCTCGGCAAGCTTGATGTCGCGCTCCGTAACGCCATCTGAATCGTGGCTGGTCAGCCGAAAATCGACTCGATTCCAGACACTTGTGAACTCCGGGTGGTGATCGACTTTCTCGGAATGTAGCGCGACCTGGGTCAGGAATGCGAAAGCCTGGGAAAAATCCTTGAACTTGAAGGTGCGGAGCAGCGCTCCGCCGCCGTCTTCGAGACTCCAGCCGTCAGGAACGTTCACCCGCATTTTCTCCTGTCCTACAAGCGCGTCATCGGTCTAGCTGAAGGCGGTCGCGGATTCGATCCCTTTGCGTAACGGCGAACGCCGGCACCGAGGGTAGGCCGTCGGTGCGAACATTGGGAACATTGGCGCTGCTTGCGCGACTTGAAATACGACCCTCGGACGCGCAGTTGGGCCGGAAAGGAGACTCATGATGGCTAGCGCAACGCTCGAAACCGGCCCGCTGGGCCTCGAAAATCCGATGGGCACCGACGGCTTCGAGTTCGTCGAATATGCAGCGCCGGATTGCGAGCTTCTGAGAGATTTGTTCGGCAAGATGGGCTTTCCCGAAGTGGCCCGTCACAAGCGCAAGAACGTGACTCTCCATCGCCAGGCTGACTGCAACTTCATCATCAACTCCGAGCCCGGCAGCTATGCCGAGGATTATGCCAGGGCGCATGGGCCGAGCGCCTGCGCAATGGCCTTCCGCTTCAAGGACGCGAGCGCGGCTCACAGCCGTGCGCTGGAGCTT
>JACDCV010000164.1 GCA_013817375.1 Sphingomonas sp.
ATGGGCGCGCTCCACCGGCCGAGCGGAGAAAATCGGCCGCCTCAACCCGGCGAGGCGCGGCGGCGAGCCGAACGAGATCGCTTCTGTGGCGCTGTTCCTGGCATCGGACGCCGCAAGCTATGTCAACGGGCAGGCAATCGTCGTCGATGGCGGGCTTAGCGCCTCGCATCCTTTTTCAATGCAGGACTATGGCCGAACGTCGGCGTAAGTGACTTGGTCTTAGCTGAAGAGTTCAATCGCGCGTGATTCAGACATGTGATTAATGGGGTGCTCCTTTTGAAAGGAGTATCCAGTGGAATACGCGAACCTTACCACCAAAGAACGGTCGCAGCGAAACCGTAGCATCCGATTGCGTGGTAAACGCAGAAGCCGAAGAGGAAAAGAATGACCAACCCAATTTCCACCCGGAAGCACGGCGACGTGCTGATCGTCGAATCAAACAACCCGCCGGTGAACGCGCTGTCGGCTGCGGTCAGGCAGGGGCTGGTCGAGGCTATCGAGCAGGGCGAAGCCGACGACGGTGTGAAGGCGCTGGTCATAGCCTGCGAAGGCCAGACATTCTTCGCCGGGGCCGACATCACCGAGTTCGGCAAGCCGCCGGTCATGCCGTGGCTGCCGGAAGTGGTGGATCGGATCGAAGCCTGTTCGAAGCCGGTGGTAGCGGCAATCCACGGGACTGCGCTCGGCGGCGGGCTCGAGGTAGCACTCGGGTGCCACTATCGGGTGGCGGTGCCGTCGGCGAAGCTCGGTACTCCCGAGGTCAAGCTGGGCCTTCTTCCGGGCGCTGGAGGGACGCAGCGGCTTCCGCGAGTCGCGGGAGTCGAGAAAGCGCTTCAGATGTGCGCGACCGGCAATCCGATCGGCGCCAAGGAGGCCTATGAGTCCGGGCTTGTCGATCGGCTGATCGAAGGCGATCTTGTCCCGCACGCCGTCGCTTATGCCGAGGAAGTGAGCGACGTTCGGCCGCTTCCCAGATCATCGGAGCGCCAGGACCGGGTCGAGAATGTCGACGCCTCGGTGTTCGACGATTTTCGCAAGGCCAATGGGCGCAAGTTCCGCGGCTTCGATGCGCCCGACGCGAACATCCGGGCGGTCAAGGTGGCGACCGAAAAGCCGTACGGCGAAGGCGTGATCGAAGAGCGCAAGCTGTTTATGGAGTTGATGAGCGGCGGCCAGGCGAAGGCACAGCAATATTTCTTCTTTGCCGAGCGAAAGGCGGCGAAGATCGACGACATCCCCGAAGACACGAAGCCGCGCGACATCAAGCGCGTCGGGGTGATCGGCGCCGGCACGATGGGCGGCGGCATTTCGATGAACTTCCTGAGCGCCGGCATTCCGGTCACGATCGTCGAGATGGGCCAGGATGCCCTCGACCGTGGCACCGGTGTCGTGCGCAACAATTACGAGGCCAGCGCCACCAAGGGCCGTTTCACGGCGAGCCAGGTCGAACAGGCAATGGGCTTGCTCAACCCAACGCTCGATTTCGACGCTCTCGCCGACTGCGACCTCATCATCGAGGCCGTTTATGAAAATATGGACGTGAAGAAGGAGGTGTTCGGCAGGCTCGACACAATCGCCAAGCCGGGCGCGATCCTGGCATCCAACACTTCCTATCTGAACGTCGACGAGATCGCTTCGTCGACGTCGCGGCCGCAGGACGTGGTCGGGCTCCATTTCTTCTCGCCGGCCAACATCATGAAGCTGCTCGAAGTCGTTCGCGGCGCAAAGACCGCGCCCGACGTGCTGCTGACCGCGATGCGGATCGGCAAGAAGATCAGGAAGGTGCCTGTGGTGGCCGGCGTCTGCCACGGCTTCATCGGCAATAGGATGCTGATGCCGCGGCAGGTCGAGGCAACCAAGCTGCTCCTGGAGGGCGCGAGCCCCGAGCAGATCGACAAGGTGCATGTCGAATTCGGAATGCCGATGGGCCCGTTCCAGATGGCCGACCTCGCCGGTGTCGACATCGGCTGGCACCGCGACCCGAACCGGATCGAGAACATCCGGGACGCTTTGTGCGCGATCGAGCGGTGGGGCCAGAAGAAGGGCGCCGGCTTCTATGATTATGACGAGGCGCGCCGGCCGAACCCGTCGCCAGTCGTCCAAGATATCATCGAGGATTTCGCGAAGAAGCAGGGTGTGGAGCGGCGCGAGATCAGCACCCAGGAGATCGTCGAGCGGACCATCTATCCGATGGTCAACGAAGGCGCGAAGATCCTCGAGGAAGGCATGGCCCAGCGCGCGTCCGACGTCGATGTCGTGTGGGTCTATGGCTACGGCTGGCCGGTTTACAGAGGCGGCCCGATGTACTGGGCCGACCATGGCGAGGGGCTTCAGAAGATCGTCGACGGCCTCAAACGCAACGAGGAAAGGATGAAGCCGGAGTTCAGCTTCTCGAAGCTGTTGCTCGACAAGGCCGAAAAGGGCGAGAGGTTCACGCGCTGATTCGCCGATTCGGTGGCGGTTGACCTGTCTCACTCTTGACAGGTGCAACGCTGTTGCTGTTGAAATGATTGCCATGCAGCAAATGATCTCCGCCCCGCATTCGCCTGCCGGACTGACGGCCAGGTTCGTCCTCGTCGCTCACAAATGGGTCGCCGACGGGCCGGCTGAGCGAGCCGAGGTTGCGCGGCGCAAGCTGCTCTCGGCGATTGCGGACCACGAGCCTGCGACCCTGAACAAGGTTGCGGCAGCGGTCGGCCGCGGCGCGCCCGCCGTCAGCCGTTCGGTGGAGGCCCTCGTCCGCGCCGGCCTCGTCGAGCGCCAGCCCGATCCGAACAACCGGCGGCGGCTAGAGCTTCGCGTGACCGACGCCGGCAAGGGCCAGCTGAACCGCGGTCTGTCGTCGAGCAGCCTGCTTCGCAACAAGCTCGAGCGCTTGGCTCACAGCGAGCTTCGCGCAGTCGAGCGGGCCGTCGAGATACTCGAGCGCGGCTTGTAGACCGGCCGCAAGCCCCCATGTTGCATTGCAACAAGGCGGTAAGTTCGGTACGAGCGCCGCTGGAAATTTTCGGGACAATCCAATGAATTTGCGCAACGTGGCGATTATCGCCCACGTCGATCACGGCAAGACCACGCTCGTCGACCAGCTGTTCCGCCAGTCCGGCACCTTCCGCGACAACCAGCGCGTGGAAGAGCGCGCGATGGACTCGAACGACCTCGAGAAAGAGCGCGGCATCACCATTCTCGCCAAATGCACGTCGGTCGAGTGGGAGCATGACGGCGAGACCACGCACATCAACATCGTCGATACGCCCGGGCACGCGGATTTCGGTGCCGAGGTCGAGCGCATTCTCTCCATGGTCGATGGCGTCATCCTTCTCGTCGACGCGGCGGAAGGACCGATGCCGCAAACGAAGTTCGTAACCGGCAAGGCGCTTGCTCTTGGTCTGAGGCCAATCGTCGTCGTCAACAAGATCGACCGGCCCGACGCGCGTCCCGCCGAAGTTCTCGATGAGGTGTTCGAGCTGTTCCTCAACCTCGAAGCCAATGACGAGCAGCTCGATTTCCCGACTCTCTATGCGTCGGGCCGCGCGGGCTATGCGGGGCAGGAGGACACCGTCCGCGACGGCGACCTGACGCCTTTGTTCGAAGCCATCGTCAACCACGTGCCGGCGCCCGATCTGGACGCGGATGCCGAGTTCAAGATGCTCGTCACTTTGCTTGACCGCGACCCTTTCCTGGGCCGGATCCTTACCGGCCGGATCGAGAGCGGACAGCTCAACGTCAACATGCCGATCAAGGCGATCGACGTCGACGGCAAGGTCGTCGAGGATGGCCGTGCGACCAAGGTGTTCGCGTTCCGCGGGCTCGAGCGAGTGCCGGTGGAACATGCGCAAGCCGGCGACATCGTCGCCATCGCCGGCCTGATGAACGCGACGGTGTCCAACACCATCGCCGATCCTGCAGTTACGGAGCCGGTCAAGAAGGCTCGCCCCATCGACCCGCCGACCCTGGCAATGAACTTTGCGGTGAATGAC
>JACDCV010000165.1 GCA_013817375.1 Sphingomonas sp.
CAAGCCACCACAGCTGAAACCCCGTCACTCCATCATGACCGGGGGACAGCCACCCCTCCAGTCCAGCTGGAGGCGCGGCCCATTACCGTATCTTTCCACCCAAAGCAGACACTCCACCCGCATGCCCGACTCTCCCTAACCCGGTTCGACGATTCGAATTCCGAGCTCGCGCAGCTGCTTTGCGGTCACCGGCGCCGGCGCGTTCATCATCAGATCCTCGGCCTTCTGGTTCATCGGGAAGACGATCACTTCGCGGATGTTTGGCTCGTCGGCGAGGAGCATGACGATCCGGTCGATCCCCGGCGCTGATCCGCCGTGCGGAGGAGCGCCATATTTGAACGCTCCGATCATTCCGGGGAAGTTGGTGTCGACTTCCTCGCGGCTGTAGCCGGCGATCTCGAACGCCTTGTACATTATGTCCGGCCGATGGTTGCGGATCGCGCCCGAGCTCAGCTCCACGCCGTTGCAGACGATGTCATATTGCCAGGCAAGGATGTCGAGCGGGTCCTTGGTCTCCAGCGCTTCGAGCTCGCCCTGCGGCATCGAGAAGGGGTTGTGCGAGAAATCGACCTTCCTGGCCTCCTCGTCATATTCGAACATCGGGAAGTCGACGATCCAGCAAAAGCGGAACGCATCCTTTTCGATGAGATCGAGCTGCTCGGCGACCCGGGTGCGGGCGGCACCGGCGAGCCTGGCCGCTTCGGACTCCTTGCCCGCTGCGAAGAAGAGTCCGTCGTCGGGACCCAGCCCCATCTGATCGGCCAGCCGGTCCATGCCCTCGGTGCCATGGTTCTTGGCGATCGGGCCGCCCCACTCACCGCTCTTGCGAGTCGCATAGCCAAGGCCTGCGAAGCCTTCACCGCGCGCCCATTCGTTCATGTCGTCGAAGAATTTACGGCTCTTGTCCGCCGTGCCCGGCGCCGGAACCGCGCGAACGACCCCGCCGCCGTCGACGATCTTCGCGAACAGACCGAATCCGGAGCCCTTGAAATGCTCGCCGACGTCGCTGACCAGCAACGGATTGCGGAGGTCGGGCTTGTCGCTTCCGTATTTCAGCATCGCCTCGCGGTAGGGGATGCGAACGAACTCGCCCGCCGGAGTGACGGACTTGCCGCCCGCAAACTCCTCGAACACGCCCGCGAGCACCGGCTCGATCGCCGCGAACACGTCGTCCTGGGTGACGAAGCTCATCTCGAAATCGAGCTGGTAGAATTCGCCGGGTGAGCGGTCGGCGCGCGCATCCTCGTCGCGAAAACAGGGCGCGATCTGAAAGTAACGGTCGAACCCGGCGACCATCAGCAGCTGCTTGAACATCTGCGGCGCCTGCGGGAGCGCGTAGAATTTGCCCGGATGAACGCGGCTCGGGACCAGATAATCACGAGCGCCCTCCGGGGAGCTTGCGGTCAGGATCGGGGTCTGGAACTCGGTAAAGCCCTGCTCGATCATCCGCCGCCGGATCGACGCGATCACCGCCGAGCGAAGCATGATGTTGGCGTGGAGGCGCTCGCGTCGAAGGTCGAGGTAGCGGTATTTGAGGCGGATCTCCTCGGGATATTCGGCCTCACCGGCAACCGGCATCGGAAGCTCGGCAGCGGTGGACTGAACCTCGATTTCGCTGGCGACGATCTCGATCTCGCCAGTGGGAAGCCTGGAGTTCACCACCTCGGGGGCTCTGGCCACCACCTTGCCGGTAACCGTCACCACCGATTCGACCCGAAGCGATTCTAGGACGCCAAGCACCGGACTGTCGGCATCGGCGACGATCTGGGTGATCCCGAAATGATCGCGAAGGTCGACGAACAGCAAGCCGCCATGGTCGCGCTTGCGGTGGATCCAGCTGGACAGCCGCACCGTCTCGCCGACGTCGGAGGCGCGAAGCTCGGCGCAATTGTGGGTTCGGTAGGCGTGCATGATCGCTCGTTCCGGTTGCTGGACTGGCGGGAAAAATCGCGCCAGCGCTTCGCCATTCACCTAGCGCTTTGTCAAGGCGGCAGGGCACGCTATGGCGCCCGCATCCCGATGAAAATCCACCCGCTAATCACCCAGTCCGCCCCGCTTTCAGAGCTCGTGGAGCGCCTGTCGAAGCATGCGTTCGTTGCCGTGGACACCGAGTTCATGCGCGAGAACAGCTATTGGCCCGACCTGTGCCTGATCCAGATCGCCAGCCCCGACGAAGCTGCCGCAATCGACCCCAAGGCCGATCTCGACATGAGTCCCTTGTGGAACCTCATGGTCAACAACACCGACGTGCTGAAGGTCTTCCACGCCGGAAGCCAGGACCTGGAGATTGTCCACAACCTTACCGGCAAGGTGCCCGCGCCTCTGTTCGATACCCAGATTGCGGCGATGGCGCTGGGCCACGGTGAGCAGGTGGGATATTCCAACCTCATCGAATCGATGCTTGGCCACAGCCTCGACAAGGGTGCCCGTTTTACCGACTGGAACCGAAGGCCCCTCGACAAGCGCCAGATCGACTATGCGATCGCGGACGTCACCCACCTCGCCAAGATTTTCCCGAAGCTTCTGGAGCGGCTGAAAAAGACGGGACGCGGAGGCTGGCTGGACGAGGAAATGGAGCGGCTAGCGGATACGTCCAGCTTCGACTTCGAGCCCGAAGACGCCTGGAAGCGGCTTCGCCTCTCGAGCCGCAATCCGGCCGTGCTCGGACGCTTGAGGGCGATAGCCGGCTGGCGGGAAACCGAGGCTCGGTCGAAGAACATTCCGCGCGGCCGGATCGTCAAGGACGACACGCTCGGCGAGCTCGCCGCCCATCCGCCCAAAACTCAGGACGATCTGGGCAAGATTCGCGGCCTGTCCGCGGGCTGGAAGACCAATGATATCGGTCAGCGGCTGATGGCCGCCCTTGCCGACGCAATTCCGCTTGAAGGCGACGACCTGCCGTCCCGCGAGCCTCGGCGGCCGGGACTCACCAAGGACGGGGCCCTGGTCAGCGACCTGTTGAAACTGCTTTTGAAGATTCGCGCCAAGGAGAGTGGAGTCGCACCGCGGCTGATAGCCCGCAGCGACGACCTCGAGGCGCTGGCCGCCGGTGTCCGGGAGGATCTGAAGATCCTCGGCGGCTGGCGGTTCGAAGAGTTCGGGCGCGATGCCCTGGCGCTGGTCGAAGGGCGAATCGGCTTTGCGATCGAGAACGGCAAGCTCAAGCTGAGCAGGATCGCCGAGGAGGTGGACTCATGATCGTCCGGACGATGATCGCAGGGGCGAGCGCGATGCTCGCAAGCGCCTGCGCCACCGCACAGCCGCAGGAGCGGGAGCAGCCGATTCCGGTTCGCGGCGAAACCCCCGGCCGGACCTGCGACAGTTCGGGCATCCAGGATTTCGTCGGGCGGCAACGGAGCCCGCAAGTCGAGGCGCAACTGCGCGAATCGTCGGGAGCGGCGAGAATTCGCTGGGTTCCCAAGGGGGCTGCGGTGACGATGGACTATCGCTCCGACCGGGTGACCGCTTTTCTCGATGCAGCCATGCGAATCGAGCGAATCAGCTGCGGCTAGGCTCTACCCGTCGATCATTCCGGCATCGATGAGCGCCCGCCGGATCGTCGGCAGGGTCAGCCGAGCCCGCTCCGCGATCGCATAGCGGTCAATGGCTTCGACAGTCCGCTCGGCGGTCAGATAGTCGCGGTGCAGCCGCTGGGACATGAACTTTAGAGCATCGCCTGGAATGTGAAGGCCGCGGTCGGCAAAATGGAGCTCGATCAGTGCCTGGAACAGCCGGTCGTCAGGCTCGGCGATCCGGGTCACCGGAGTAACCGCGATCCGGGTCCTGAGATCCGGCAAAGCGATTTCCCAGTCCGGCGGAGCCCGATCGACGATCATCACAAGTGGCCGGCCGCTTTCCTGCGCAGCATTCCACGCGTGGAACAGCTCTTCTTCGTTCGTCCGGTCCGCCTGCTCGATCAGGCGCCCGCTTACCCTCTCGACAAAGCTTCGC
>JACDCV010000166.1 GCA_013817375.1 Sphingomonas sp.
TCCCGCCGGGTGGGCGGCGCGACTTACCAGGTTCCGGTCGAGGTCCGTCCGGAGCGCGGCCAGGCGCTTGCCATCCGCTGGCTGATCATTGCCGCTCGGGCACGGTCCGAAAAGACGATGGCGGCGCGCCTGTCGGGCGAACTGATGGATGCTTCGCAGAACCGCGGAAACGCGGTGAAGAAGCGCGAAGACGCGCACCGGATGGCCGAGGCGAACCGCGCTTTCAGCCACTATCGCTGGTAGAGTCTGGCGCTGGTAGAATGTCTGGCGCTGGCAGGAATCTGGCGCTGGTGAGAATCATACCTATATCGTGAGGGTCCGGCAGCGCCGGTCCCCCACATTGCCAAGGGAATCTGACTAATGGCCCGCAGCCATCCGCTCGAACATTATCGCAACATCGGAATCATGGCGCACATCGACGCCGGAAAGACGACGACGACCGAGCGAATCCTCTATTACACCGGCAAGTCCTACAAGATCGGCGAGGTCCACGAGGGCAGCGCCACGATGGACTGGATGGAGCAGGAGCAGGAGCGCGGGATCACCATCACGTCGGCTGCGACCACGACCTTCTGGAAGGGCGACGACGGCGAAGGGCCTGACCACCGGATCAACATCATCGACACTCCGGGCCACGTCGATTTCACCATCGAGGTCGAGCGCTCGCTTCGCGTCCTCGATGGCGCGGTCGCCGTGTTCGACGGCGTTGCCGGAGTCGAGCCGCAGTCGGAGACCGTCTGGCGGCAGGCGGACAAATATGGCGTTCCGCGGATGTGCTTCATCAACAAGCTCGACCGCACCGGTGCCGATTTCTATTTCTGCGTTCAGTCGATCATCGATCGCCTCGGAGCGAAGCCGCTGGTGCTTTACCTGCCGATCGGCGCGGAGGCCGACCTCAAGGGCGTCATCGACCTCGTTAAAATGCGCGGCATCGTCTGGCAGGATGAAAGCCTCGGCGCCGATTTCGATTATGTCGACATACCCGCCGACCTTGCCGACAAGGCGGCCGAATATCGTCACATGCTGCTCGAAACCGTCGTCGAGCAGGATGACGAGGTCATGATGGCTTACCTCGACGGCGACCAGCCCGATGCGGCGACGCTCAAGAGGCTGATCCGCAAGGGCACACTGGCGCGCGACTTCGTACCGGTGCTGTGTGGTTCGGCGTTCAAGAACAAGGGCGTCCAGCCGCTGCTCGACGCGGTCGTCGATTATATGCCGAGCCCGCTCGACGTCACGGCGATCAAGGGCGTGAAGCTTGACGGCGAGACCGTCGACGAGCGCCCGAGCAACGACAATGCGCCGTTTTCGGCCCTCGCGTTCAAGATCATGAACGACCCCTTCGTCGGCTCGCTCACCTTCGCTCGTATCTATTCCGGCCGGCTGGCCAAAGGCACCTATTTGAATTCGGTCAAGGACAAGGAAGAGAAGGTAGGCCGAATGCTGTTGATGCATGCCAACAGCCGTGAGGACATCGACGAGGCCTTTGCCGGCGACATCGTGGCGCTTGCGGGGCTCAAGGAAACGACGACCGGCGACACGCTTTGCGCGAAGTCGGCGCCGATCATCCTCGAGCGGATGGAGTTCCCCGACCCGGTCATCGAGCTTTCGGTCGAGCCGAAGACCAAGGCCGACCAGGAGAGGATGGGCGTCGCTCTGCACCGCCTCGCGGCCGAGGATCCGTCATTTCGGGTATCGACCGATCACGAGAGCGGCCAGACGATCATCAAGGGGATGGGCGAGCTCCACCTCGAGATCCTGGTCGACCGGATGAAGCGCGAGTTCAAGGTCGACGCCAATGTCGGCGCTCCGCAGGTCGCGTATCGCGAGTATCTCGCCAAGCCGGTCGAGCTTACCTACACCCACAAGAAGCAGTCGGGCGGCTCCGGCCAGTTCGGAGAAGTCAAGGTGAAGGTGATTCCGGCCGAGCGCGGCACCGGCTTCGTCTTCGTCGACAGTATCAAGGGTGGCAACGTCCCCAAGGAGTACATCCCTTCGGTCGAGAAGGGCATGCGCGAGACGGCCGAAACCGGCTCGATGATCGGCTTCCCGATCATCGACTTCGAAGTGCATCTGCTCGACGGCAAGTATCATGACGTCGATTCATCGGCGCTCGCATTCGAGATCGCCGGGCGCGGCGCGATGCGCGAAGCGGCGCAGCGTGCGGGCATCAAGCTGCTCGAGCCGATCATGAAGGTCGAGGTTGTCACGCCCGAAGATTATCTTGGCGACGTCATCGGCGACATCAACAGCCGTCGCGGGCAGATCCAGGGCACCGACAGCCGGGGCAATGCCCAGGTCGTCGAGGCGATGGTGCCGCTCGCCAACATGTTCGGCTACGTCAACCAGCTGCGCTCCTTCTCGCAAGGGCGCGCTCAGTACACGATGCAATTCTCCCATTATGACGAAGTGCCGCAGAATGTCGCCGACGAGGTGAAGGCGAAGCTGGCATAACGGCAATTTTCTGGTTATGGGCGCGCTCGCAAACGGGCGGCGCGCCCGATTTTTCGAAAAAACGAGAGGCGTAAAATGGCGAAGGCTAAATTCCAGCGGAACAAGCCGCACGTGAACATCGGGACCATCGGTCACGTCGACCATGGCAAGACGTCGCTGACGGCGGCGATCACCAAGATTCTTGCCGAAACCGGCAAGGCGGAGTTCACCGCCTACGCCAACATCGACAAGGCTCCCGAGGAGCGCGAGCGCGGAATCACGATTTCGACCGCCCACGTGGAATATGAGACGGACGCCAGGCATTATGCTCACGTCGATTGCCCGGGCCACGCCGATTATGTGAAGAACATGATCACTGGCGCCGCGCAGATGGACGGTGCGATCCTCGTCGTATCGGCCGCCGACGGCCCGATGCCTCAGACCAAGGAGCACATCCTGCTTGCCAAGCAGGTTGGCGTTCCGACGATGGTGGTGTTCCTCAACAAGGTCGACCAGGTCGACGATCCCGAGCTTCTCGAGCTCGTCGAGCTCGAGATTCGCGAGGAGCTCTCCAAGCGCGAGTTCGACGGCGACAATATTCCGATCATCGCCGGTTCGGCTCTTGCCGCTCTTGAGGATTCGAACGAGGAGCAGGGCAGGGCCGCGATTCTGAAGCTGATGGAAGCGGTCGACGAGTGGATCCCGACCCCCGACCGTCCGCTGGACCGCCCATTCCTGATGCCGATCGAGGACGTGTTCTCGATTTCCGGCCGCGGCACCGTCGTCACCGGCCGTGTCGAAACCGGAATCGTCAAGGTTGGCGAAGAAGTCGAGATCGTCGGTATCAGGGATACCCAGAAGACGGTCGTGACCGGCGTCGAAATGTTCCGCAAGCTGCTCGATCAGGGCCAGGCCGGCGACAATGTCGGCGCTCTGCTTCGCGGCATCGGCCGTGAGGACGTCGAGCGCGGCCAGGTTCTTGCCAAGCCGGGCTCGATCACCCCGCACACCGACTTCAAGGCAGAGATTTACGTGCTGTCGAAGGACGAGGGTGGACGCCACACGCCATTCTTCGCCAACTATCGTCCGCAATTCTACTTCCGCACGACGGACGTCACCGGCGAAGTCGAGCTGCCCGAGGGCACCGAGATGGTGATGCCGGGCGACAACGTCAGTCTCGGCGTCAAGCTGATCGCTCCGATCGCGATGGACCCGGGTTTGCGCTTCGCGATCCGCGAAGGCGGACGGACCGTCGGCGCAGGGGTTGTCGGCGAGATAACGAAGTAATATAGGGCGCCAGCCGCGCGGCTCTTTTACGGATTCGCGCGGCTCGCACTTAAATAGAGAATTTTTCGCGGGCTTCGGCTTTTGCCGTTGGTTCGCAGGCTCTTTCGCATCGGTAGGGACATGGAAACGCAGAACATCCGGATTCGTCTGAAGGCGTTCGATCATCGAGTGCTCGATCAGG
>JACDCV010000167.1 GCA_013817375.1 Sphingomonas sp.
TGATCGTCGCGGATGCTGCCGGACGGCTCACGTTCGTGAACGAGGCTGCCGAACGTCTTCATGGGGTTGCCGAGCTTGGCGTCGAGCCCGAGCAATATAGCGATACCTATCATTTGTTCACGGAAGAGGGCCGGCCCTATCCGCCGGAAGAGTTACCGCTTTCCCGTGCTCTTCGCGGCGAGACAGTGAAGGAGGCGCGCTGGCGAGTTACGCGCCCGGACGGCACTTCCGTTCTGGCGATTGGAAACGCCCGCCCAATCCGCGATCCAACGGGGGCGCAAGTCGGTGCGGTGCTCACGCTGCGGGACGACACCGCACGTGACGCAGCCGAGCGAGAGCTTCGGGATAATGAGGCGCGCCTGCGCGCGCTGACTGATAATCTTCCGGGAGGGATGGTCTTCCAGATCAGCACTGGCCCGGATGGAACGGCGCGCCAATTCCTGTTCGTGTCAGCAAGCCACGAACGTCTTACCGGCATATCCGCAGAAGCAGTTATCCAGGATCCGACGATACCTTACGAGCTCATCCATCCAGACGATCGCGCCCAGCTGGTGCGAGCCGAGAGTGAAGCGCTGCGGGACCGAAAACCATTCGACGTTCAACTTCGCTTCCGCCGGGCGGACGGTGAGGAACGGTGGTGCCGGATCCTTTCCGCATGCCGGGAGCAGTCCGACGGATCCTTGCTGTGGGAAGGCTTGCAGATCGACGTGACCGACCGCGTCGAAGCGGAGCTCGCAATCCGCGAGTTGAACGCAACCCTGGAGAAACGCGTCGCCGAGCGCACGAAGGAGCGAAACCTTCTCGCGACCTTGGTCGAAGCCACGGACATCATGGTGATGGCGTGCGATCTTGAGTATAACATCCTCGCGGTAAACAAGGCCAACGTGGACGAGTTTGAACGCGTCTACGGCAAGCGGCTCAAGGCAGGCGGCAACCTGCTCGAAGCTCTGGCCGACCAGCCCGAACATCAGGAGGAAGTCAGGGCAGGATGGGCCCGGGCACTGGCGGGGCAGGAGATTACGGTTGTCGAGGACTTCGGCGATCCAAGTCGGGATCGGCCTTATTATGCAATCAGATTCCGAAGCCTTCTGAATGAAGCGGGTGAGCGCATCGGCGCCTATCAGTTCGTCACCGACGTCACCGAGCGCCTGAAGGCGCAAGCGCAGCTCGTGGAGACCCAGGAGGCCCTTCGGCAGAGCCAGAAGATGGAGGCCATGGGGCAGCTTACTGGCGGCGTCGCGCACGACTTCAACAATCTGCTGACTCCGATCGTCGGCTCGCTGGACATGCTGATGCGCCGGGGCCTGGGGACCGAGCGCGAGCAGCGCCTGATCAGCGGCGCCATGCAATCCGCCGAGCGCGCCAAAACGCTGGTTCAACGGCTACTCGCCTTTGCACGCCGTCAGCCCCTTCAGCCAACTGCGGTCGATGTCAGCCGCCTTGTGAGCGGATTGGCAGGCTTGCTTGAAAGCACCCTTGGCCCAAACGTGGATCTTCGTGTCGAAATGGCCGATGATCTGCTCCCCGCCCGGGCGGACGCGAACCAGCTCGAGATGGCCATCCTCAACCTGGCGGTAAATGCCCGGGACGCCATGCCCGATGGCGGAGTCCTGACGATTTCCGCGGCGCTGGATCGCGTTTTTTCCAGGCGGCACGCCGGGCTGAAGAAGGGTGAGTATCTGCGCTTGTCAGTGACCGATACCGGCGTCGGCATGGATGAAAGCGTTGCCAGCCGGGCAATCGAGCCATTCTTCTCGACGAAGGGCATTGGCAAAGGCACCGGGCTCGGCCTTTCCATGGTTCACGGGCTTGCGGCGCAGCTCGGAGGCGCGCTCGCGCTCCAAAGCAAGCCGGGAAGCGGCACCTGCGTCGAGCTCTGGCTGCCGGTCACCACGGAACCCGTTGGCGCTGGTGCCCCGCATCCGCGTCCTTTGACCGATGTACAGACGCGCAGACGCGTGCTGCTGGTCGACGACGAGGAACTTGTGCGCATGAGCACGGGGGCGATGCTGGTAGATCTTGGCTATGACGTCGTTGAGGCAAGCTCGGGAGAAGAGGCCTTGCAGCTGATAATGAGCGAAACCCCTCCCGACCTGCTCCTTACCGATCATTTGATGCCTGGCATGAGCGGGGTTGAGCTTGCCCGCGAAGCGCAAGCGCGGATCCCGGCGCTGCCGATCCTCATTATTTCGGGCTATGCCGAGGTCGAAGGCCTCGCTCCCGACCTGCCACGATTGACAAAGCCGTTTCGCAACTCTGAGCTTTCCGAAAGTCTCGCCGAGCTGGCGCGCCTCGAGGCCTAGAGAAGATTACAAAAGGATGATGAAAGGTCGTTCCGGCCGAAAGCGGGCGCTATTTCGCTTCGACCGGAAAGCAGGCCTGTCCTTTCGACGATAGAGCGGCGCAGGCGGTCGTCGCTGCTGCGCGACTGGGGTAGGGGCCGACCTGGAGGCGGGTTACTGCCCCCGCAGGAACGTAAAAAGCCTGGTGGCCAGCGACCGGCGCGCCAGTCGAAAGCCGGCGGTAGAGGGTCTCGGCGGATGCGCGTTTCGAAAAGGCGCCGAGCTGGATTCGCCATCGGCCGGTAGTCGCCGTCGTCGCCGCTGACGCAGCCGGCTTCTCGGCCACTTTCGCCACTGGCGTGACCGCGGGCTTCTTGTCTGGCCTCGCACTGGCCGAAGGCGGCGATTTGGGCTTCGCCTTCGACAATGCGATCGCGACGCCTTTCTGCCTCACATCCACCGGAAGGGTCGCGTCCAGTTCGACAAGCGTGCTTTTCGCGGGCTCGAGGCCCTGCGCCGCCGACCTGCTGACATAGGCATAAGCAAGCACCGGGTCGCGCGGCACTCCGTCGCCGTTGAACAGCGCCGTTCCGTAGACGAGCATCGCTCGCGGCTCTCCGCGCTCGGCCGCCCGTTTCAGCCATTGAAGCGCCGAGTCGCGGCTGCCGCTGTCGAACAACAGCAGCCCCAGCGTTGTCTGGGCATCAAGATGGCCGGCCTGCGCGGCCTTGCTCAGCCATCGCTGCGCTAAAGCCAGGTCCACTCCGACTCCGCGTCCCAGGCGATAGGCCTGTCCCAGGTTGAAGGCCGCGTCGCTGTCGCCTTTTTCCGCCAACGGCCGCCAAATGGCGACTGCAGCGGCATGGTCGCCGCTCTGCCATGCTTCGATTCCCGCTCGCACGGTCTTCGCTGCGAGCGGTGCCGCCAATGATGCCGCGAGCAGTGCCCCGAAAGCTAACAAGTTGAATCGTCTGTATTTCATCGCCGACCCGTCGTTGAACGACGAGCCTAAACGAGTTGGCGCGGGGGGCAACAGCGTCTTGGCGACATTAACCAGATTTTAGAGCCTTGGGTGTCACTCCCGCCTCGAACGATCGTCACGGGGTTAGGGGAATAGCATGCGCGTACTGGCTATGGCATCGCAGAAAGGCGGATCGGGCAAGACGACCCTGTCTGGCCATCTCGCGGTGCAGGCGCAGCTGGCAGGGGCAGGCCCTGTCTGCCTTATCGATATCGACCCGCAGGGGAGCCTTGCCGATTGGTGGAACGAGCGCGAGGCCGACATGCCGGCCTTCGCCCAGACCACTGTCGCCCGGCTCGCTTCGGATCTCGAGGTTCTTCGCCAGCAGGGTTTCCGCCTTGCGGTGATCGACACTCCGCCGGCGATCACCATGGCGATCCAGAGCGTTATCGCGGTTGCCGAGCTTATCGTGATCCCGACCCGCCCGAGCCCGCACGATCTTCGTGCGGTCGGAGCGACCGTCGATCTTTGCGATCGCGCCGGCAAGCCTTTGCTCTTCGTCGTCAACGGTGCGACGCCGAAAGCGAAAATCACGTACGAAGCCGCGGTCGCGCTGTCGCAGCACGGTACCGTCGCTCCGGTCAC
>JACDCV010000168.1 GCA_013817375.1 Sphingomonas sp.
AAATCACGAAACGTCTCGAAAAGGCCCGGCGGATCGCCTATATCGCCCTCACCAGAGGGCCGGGCGGCCGCGGCGGGGACTTGTCCCCGGCGAGGAAAGTCCGGGCTCCACGGAACAACGGTGCCGGGTAACTCCCGGCCGGTCTTGCGAAAGCGGGGCCGAGGGACAGTGCCACAGAAAACATACCGCCCGGCTTCGGACGGGTAAGGTCGAAAGGGTGCGGCAAGAGCGCACCGCGTCTTTGGCAACAAAGGCGGCACGGTAAACCCCACCGGGTGCAAGACCGAATAGGGGCGGCACATGAGCTTGTTCCGGCTCGTCGCCCGGGTTGGTTGCTTGACCCCGTGCGCAAGTGCGGGGCTAGACGAATGGCCGCCCATCCCCGGTTAAACCCGGGGTGGACAGAACCCGGCTTACAGGCCCTCTGGCTTTCCTTGCGCTTGGGTCGGGCGCTTCCCTAATGAGCGGGCGATGGTGAAGCAGAAGAGATCGGACGACTGGGGATTCCCGCGCTGGCGCTCCTACGGGAAAGCGGGGCGCGAGGCGGCGCGCATCAGGCTGTGCGACCGCCAAGGCTGCGACAACCCCGGCGACCGGCCCGCGCCCAAGGCGCCCAACAGCCCGGAGCGCTGGTATTTCTGCGAGACTCACGCGGCCGAGTATAACAAGAACTGGAATTACTTCGCCGGCCTCAGCCCCGAGGAGGCGGCCCGGCAAGCGGCCGAGGAGGAGAATGGCGGCGGCAACGGATTTCGAAGCTCGGCGCACTGGCAATGGGCGGGGCCGGGGGACGACACCCGAAGCCGCGACGAGATGCGCGCTCTCGACGTGCTGGAGATTGATAGCGATGCCGAGTTCACCGCGGTCAAGGCAGCCTATCGACGGCTTGCCAAGGAAAACCATCCGGACGTCAACAGAGACGACGACGAAGCGGCGAAGCGCTTCCAGCAGATCCAGGCGGCCTATGACGTGCTCCGGAAAGCGGAAGAACGGCGAGTTTCCGCTAGCGGTTGAGCATGAAGGTCGCGGCGCTTAGCGCGATCGGGCGCTTCTCGTCGCCGCCGTGCGCAATACCGCGGACGAACGCGATCCGCCGGGTCAGCTTCACGCATTCGCAGCGGGCGATGATCGTCTCGTCCTTCACCGCCGGGCGCAAATAGTCGAGCCTCAGGTCGACCGTCACAATCGGTACGAACTTGTCGAGCGACACCCAGACGGAGGTGCCGCTGGCCGTGTCGATCAGGCTGACGATCGCTCCGGACGCGAGAATCCCGCTTTCCGGCACTCCGACCAGTTCCTGGCGCCACGGCAAGGCGAGCTCGGCCCAATCGCTCCCGGAATCGCGGAACTGAAGCCCGAGCGCCCGGCCGTGACCCACGCGCCGGGCAAGCTCGAAGAAGGCGACCGGATCGAACCCGCGCTTGGCGTCGCTCATGCGGCCAGCCGCTCGGCGGTGTCCTGGATAAGCTTGATCATGTTGGGAACGCCCTGAGTCCGGTTGGCGCTGAGGTGCCGCGACAGCTCGAAAGGCGCGAGAGCAGCCTCGATGCTGGTCCGCGCAACCTCGGTGGCGCTCCTGTCCTGAACGGTCGACAGCACCAGCGCCACGATTCCCTTGGTGATCGCGGCATTGCTGTCGGCAAGAAAATGGAGGCGCCCGTCGTCCAGCCGGGTGGGGTAGACCCACACCGAAGCCGAGCAGCCTCGAACCTTCGTCGCCTCGGTCTTGAGCGCGTCGGGCATCGGCTCGAGCGCGCGGCCGAGATCGATCAGCAACCGGTACCGGTCCTCGCCCTCGAGCAATTCATACTCGTCCAGGATATCGTGCGTTGGCGGCAGTCCGCTCATCGGCCCCGCCTAGCAGCGGCGGGAAGCGTCTTCTAGCGGTCGCGAAGGTCGTCTATCTGCCGTGAAAGGCTGTTTTCCTTCTCGACGGTGATCCGCTCGAGCACCTTTAGCCGCTCCTTGAGTTCCTTGACCTCTTCACGAAGCCGAAGCGCCTCGGCGCGTTCCTGCGGAGCTTCCTCGCTATCCTCGCGGCGCTGGAATCGCGACCTCAGCACCGACGCGATCATCACGGCGACCACGATGATCGCGACCATCTCGAAGGGGTTCATCTGATTTTCTCTCCGCTGTCGATTCGCTTGTGGTCGCGAAGCGCTTCGATCTGGTTCGCCGTCTGGGCGCCCGAATCCGTCACGATCTGCTCCAATACCCGCACCCGCTGCTCCAGCTGCGCGTTATTCGCTGCGTATTGCGCCGCCTTTTCGGCAGCAAGGCTCGTTTCCGATTCCAGCTGCTTTTCCTTAAAAGTGAACCAGCGCCGGGCGAGGTACATCATCAGCAGGATCGGAAGCCCGATAATGATGAACGCGATGAAGACCTGGTCCGCGCCCATCAGGCGCGCCCGCCCTTGTCGTGGACGAGTGCGTTGATCTCCCGCTCCAGCCGCGACGGCTCGTCGGTGACGATCCGCTCGACCGTCTCGAGCCGGTCCTTGAGCGACCCCATCTCCGCCCGGAGCTGGGCGTTCTCGGTGGTCAGCAGCTTGATTCGCTCCATGCTTTCCCGGTCGGTCTTGGGATGGACCGGCTGACCCCAGGAGTTTCAAGCGGATAGCCATGCTTGATCCTCAGCCAAGTGGTCACCACCCAGCCGATCGACATTGCGACGACACCGATGGCGATCACTGGCGCAAGCTCGAAAAACGGAATGTCCATGAATTGAAAGCCCCTGTTTACCTGAGCTGCTCGATCTCGCGGGCGAGCGAGCGGTTCTCGATGGTCACATAATGCTCGACCTGCGCCAGCCGCCGGTCGATGTCGCGGAAACGCGAGCGGATGTCGCTTGCGGTGCGCGACGGCGACGTTCGCACGCCCTGCCAGAATTTGGTTTCTTCGGGATCGCTCTCCTGGAGTTCCCGAGGCTTGTCCGAAGCGATGAAGCCGGCGATGAAATAGACCGGTAGAAGCGCTCCGCCCCCCATGAAGATGCCGAGCACGAACAGGATTCGGACCAGCGTGACGTCGAAGCCCGTATAGTCGGCAAGGCCGGCGCACAGGCCCAAGACCTTGCCGTGCTTCTTGTCGAGGTAGAATTTCGTCCGGCTCGGCGGCTGCGTGCTCATGCTTCCTCTCCGCTGCGGATGCGGCCAAGGTCGCTCGAAAGCGGCACTCCCGCTTCGGGAAGGCAGCTCTGCCGCCACTCGGGGTTCTCGGCGCTCATGATCCGCTCGATCGTGCACATCCGGTCGTCGAGCCTGCGGGCCATGTCGTGTAGGTCGTCGAGCAGCTGCTCGTCACCCACAGTCAGCGTCTTGGCCTGCTTCCACTTGGTAACATAGTGAAAGATCAGCCACGGAAAGCCGATGAACAGCATTCCCATGACGACAATGGGAATCAGAACGTCTTCCATCACTTGTTCCCCTTGGCCGCGGCGAGGGCGGCCTTCATTGCTTCAAGTTCCACGTCGACCTTTTCGGAGGCCTTGAGGTCGGCGATTTCTTCCTCGAGGCTCTTGGGCCCGGTCATTCCAAGCGCTTCGGCGCGCCCTTCGGCAAAGTCGGCGCGGCGCTCGAGAACGTCGAAGCGGCTGAATGCGTCCTCGGTGCGGTTGCCGTTGAGAAGCTCGCGGGCCTTTGCCCGGGTGACCGCGCTTTCCAGTCGATGCTGAATCGCGTTCTGCCGGGCGCGGGCTTCGCGAAGCTTGCCCTGAAGCTTGGCGATGTCGGTCTCGTAGCTTTTCAGCGTGTCGTCGACGAGGTCGATTTCGGCCTTTAGCCCCGCCGCCATGTCGGCGGCCTTCTGCCGCTCCAGGAGCGCTGCCTTGGCGAGGTCCTCGCGGTCCTTGCTTAGCGC
>JACDCV010000169.1 GCA_013817375.1 Sphingomonas sp.
CCCAGAACAGGATCAGAGCGCAGATCATCTCAAGGAGGATGACCACCTTGGCGACGTGGCGGCGGTCGAGCCGGTCGGCGACCCAGCCGCTGATCGGCGTGAGCAGGAACAGAGGGACGAACTGGATGAGCCCGATCAGCCCCAGTTGAAACGCCGCTTCGTCGATCGGCATCGTCTGGCGGGCAATGTCGTAGACCTGCCAGCCGATGACGATAACCATCGCCATCTGGGCGATCGTCGTCATCAGCCGGGCCAGCCAGAAGGCGCGGAAGTCCGGGAGTCTAAGCGGTTCGGGCAGCCAGCTCACCGCGATGCCCTAGACTGGGGCCGGTGGAGCGGCAACAATCGCCAAGACAGAGGAATCGGGAGCAAAAAAGATGAAGCCACGCCACGTCCTGCTGGCCGCCGCGGCCGCCACTGCAATCAGCGCCTGCGCTGCGTCTCATGTGCCAGTGGAGCCGGTTGCGGCAGCACCAACGGCTCCAGCACAATCGACAGCGTGGGCAGCCTTCATGAACGGCTACATCGAGGAGACATTCCGGGCCAATCCACCGTTCGCGGTCAGTTCCGGCCGCCACGAGTTCGACGGCCAGCTTCCCGACTGGAGTCCGGAGGGGCTCGCGGCCGAGCGTGCGAGGCTGAGCTCGGCAATCGCCCGCGCTCAAACCTTCGACGCGGCGCAGCTCACCCCGACCGAACGTTTCGAGCGGGACTATCTCGTCTCCCACGCCCGCGGCGCGCTGTTCTGGGAGGCGGTCGCCGACCAGCCTCACACCAACCCGGCTTATTATTCGGGAAGCCTTAGCCCCTCGGTCTATGTGAGCGTCCCTTATGCTCCGCCAGAGGTCCGGCTGAAGGCCTATACGCGCTATCTCCAAAACGTGCCCGCGGCGGTACGGCAGATGCAGGCGAACCTGCGGACGCCGCTCCCGATCTCGTTCGTCGACTATGGCAAGAGCGCGTTCGGCGGCTATGCCAATTACTATCTTGGTGATGGGCTGAAGGCTTGGGAGGGCGTCGGCACCGCCGCCGACAAGGCCGCGCTCAGGGCGGCCTCCGAAACGGCGTCGGCGGCGATGAAGCAGGTCGTCGCCTGGGTCGAGGCGCAGCGGCCGCAGGCGGGATCCAACTTCGCCTTGGGCGCGGACCGCTTCCGCCAGATGCTTCGCGACACGGAGATGGTCGACCTTCCGCTCGCGGAGGTCGAAGCGATCGGCCGCGCCGACCTGGCGGCAAACCAGAAGCTGCTTCGCGATGCCTGCAGCCGCTACGCCCCGGGAGCGACGCTCAAGGCCTGCATGGAGAAGATGGGCGCGAACAAGCCGGAGGGCGGGGCAGTCGCCGGCGCCCGCGCCCAGCTCGATGGGCTGAAGCAGTTCCTAGTCGAAAAGGACCTCGTCACCATCCCGGGTACCGAGGAGGCGCTGGTCGAGGAGGCGCCGCCCTACCGACGCCAGAACTTCGCCTACATCAACATCCCCGGTCCTTATGAGCAGGGCCTTCCGTCGGTCTATTATATCGCGCCGCCGGACCCCTCCTGGTCGAAGGAAGTTCGCGACGCGTTCGTTCCGGGCGAGGCGAGTCTGTTGTTCATCTCGATCCACGAGGTGTGGCCGGGCCACTTCCTCAATTTCCTCCACTCGAACCGGTCGCCCTTCACCTTCGGCAAGGTGTTCGTCGGCTATGCGTTCGCCGAAGGGTGGGGCCATTATACCGAAGAGATGATGCGCGAGGCCGGTGTCGGCGGCGGCACCGACGAGGTGATGATCGGACAGCTGTCCAACGCGCTCCTGCGCAACTGCCGGTACGTTTCGGCGATCGGTTTGCACACCGGCCGGATGACCCAGGAAGACAGCTATCGGCTGTTCCGCGACCAATGCTTCCAGGACGAGGGCAATGCACGCCAGCAAGCGGCGCGCGGCACCTATGATCCCGCCTATCTCAACTACACCTTGGGCAAGCTGATGATCCGCAAGCTTCGCGAGGACTGGACAGCCACCCGCGGCGGCCGCTCCGCGTGGAAGGCTTTCCACGACCAGTTCCTCAGCTATGGCGGCCCTCCGGTCCCCCTTGTCCGCCAGCAGATGATGAACGGCCCTGCGGCCGCGGTCTTCTAGGGAATGCCGCTTCCCGTTCTTCTTTCGTTCCGCTAAGGCTTCCGCCATGGCGAAGGCAAAGACGCGCTATACGTGCCAGGCCTGCGGCACGGTCACCACCCGATGGAAGGGGCAGTGCCCCGATTGCGCCGAGTGGAACACGCTCGTTCAGGAGGCTGCCGAGGTCACCAGCATCTTCGCTGCAAAGCACAATCTTCAGGGCGGCGGACGAAGGATCGAGCTTGTCGGGCTGGACGCTCCAGCAGCGCTTCCCGAGCGAATCGTGAGCAAAGTCGCCGAGTTCGACCAAGCGATCGGCGGTGGCATTGTGCCGGGATCGGCGATGCTCGTCGGCGGCGACCCCGGCATCGGCAAGTCGACCCTGCTTCTGCAAATCTGCGCGAGGCTGGCTGAAAGCGGCCGGAACATTGTCTACGTATCGGGCGAGGAATCGGCCGAGCAGGTCCGCCTTCGGGCGCTTCGCCTCGGCCTTGGCTCGGCCCCGGTCCAGCTGGCGGCGGCGACGTCGGTGCGTGACATATTGACGACGCTTGGAACCGGCCAAGTCCCCGACCTGCTGGTGATCGATTCGATCCAGACCATGCATTCCGACCTTATCGAAGGCGCTCCAGGGACGGTCAGCCAGGTCCGCGCGTCGGCGCACGAGTTGGTGCGCTTCGCCAAGGAGCGTGGAACGGCGGTGGTTTTGGTCGGCCATGTCACCAAGGACGGGACGATCGCCGGGCCGCGGGTGCTCGAGCATATGGTCGACACGGTGCTGAGCTTCGAAGGCGAGCGAAGCCACCAATACCGGATCCTGCGGGCACTCAAGAACCGCTTCGGCGGAACCGACGAGATCGGCGTGTTCGCGATGGAAGGGCAGGGGCTCGCGGAGGTCCCGAACCCTTCCGCCTTGTTCCTCACCCGCCGCGGCGAGCCGGTCAGCGGCACCAGCGTTTTTCCGGCGCTCGAAGGCTCGCGCCCGGTGCTGGTGGAGATCCAGGCGCTGACGGTCCGTCTCGCGAGCGGCGCCACCCCGAGGCGAGCGGCGGTCGGCTGGGACAGCGGCCGCCTGGCGATGGTCCTGGCGGTCCTCGAAGCCCGCTGCGGGATGAGCTTCGCCGCTGCCGAGGTCTATCTCAACGTCGCCGGTGGGTACCGGCTAAGCGATCCCGCGGCAGACCTTGCAGTCGCGGCGGCTTTGGTTTCGGCGATGTCGGAGCGGCCAGTGCCGTCCCAGGCCGTGGTCTTGGGCGAGATCGCACTGTCCGGCGAAATCCGCCCGGTTGCGCACGCGCAGCTTCGCCTCAAGGAATCTGCCAAGCTCGGTTTCGAACAGGCGTGGGTGCCGTCCGAGGTGAAAGCCGTCGACGGAATTGCTGTCAGTCACTTCGCCAACCTGCGCGCGCTCGTCGAGCAGATCCTCGGGGGTTAGCCCGCGCTACGGTCGTGCGACGCGGACACCCTTCCGGCCGTCGATCACGAGCCCGGTTGCCCGGTCATCCCGGCCAAGCGTGAACTCCGCGGGGACCCAGAAGGAGCGGATCAGGAAGCGCGTGGGCGTGATCGCGACAAACGGATAGGGTCCGTATTCGCCGACCATCGCTTCGAGATGGCCATCGCGCGCTGCCACGATGATCTTCGCGTTCGGCACGTAATAGTCCGGCCCGAATTGATACTCGCCGACAAGGCTTGCCGCAGCGCTGGGGTCGAGCGGCTCGGCACGGAGTGCCGGCATCGGCTCGACAGGAGTCCCGA
>JACDCV010000170.1 GCA_013817375.1 Sphingomonas sp.
CATCCCTGGCTCGACCTCGTCACAATATCCGATCGAGAGGCGATCCAGCCTTTCGCCGAACTTGGCATCATCATGCTCTTGTTCACGATCGGGCTGGAGCTGTCGTTCCGAAGGCTGTGGACGATGCGAAGGCTGGTATTCGGTGTCGGCGCCGCCGAGCTCCTCGTGTCGGGCGCGATCATCGGTCTTGGCCTCCACCTGATGGGCCAGAGCCTTGCCGGAGCTGCCGGAATGGGGCTTGCGCTCGCCCTCTCCTCGACATCGCTGGTTATCCCGCTGGTCGGTACGCACAGCCCGGTCGGCCGATCCGCTCTGGCGATGCTGCTGTTCGAGGACGTGGCGATCGTCCCCATCGTATTCGCCCTTGGCGCAATGTCGCCCTACGCCGCCGATGCCGGCGCCAACAATCTGGTGCTGACGATGGTGCTTGGTGGAATCGCCGCCGTCGCCATGCTGTTCGCCGGGCGATTTCTGCTTCCTGGCCTGTTCGCTCAGGCCGCTCGAACCAAAAGCCCGGAACTGTTCCTCGCCGCCTGCCTGCTGGTCATCATCGCGGCCAGCCTGATTACGTCCGCGATCGGCTTCTCGCCGGTGCTCGGGGCGCTTCTAGCCGGGATCGTCATCGCCGAGACCGAATATCGGAGCGAAGTGGAAGTGGTTACCGCCCCGCTTCGCGGTCTTGGCCTCGGGATTTTCCTGATCACGGTCGGAATGAGCGTCGACCTGCGACTGGTCGCTGGAAACTGGGAGGGCATCCTTCTCGCACTGGTCGGGGTCCTGGTGGTCAAGGCGGTCGTGACTGCAACCCTGCTTCGGATCGAGGGCGCTCGCGCCTCGGTCGCCGCGGAAACCGGCGTTCTGATGGCCTCTCCGTCGGAAACTACCCTGATCGTTCTCGGCGCAGCCTTCGCCGCGGGGCTGATCCAGGCCGAGACGGCGGCCTTCTGGCAGATCGTCACGGCCATTGGCCTCACCGTCACGCCGTTGCTTGCCAAGCTCGGCCGTCTCGCCGGCCGCGGAGTCGAACGCGCGGGCAAGACGGAGATGCAGCAGGCCCTCAATGACGGCGAAAGCGACAAGGTGGTGATCCTCGGCTTCGGACGGGTTGGCCAGATGGTCGCTGAAATGTTCGACATGCACAAAATCGATTATGTCGCGGTGGATTCCGACGTCGACGTTTGTGAAACCGCGCGTTTGGCGGGCTTCCCGATCGTGTTCGGCGATGTTGCGCACCGCGACCTCATCGAGCGTTTCAAGACGGGCAGTCCAACCGCCTTCATCCTGACGATGGACAATCCGGTGCTGGTCAACCGCCTCGCCCGGACTGTCCGCGAAACATTCCCGGACCTGCCGATCGTCGCCCGCGCCCGTGACACGGCCCACGCCGGGCAGCTTTACAAGGCGGGAGTGACCGACGCGGTGCCGGAGACGCTCGAGGCATCGCTTCAGCTCGCCGAGGCTGCCCTGGTTGATCTTGGGGTGGCAATGGGGCCGGTCATCGCTTCGGTGCACGAAAAGCGCGACCAACTCCGGGCCCAGATCAAGGCCGACGCGGATATGGCTGAGGAGCCGCGCCTCGGACGGCGCCTGCGCGACTCCGCTCGCTAGGGCCGTTCGGCCCGCGCCGCGCCCCGCTTATTGCCCGTTGGTCAGCGCGTTACGCTGGTCGGCGGAAAGTCGGCTCGCATCGACATCGCTATCGTCGATGGCCTCTTCGCGCTCCTCGCCTGCCTCCTCGACCGTGTCGGCCCGGTCGCGAAGCGCTTCTTCTTGAGCGCCAGAGGAATTGTCCGCCCGCGCTTCCAGGTTTTCGGACTGCGCCTCGGCGGCGTCGGCGGCATTATCGCCAAGGCTGTCGTCGCCGCTTCCGCCGCAGGCGGAAAGGGCGAGCGCTGCGGCGGCGGCAAGGGCAGGAACGAAAATCGACTTCATCTGGCTTTCCTCAACTGTTGGTTTGCCGTTCAACCGGCGCCGTTGCCTCCGGTTCCGTAACGGGTTCGAAACGTAGGACGCCGGCGATACGGCTCCTGCGCGTCGGATCGTCACTGGGATGCCGGTCGCCATCGTTGACGGCGACCTCCAGGAAATCGAAGGGCGAGACGCCCGCTAGGCAGGCCACGTTGACACCGAGCTCGTCGGGGTTCGACCGCCGTCTGTGGTGCGTGTAGATGCCGCAGACGCCGCAGAAATGGTGCTCGGCAGTCCTCGTGTTGAAGCGGTAGGTGGCAAGCCTGTCCTGGCCCCTGCTAATCGTGAGGCCGTCGAGGTTCGCAGTTACCGCGACTGATCCCCGCATCCGGCAGATGCTGCAGGTGCAGCGCCTGGCCGAGGCGAGGCCGCGGGGCAGGAGAACAGTGAACGCGACGGCTTTGCAGTGGCAGGAGCCGTGCAGCGTGACCGGCGCCCTGCTTCGCACGTCGATCAAACCGCAACCTTCGCTAGCGCGTCCCTTACCGCCTGAAGCGCGTCTTCGGCTTGAGCTCCGTCGGGGCCTCCGCCCTGGGCCATGTCGGCGCGCCCGCCGCCCCCCTGTCCGCCAAGCGCGGCGACCGCCGCCTTCACCAGTTCGACAGCGTTGAGTCGTCCGGTCAGGTCGTCAGTGACCCCGACGGCAACGCTTGCCCGCCCAGCGTTGACCGCGACAAGCGCCGCCACACCGGAGCCGACCCGCTGTTTCATCGTATCGACAGTGGAGCGCAACTCCTTGGGATCGAGGCCTTCTACGACCTGTCCGAGGAACGCATGGCCGTTGACTTGCTCTGGGGCGGACAAGTCCTGCTTTGCTCCGCCACCGCCCATCGCCAACGCCTTCTTCGCGTCGGCCAGCTCGCGCTCCAAACGCCGCCGCTCCTCGACCAGCGCGGCGATCCGGGCCGGCACTTCGTCGGGCGAGCTCTTGAGAGTTGCGGCGGCCTCGCGAAGCTTTGTCTCGCGGGCCGTCAGCCACTGGCGCGCTGCTTCGCCGGTCAGCGCCTCGATCCGGCGAATGCCTGAGGAAACGGCACTTTCCGAAGTGATCTTGAGCAGCTGGATGTCGCCAAGGGCGCGGACATGGGTGCCGCCGCACAGCTCTACCGAATAATCGACCTGCTCGCCCCGGCCCATCGACAGGACCCGCACCTCGTCCCCATATTTTTCGCCGAACAGGGCCATTGCGCCAGCAGTGATCGCCTCGTCCGGAGTCATGAGCTGAGTCGTTACCGCCTCATTGCCGCGGATCTGAGCGTTCACGTCGGCCTCGATCTGCTCGATGTCCTCGCGTGCGAGCGCTTTCGGCTGGGAAAAATCGAAGCGGAAATAGTCGGGAGCGACGAGGCTGCCTTTCTGAGTGACGTGAGTACCGAGCCGATGGCGGAGCGCCGCGTGAAGCAAATGCGTGGCGCTGTGATTTGCCCGGATGCGGTCGCGCCGCTCGAAATCCACCTTCTGTTGCACTGTCTCGCCAGCGCTCAATTCGCCGGCCACGACCTTCGTTTGAAGCAAATGGAGCTTGCCCAACGGCTTCAACGTGTCCTCAACATCACCCTGAAAGCCCTTGAGCGTGCTAAGCTTTCCGCTGTCCCCGGTCTGGCCGCCGCTTTCCGCGTAAAATGGCGTCTGGTTGAGCAGGACGTCCACGGTCTCGCCCACTTCGGCAGTTTCGACGCGTTTGCCGTCCTTGACGATCGCCAGCACTACGCCCTCGCCCTCGTCGCCCGAATAGCCGATGAACTCGGTGCTCCCGAACTCCTCGACAAGGTCGAACCACAGATCGTCGGAGGCTTTGTCGCCGGAGCCCTTCCAGGCAGCCCTTGCCGCGGCCTTCTGCCGGCCCATCGCCGCGTCGAA
>JACDCV010000030.1 GCA_013817375.1 Sphingomonas sp.
CGCGAATCCACCTGGACCGGTCCGACGAATCCAGCGATGCCCCAACCGCTTTGGGGCCGTTCATTACCTGGTTGGCAAAGCAGAAGCCCGAGCTCCAGATCTACATCCTCAAGTGGGACGTGGGTGCGCTGAAGCTTCTCGCCCGGGGATCGACGATCTTCCGCTTGATCCGCTGGGCGCGCCACGATCAGATCCATTTCAAGCTCGACGGCGCCCATGCGACCGGAGCCAGCCACCATCAGAAAATCCTGGTGGTGGACGACAAGGTCGCCTTCTGCGGCGGCATCGACATGACAGGATCACGCTGGGATACGCGCAAGCACCTGCACGACGACAGCAGGCGCAAACGCCCGTTCACGAGGCGACGATATCCTCCCTGGCATGACGCGACGATGGCAGTCGACGGAGCCGCAGCCAAAGCCTTGGGAGAGTTCGGCCGGAACCGCTGGGAAGCAGCGTCTGGCGAGCAGCTGGAGTCTCCTGCTGCTGAAAACGACCCCTGGCCGCCGGACCTGATTCCGAACTTTGAGGAAGTGGACGTAGCGATCGCTCGAACCCGGGGCGCATTTGGGGAATCGAGCGAGGTCCGCGAGATTGAAGCGGCATTTGTCAGCCACATTCGAGCCGCGAAGAAATTCATCTACGCCGAATCGCAATTCTTCGCTTCGCGAGTGATCGCCGAGGAGATCGCCAAGCGCCTGTCGGAGAAGGATGGGCCCGAGTTCGTTCTGATCAACCCGATCGAGGCGGAGAGCTGGCTTGAAGAAGAAGCCATGGGACCGGCGCGATCCGAAATCGTCAAGGCGCTCAAGAGCGAGGATTCACGAAGCCGCTTGCGCATCTATACGCCGGTGACCGATGGCGGCGCGGACATTTATGTGCATGCCAAGATCATGATCGTCGATGATCTCCTGCTTCACATCGGCTCGGCGAATTTGAACAACCGATCCATGGGTCTGGACAGTGAGTGCGACCTCATTCTCGACGCGGCGATACCATCGAACGCCAGTGCCGCTCCCGCGATTGCCGCGCTTCGAAACGACCTTCTTGGCGAGCATCTGGGGGTCGGTCCTGCAAAGGTTGAAGACGTGCTTCGAAGCACAAGCTCGCTGATCACGACTATCGAACAGCTTCGAGGTGACGGACGAACCTTGAAGCCCTTCGACCCGCCGGAATGGAGCAATGTGCATCGAGCAATCGCCGAGGGAGAGAAGCTGGACCCGGAAGGGCCGTCCGACAGATCGGAGCTGACGGCCGGCTTTCGGAAAGGCAAATGAAGCGCGTTCGCATGAGCGGGCGATTGGCCGAATGCGGAACGGCGGGTGAGCGCCCCGCGTTTGCAACCGAAGCCACATGCTCCTTCCCTTGAATCCTCTTTCAGGCGTGTCCATCGCCCAGGCTCGCCGTGCCGTCGGGCTCAGTGCGGTGATGGCGCTATCGGCTGCGGCTATACCGTTCCTTGCCTCCGGTGTGGCAGCGCCACGCGATTCGGATGGCGAGACCGTTCGGCTCCCACCTGCGGCAGCGCCACCGCTGCTGTTGCGGGATGTCGCCCGCGAAGATGCGCTGAGCATCAACGCCGCAATTCCCTTCTCGCGAGATCCGAACCCCGCCGCTCGGCCGTTCAAGATGCGCGGCGGCGACGGTGCTTTTGCCCGGGCGCTCCACTGCCTCACCGAGGCCATCTATTACGAAGCCGACAGCGAGACTGCGGACGGCCAGCGAGCAGTCGCGCAGGTCGTTCTCAACCGGGTGCGGCACCCGGCCTTTTCCCCAAGCGTCTGCGCGACAGTCTATCACGGCTCCCTTCGCTCGACCGGGTGCCAATTCTCGTTCACCTGCGACGGGTCGATGCGGCGCAGGCCGGCGGCATCGGGATGGGCCAAGGCGCGCGGGATCGCCGAGCAAGCGCTTGCCGGATACGTATTCGCGCCGGTCGGCCAGGCGACCCATTACCACGCCGATTATGTCGTGCCTTATTGGGCGACGAGCCTCGCCAAGAATGCGGTGCTGGGAACGCACATCTTCTACCGCTGGCGCGGCTGGTGGGGGCAGCGCGCGGCCTTTGCCAGGCGGCACTCGGGGCAGGAACTGGATCCGCGCCTGCTTCGCAATGCGGCGCTGAGCCGCCACGGCGTGCGCCCGGAGCCGCCAGCCTGGAGCGGCGAAGACCTGGTTTTGGCGGCGGACCCGCGGGTGGAGCTGATCAGCATCGTCCACTTGCTCGCGAACCAGCCGGAGGTGAGCGCCGACGCCACCGAATACGAGAATGATGTGCGCAAGCGGTTCGCCGCCTTTTCAGATCACGTGGCGGTGGAGATCTATCGCCAGCTTTCCGCCGGAAACAGCAAGTTCACGGCCGCAACCTCGCTCGAAACGCTGATTCACTATTCGCAGCCGCCGAAGCTTGAATCCCAGGGCTCACTCGATCCAAAGCTCATCGGCGCTGCAGGGGGGAAGCAAAAGCTGGACGGCTTTATCGCCGCGTTGCGCGACTTTGTCAGGCACAGCGAGTTCGAGAGCTTCTTCAAAGAGCGCGAGGCTTATTATGCAAAGCTCGAGAAGCAGGCCCGCGAACCGGCGTTCGAGCTCGTTACCGCCATCGAGAAGGACACAGGCGCGCCGGTCCACAACGTCAGGTTCATCCTCGCGCCGCTGCTTGCCAAGTCGGGCACGGCCGGATGCCGGACTGCTCCAAAGCAGGCCGCCGATGCGTGGGCGATCGTTGGCCTTGGCGATCCCTCAGGCCAGCCGTTCAAGAAAGCGGCGGAGCTTGGTCAATCGCTCGGCAAATTATCTGAGAGCGAATGCCTGAGCCAGTCCGGGGCGAAGCTCGCAAACCAGCCAGGCAAGTCCGTTCGCGGCGGGTGACTGGACGCTTCGCGATTTCGTCTGCGCGATGGCTACTGGCCCGCGGCGATGTCCTTGATCTCACGGATTCGCGCAACGTAGGCGCCGTGGACGCAGGATTCCGACGAGCAATTGTAGCGACGGGCAAGGAACTGCCCGTTGCTTTGCAGAAGCAGCGCTCGCGCCGAAGCCTCCGCTCCGCCCAGCGACCGACCGTAGAGCGACGCTGTCTCGCGATCGAGCGCTGCCAGGCTGGCGCTGTTGCAGATGGAGCGCTGCGCCCGGCTCTTCGCGAACTCGCAGCTGAAGCTCGGGTCCTGTCTGGACGCCACGCGCTGCGGCTCGACACGCGCTGCCGGTGGCGGTGGGCTCGGCCCGGGCGAAGCCACCCGTCGCACGGGTGCTGCAGCAGGCTCGTCCGCTCGCGCGTCTGCGGGCAAAGCTGGCCGATCAAGAGTTTCAATCGCTGCAATCCGGACCGGTCCTAGCGTCGCGAGAAGCTCCACGAACGGCCCCGCATCGGTAAGCCTGATCGTTCGCGCGGCGGTTTGCAGCGAATAGCCGATAGTCCCGGTGAGGGTCCGCAACCCGCCTTGAGCTGCAATGCCGGCGGGCAGGTCCACAGCGACGAAGGCAGTGCAATCAACCGTTCCGCCACCCTCGCTTGCTTGCGCGACCGCCGGCGAGTCCAGTCGGGCGGCGGAGTGGCCGGCGAGCCGTTCGAAAGCCGCGGCGTGGCTGCCGCGTGCTCGCGCCGCGCGACGGAACAGCTCCCGCTTGATCAGGCCCGATGCGAATTGCGATGAACAAAGCGCCGCCATGTTCGGGCCTGGAGCTGGCTCAGCCTGTTCCGGCGGCGCCATCGCGCGGGCCTGCTTCACCTCGGCAACTTGGGCCGGAAGCTCGGGCGGGGTGAGCGGCGGCGGAATGAGAAACGGAAGCGCCACCGCGATTGCGACGACGCCGAATGCCGCCGCCAGCCACGGCCCCATTCGCATCTCCCGCCGGTCGACCGGAACGGTTGAGGCCTGCATGGCCCGCAGCCGGGCTCGCCGATCGTCATAGCGAGCGCGGCGTTCCGGGACCCCGAGCACCGCATAGGCATCGGTGATCGCGCTGACCCGTGTGGCGGCCGCGGCGGAGGGATTCCTGTCGGGGTGATACCGACGCATGAGCTCGAGATAGGCGGCACGGATCACCGCATCCGGAGAGGTCGGAGTGACCCCCAGCGTGGCATAATGATCCGGAATCACGATGTCTTTGTCATCGCTTCACTTGGATAGGCACCCCTAGCCTTCGCCACCAGCCGCAGCGGGACGATGACCGATCTAATCCATAGACTCGTGAGCTGCAATCGAAGCCGGGCAAAGCCCGGCTGCGAAAATCAGGCCGGCGCCGAGGCGGGCCCGGTCCGGGTGCGAGCCGAGGCTTCGCGGGCGGAGGCGATCGTCACCATTCGCTTTTGATCCTCATCCCACAGCGCAAGCGGGAACGTCCTGAAGGTGTCGTTCATGGTCAAACGGTTGACCGAAACCAGGTCAGGACGGTCGCCGATCACTTCGGAAAGGCGATAATAGGGTATCCGGCTCGCCAGATGGTGAACATGGTGAACTCCAATGTTCGCAGTGAACCAGCGCAGGACGCCGGGCAGTTCCAGGTGGGAACTCCCGAGCAGCGCAGCTTCGTGGAAAGACCAGTCCCCGTCCTGCTCCCAATAGCCATCCTCGAACTGATGCTGGACGTAGAAGAGCCACACTCCGAGCGACCCGGCCATAAGCGTGACTGGAAGCTGCACCAGAAGGACCGTGCCAACCCCGACCCAAGCCATCAGCAATGCGAGCATTATCGCGGTCGCAAGGTTGGTCCCAAGCGCGCTGATCCAATATTTGCGGCCCCCCGCCATCAATCCGATCGGCAGCCGGTGCCGTAAAAGGAAAAGATAAGCGGGGCCTATTCCGAACAGGACCAGCGGATGGCGGTACACCCGGTAGACCATCCGGCCGAAGCGGCTCCTCGACTGAAACTCCCGAACCGTGAGCGTGTCGACGTCGCCAAAGCCGCGGGCGTCCAAATTCCCGGTGCCCGCGTGGTGCAGCGCATGGGAACGCTGCCAGCAGGCATAGGGGGTCAGGGTAAGCACTCCCAGGCACCGGCCGACCCAGTCATTGGCGGCCCGGCGCCGGAAAAACGCGCCATGGCCGCAATCATGCTGGATCAGGAATAATCTGAGAAGAAGGCCGGCAGCCGGGATCGACAGCAGGAGCGCCAGCCAATAGCCCCGCTCCACCGCCACGAGCATGATTGCAGTGAGCGCCAGGAACGGCACGAGAGTGATTCCCAGCTCCCAAAGGCTGCGCGAGAAAGAGGGATCGCGGTAAGACGCGAGCTCCCGAACGAGTTGCTTGGGATCCAGAGCGGAGCTGGTCCCCGCCCCGGCCCGGCACGGCTCCCCGGCTGTATCCATCACGCGACCGTCACTGCAATTTGTAGCGGATTCGTTTAGCACCCGCCTCGCTTCTCTTTCGGGGTTTTGACAGCTGAACAGTCGGCAATAACGGCTGTTCCTTCAATTTCCGAGCGCAAATTGCTCGCGGGACAGGCCGACCAGGCTTTTTCTTTGTCACGTCGATCCTGAACGACGCCCGAACACCTCAGATCACCAAGGTCTCTCGCACTACAGAATAGCCGCCAAACGCGTGGTAGGGGTTCATCCCTGACCTGACAATTGCGCCGAGCCTTGCGGCGCAGCGAACCGGCGGGCAGTGTTCGCATCTGGGAGTGTAACCGTGGCCAGCGTCTTTCTCAGCTATTCACGCGAGGATGTGACCAGGGCCGAGGCTCTTGCCACATCGCTCGAGCGATTGGGCCATGATGTCTGGTGGGACCGCCGGCTCGAGGGCGGCTCTCGCTTTTCCCACGAGATCGAGGAAGCGCTCAAGCGTTCGGACGCGGTGCTGGTCCTCTGGTCTCGCGCCTCGGTCCAATCGGCCTGGGTGATCGACGAGGCCTCGGAAGGACGCGACACCGGCCGGCTCGTGCCGGTCGTGATCGACGACAGCAAGCCGCCATTGGGGTTCAGGCAGTATCAGGCCATCGATCTGTCCGCCTGGAAGGGGCGGCCGGACGCTAAGGCGGTCAAGCAGGTGCACCAGGCGCTCGCCGCAAAAGCCGGCGCTTCGCCGGACTCAGGTCCTCCGGTGGCCACCGCCAGTCGCGGCCGGGACTATCGCCCCTTTGCGATCGCAGGGACCGCCCTCGTCTTCGTGGCACTCGCTTCGCTGATCTACTGGCTGGCATCGCCGACGGCTCAGGCCGATCCCGGCGCCTACAGGCTGCGGCTCGGCGCCTTTTCGACCCTGTCGCAAGACGTTCCGCAGACGGTGCTTGACGCTCTTCGGGACGAGCTGCTCACCGCACTCGGGACGGACTCGGCGATCGTCACGACGACAAACCAACAGGACGGGAAGGCCGGCTCCGGATTCGCGCTCAATGCATCGGTCCGCAAGGTGGAGGACGTGCTCAGCTTTACCGTCCATGTGGTCAATGAACGGACCGGTGCAAGCGTCTGGTCGGAGACACTCGACCGGCCTGCGGCGCCGGTGAACCTTGCACCTCGGCAGGTCGCGGTTTCGGTCAGTCAGGTGCTTCGTTGCGGTCTCGGCGGAGCCGCTCGCCACGGCAAGCCGATGCCTGACGACACGCTCTCGATCTACTTCAGCTTCTGCGAAGAATATTGGGCCGACACGATGGGAAGGGAGGGCAATCCCTCTCGGGCACTCGACCTGGCGCGACGGCTGACCAACGCTGCTCCCGATTTCTCACGCGCCTGGTCGGGCCTTGGCCAGGTGGCGCTGTGGGCGACACGCGGAAACCGGCTGGTCGATGCAGAGGCGATTCGAGCGGAGGCGAAAAGCGCGGCGGAACGGGCACTGAAGCTCGATAAGGAGAGTACACAGGCCTATGAGGTGCTGACCGCCTTGCAGCCGCCTTTTGCCCACGCGGGGCGCGAGGAGCTTCACCTTAAGTCGGTCAGCCTTCGGCCGAGCGACTGCGGGTGCGAATACGTCAGTTACGCCGCGTTTCTCAGGCGGGTCGGCCGCAATTTAGAAGCAGTCGATGCTTCCAAGCGCGCTCATGACATGATCCCGCTCAGCGCCGACGTGAATTCAGGCTGGGCCGAGAGCCTGTTCGTCGCCGGCCGACCTGACGAGGCAAGTCGGGTCGTTGCCGATGTGCTGAAGCTTTGGCCGGAAAACGCGGATCTACGCGAAATGCTCGTTCGAACCGCCTTCTGGACCCGCCGCTACGAGGAAGCGCTGGCGAGCTTGGCGGACATCGGCACTCTAGCGTCCCAACGCGAGCGCGAGGCGCTTAGCAGCGCCCTGAAGGCGCATAGAAGCGGCAGCGCAGCCGCAATGGCAAGCGCTGCCAAGACGCTCCAGCAACTCCCTCAAAATGGAACGGACAACGGGCCGCTGATCATTACCGCGCTCGCCGCTCTTGGTGCAGATCAGGAGGCGCTGTCGCTCGCTGCAAGACGAGTTGAGTCCGACGGCCCCCGCGCCCTGAGCGTGCTGTTCGAGCCCTCGCTCGCGGCCGCTCGCCGAACGCCCCAGTTCGAGCAGATCGCCGATCGCTTCGGGTTGAGCGAATATTGGCGGGAAAGCCGGAACTTGCCGAATTTCTGCAGCCAGGACTCACCGCCCGCCATTTGCTCCAGACTATAGGACTTCGGCACTTCGCCATTTTACCCGCTGCATCCGCAGACCGGGATCTTCCGTAGCTTCAGCGTCAATTTCAAAAACGGAGGAAACAATGATCTCGAAGTTCGCAACGATGGCGCTCGCGGCAAGCGCGCTTTCACTCGGAGGCTGCATGACCACCGGGCCGATGGATAGCTCGGAACTCTCCTATGTCGGCGGCGCCGCAATGTACCCGGCGAAAAACATCGTCGAGAATGCCGTCAACTCGCCCGACCACACGACACTGGTCGCTGCAGTCAAGGCCGCGGGCCTGGTCGACACTCTCTCGAGCCCCGGCCCATTCACCGTTTTCGCGCCGACCAACACGGCATTCGCGAAGCTTCCGGCCGGCACCGTCGACACATTGCTTCTCCCGCAGAACCTGTCGACGCTTCAGTCGGTGCTGACATATCACGTCGTACCGGGTCGCCTTACCGCTGCCGATCTCATGCGGATGATTTCGGCGGGTGGAGGCCAGGCTCGACTGACGACCGCTCAGGGCGCAGTCCTGACCGCGCGAATGATGGGCGACACGATCATGCTCATCGACTCAAAAGGCGGCATGTCGCACGTCACACAGGGCGATGTGATGCAGTCCAACGGCGTGATCCACGTCGTCGATGCGGTGATGATGCCCTCCTGATCCAACAGCATCCGGCGGGTAGCCCCCTGTCCGCTGGATGCCGCTCGGCGGGGAGCCAAGCTGATGATGTACCCGTTTGCAGCCAAGGCCGCGCTTCCCGCCGGGCAACTCTTTCCCTTGCAGCAGATTTTGTGCATGAGCCCGGCGATGGATCGCGCCGCACCGCTAACGACCAACGCACGCGCAAATCACGAGCTCAACCCGGTGATGCTCTCCGTTGCCCATGGTGACCGGCGAGCGCTCGGTAAGCTCTATGAGCGGACGTCTGCCAAGCTCTTTGGAATATGTGTGCGGCTGCTTGGCAGCGAAGCGGAAGCTGAGGAAGTACTTCAGGAGGTCTACGTCACCGTCTGGAAGAAGGCCGACCGATTCGATCCACTGAAGGCCAGCCCAATCACCTGGCTAGCGGTCCTCGCCCGTAACAAGGCGGTGGATCGCCTTCGCCTGCGGCGCCTTGCGACCGATCCAATCGAGACTGCGCGCGATGTCGCCGATGACCAACCGTCCGCACTCGATGTGCTGGAGGAAGCCGAGGAGAAGCATCGGCTAAACATCTGCCTCGACGAGCTGGACGAGCAGCAGCGGGCGATGATCCGGGCTGCGTTTCTCGATGGCGCCACCTATCCCGAGCTCGCTGATCGCGAAGGCGTTCCACTGGGCACGATGAAGAGCTGGATCAGGCGCGGGTTACTGCGTCTTCGCGGATGCCTTCAGCGATGAGCCCCGAGCCCCTGATGCCAGACGAGCGGAGCGAGCTTGCTGCCGAATATGCGATCGGGCTGCTCGAGGGTGGAGACCTCGTGCGCGCCCGCGGGCTGCTGCGCACCGACGGTGAATTTGCGGCCGAAGCCGCCCGGTGGGCGGGTCACCTTGCCCAACTTCTCGAAGAGATTGAGCCGGTCGTTCCACCCACTCGCGTGCTCGCTGCGGTGGAAAATCGCATCGCCGAGCCCCAGCACCCCTCCGGCAACGTCTATCAGCTGCGCCGGCGGGTCAACATCTGGCGCGGCTTTACGGCAGGTGCCAGCGCCATTGCCGCATCGCTCGCGCTGGTGCTCGTCACTCGTCCGGACCCGGTCGAGCAGGTCGCGCCTCCCAGCGATCTTGCCGGGCCGATGGTGGCGACGATGGCCGCGGAAGACAGCGATGCAAGGCTGGTCGCGACATGGGATCCTGCGGACCGCAGACTCGTCGTTGCCGCCGCCGGTGGAATGGAGGCCGTGGCAGGTCATTCGCACGAGCTGTGGGTGATCCCGGCCGGCGGGACTCCGCGCTCGATAAGCGTGATCAGCGGAACCACCCCAATGCAGCTGCGCCCGACCGGTCAAGTTGCCGATGAGCTGGCAGAGGGCGCGACACTGGCAGTCTCGGTAGAGCCCACAGGGGGCTCGCCGACCGGCCAGCCGACGGGCCCTGTGATCGCAGCTGGCGCTCTTCAGCGCACCTGAGCCCGCTTCCGGCATTGCTTCACCTCAAAAGTCTGGCGGGCTGATTGCACAGCTGAAACTCTGCGCTTCGAAGCTAGTTCAAGCCAAAGTGCACACCCAAACCCGCCTGCCCCGCAAGCTTCCCGATCATGCTCCCGCTCTCGCGATGGCTGGTGTCGTCATTGCTATTCTGTTCTTCGAGCGGCGCAGGCCCGCCCGGAAGCTTTCCCGACCGCTGGCGCGGCGGATCGGCCGGAACATCGCACTGGGCGCACTCAGCATGGGGGCCGCCGGGCTGCTGGAGAGCCCTCTGGCCCGGCGACTAGCCAGGAGTGTCGTAAAGGGTCGGAGCGGGCTGGTGCAGCAAATCCCGTTGCCGCACTGGGCAAGAGACCTGCTCGCCGTCGCTGCGATGGATTACACCATCTATCTTTGGCACGTAGCGACGCACCGCATACCGTTCCTCTGGCGCTTCCACCTCGTGCATCATCTTGACCGCGAGCTGGATTCCACGACGGCGCTGCGATTCCACTTTGCCGAGATAATCGTGTCCGTGCCGTACCGGCTGCTGCAGGTGAGAGTCATCGGCACGTCCGAACGGGCGCTTTTGCTCTGGCAGCGATTGTTCTTCATGTCCGTCCTGTTCCACCACAGCAATTTGCGCTTGCCGGACACGTTGGAGCGCCGGCTGGAGCTGCTGCTGACGACACCGCGAATGCACCGCATCCACCATTCCGACGAAGTGCAGGACACCAACTCGAACTGGTCGAGCGGCCTTAGCATTTGGGACCGGTTGCACGGCACGCTGCGCGCACGCGCCCCTGACGATTCAATCCGAATCGGGGCTCCGAACCTTCGTGTCGAGGACGGGAATTACAGGTATCGTCGTCACTGATGCTACCTTTCCAGATGGAAGCTTCGGACCGAGACCTTTGACTGTGCGTTGGTAGCGGCAGGGCCAGCAGGAGATGAATCGTGAAGGAATTGTTGATGCAGGCGACCAGCGGGGAAATGGCCCCTCGGGAGCTGAAGGACAGCATAAGGCACGACGATCGGCCAGAGATGAACTACCGGCGCGCAATCGTCGGTGTGTCGCTCATCGGCATGGCGGCCATGGGCATCGTCACCCTGCTGCAGACCGGGATCGTCAAGGATCTGCCCGACCCCAAGACGAAGAAGCCCAACTTCGACACCAAGAAGGTCAACACCAGCAAGGAAGCCTATAGCTACGGAATGCCCGACGGGCCGCTGGTCCTGGTCAGCCATGCCACGAACCTCGCAATCGCCGCGGCCGGGCCGGCGAACCGTTACGAGAAGCGTCCCTGGCTGCCGCTGGCAGCTCTTGCGACAGCCCTGCCGCAGGCCGCGATCGCCGCCAAATATCTGTTCTACCAGATGCCGAAGGTCGACAAGGCTTGGTGCCCATATTGCGTCGTCGATGCGCTGACTCACTTTGCAACGGTGGCGCTGACAATCCCGGAAGCTGTCCGGGCACTTGGATTCGGTAACCAAGCGGAGCCGCAGCGGGCCTGATTCAAGCGGGGGGCTGCTCGGTTATCCAGGCGTCGTAGTCGGCGGGATCGTCGATGTCGCGGAGCGTCTCTCCGGCACAACAGGACCAGCCGAGCCGACCAATCCGCTGAAGCGTCTGCTCCGCGACGGCATCGCTGCTCCAGGCAATGCCCGCGAAGATGTCCGGAGAGAAACGCCTCAGGGCCAGCAACGCGTAGCCGCCGTCCGCCGCCGGGTGAATGAAGGCATCGACGTCTTCGAGAGCGGCGGCGGCAGATTGGAGCCGATGCCGGTCCAGCGCCGGACAGTCGCTGCCGATGAGGATCGCGCGCTCGCCGGAGCCTATCGCCCGCTTGGCCGCCCGCGCGAGCCGTTCGCCAAGGTCGCCATTGCCCTGGTCGCTGGTCTCCACGCCGGCCGGCACCTTATTGTGCCAGGCGGTATCGTCGGGGGCCGGAGCGGCGCAGAGCTCCACCCGCACATCCGCTACGGCAAGCGCCTCGATAAATGTGAAATTCAGCATTTCGTGAGCGAAGTGCGCCGCGCCGGCGGCACCAAGCCGCGGGATCAGCCGAGTCTTCACCGCCCCGGCCACCGGGGCCTTTGCGAAGATCAGAATGCGGCAGAGCGGCGCGGCCATGGTTCAGGAACCGCGGCGCCAGTCGTTCCAGCGCTTGAGCAACGCCAACAACCGGTGTGGCTTGTGGGCCTTGCGCCATTCCCCAGCGGCCGCCCCGTTCGCTTCGGAGAAAGTCGGATAGGGGTAGATCGCCCGAAGCATCTGCTTGAGGCCGATGCTTTGCTTGATGGCGAGCACCCATGGCATGATCAGTTCCCCGGCATGGGCGCCGACGATCGTTGCGCCAAGAATGCGGTCGCTGCCTCGCTTGACGACCAGTTTCACGAACCCTTCCGTGCTGCCGTCGATCACCGCCCGGTCGAGTTCTGCCAGCGAGTAATGGACGATCTCGACTTCGCGGGCGTCATCGCTCGCCTGCTGCTCGCTCAATCCGACTGCCGCCACTTCCGGGCTGGTGTAGGTGACTCGCGGCACCAGGGTATCGGTCTTGAGCCGTCCGAAGGGCGCCGAAGTCGCGTTGATCGCAGCGATGGCGCCGCTGTGCCCCGCGAAATGGGTGAATTGGAAGCTTCCTTCCGAATCGCCGGCAAAGCGGATGTGCGGCCAGGGTTCGCGCGCCTGGCCGTCCAGAGACGTTTCAGGGTCGATGCCGATCGCCTCGAGTCCCAGCCCCGCGAAGCCGACCTTGCGCCCGGTCGCCACCAGCAGCAGGTCGAACGGCAGCTGCTCGCCATCGTCCAGTTCGACGCATGAGGCACTCACCCGCACCGCCGGAAGCCCGCGGCGGATGGCGATGCCGTCGCCCGCGAGTGCCGCCTCCAAGACCGCGGAAGCCTCTGCGTCCTCGCGATCGAGAAGGCGTTTTGCAGAAGTGACGATCGTCACCTGAGAGCCGAGTTGCGAAAGCGCCTGGCCGAGCTCGCAGCCGATCGGCCCGCCGCCGAGCACGACCAGCTTTGCCGGAGCCGCCGTCATTGCCGACAGGCGCGCCCACAAAGTGTCGCTGGTCACGAAGCCGCTGCCATCAAGCCCCTGAATGCCGGGGATTACAGGTTGGGCGCCGGTAGCGATGATGATCTGGGGCGCGGTCACCCGCTGGGCGCCGTCGATCTCGACAGTCCACGGATCCACCAGCCGCGCCGAGCCAGGGCGCACGTCCACGCCCATCGAGCGAAAGCGCTCTGCGCTGTCGTTTGGCGCGATTGCGTCGATGACGTCCCTGACGCGCGCCATCGCTGCTGCGAAATCGACTTGTGGAACGCCGGCTTGCATGCCGAAGCGCCCGGCTCCGCGGATTTCACGAGCGGCGCGGGCCGCCCTGATCAGGCTTTTGGAGGGCACGCAGCCGGTATTCAGGCAGTCCCCGCCCATTGCCCCCCGCTCGATCAGGATCACCCGCGACTTGAGCTCGCTGGCAACCAGCGACGCGACCAGTCCCGCCGAGCCGGCGCCGATCACTATGACATTGGCGTCGAAGCGCTTGGGCCGGCTGAACTTTCCAGCGGCGCTTCGCCTGACGATCCAGCCCGAAGCCCATTTGCCCAGCAGCGGCAGGACCGCGAGCGCGAGCAGAGCGCCGATCAGCGCAGGCGACAGGATTTCGGAAAGGCTGCCGACGGCCGCAAGCGCGGTCCCGGCGAAAGTATAAGCCGCGGCGCCGGGCAGCGCCCCAATCATGCTGAGGATTGCGAAGCGGCTTGCAGTCATTGCGGTTACCCCCATCGCCAGGTTGATCAGGAAGAAGGGGAAGACGGGCGCCAGCCGAAGCGACAGCAGATAGGCATTGCCATTGCTCTCGATGCCCTTGTCTATGCGCTTGACCGCGGCCGGGAAGCGCGATTTCACCCAGTCGCGGACCAGGAAGCGCGCCGCGAGCATTGCCAGCGTCGCGCCGATGGTCGCCGAGATGCTGGCGATGATCAGGCCCGGCCAAAAGCCGAACAAAGCGCCCGATGCCAGCGTCATGACGGCCGCGCCGGGAACGGAGAAAGCGACGATCGCCACGTAGAGCGCTCCGAAGATCAGCGCGGCGTTGACGGGCCGCATTTCCACAAGCGCGGCGAGCCCGTCCCGCCTGCGTTGCAGTTCCTCCAGGGTCAGCAGGTCGCTTCCGCCGAGCAGGAAGAAAGCGAGGATAGCAGCTCCAATCAGCCCGAGCAGGGCCAGGCGGGACATTCGGCGGCGCCGGCCCTGGTCCTGATACTTGCGCTCGTCATCACCCATTCAGGCGCTATGCGCTAGCAGTTGTTGCTCTGACTAGTGCGCATCCATTCGGTGCCGGCACCCGTATCTTCACCCAGGAGAAGAGCAATGTTTCAATCGACCCGACGCGGGTTCCTTATCGGCGGAAGCGCCGCGGGCGCCTTGCTTGCGACCGGCTGCGGCTGGCGCAGCGACGCACAGGCTGCCGAACGCTTCGAGATCACGAAATCACCGGCGCAATGGAAACGCGAGCTTGGGCCCAAGCGCTACGCGATCCTTCGCGAGGAGGGCACCGAGCGGGCCGGATCGTCTCCGCTCGACAAGGAAAATCGCTCGGGCCGCTTCGTCTGCGCCGGCTGCGCTCTTCCGCTGTTCAGTTCAGCGACCAAGTTCGACAGCCGCACCGGCTGGCCGAGCTTCTTCAAGCCGCTTCCGAACGCCGTCGGCACCAAGCCCGATCGCGGCCTGTTCGGAACGCGCACGGAGGTTCATTGCCGCCGGTGCGGCGGACACATCGGCCACGTGTTCGACGATGGGCCAAAACCGACCGGCAAGCGTTATTGCATGAACGGCCTGGCGATGCGGTTCGTCCCGGGGAGTGCCTGATATGCTACGCAAAGCTCCAGTTTTTGCGGCCTTCGCGCTGGCCTTATCCGCATGTTCGTCTGAGTCCCCGGCAGAGGCGCCGAAGGGGCCGCTCGCCGAGGCTGTGTTCGCTGGCGGCTGCTTCTGGTGCACCGAGGCCGACTTCGACAAGATGCCGGGCGTGGTCTCGACGACGTCGGGCTATACCGGCGGCCAGCTCGCCAACCCAACATATAAGAAAGTCACGGCGGGCGGGACCGGGCACATCGAGGCGGTTCGGGTGGTCTACGACCCGCGCAAGATCAGCTACGCCTCTCTCGTCCAGCGCTTCCTTCGCACCATCGACGTCACCGATGCAGGCGGCCAGTTCTGCGACCGCGGGGAGAGTTATCGCCCGGCGATCTTCGTCGGGTCGCCCCAGCAGCGCCAGGCCAGTCAGGCGGCGCTTCAGGCGGCGTCGAAGCAGATCGGCAAGAAGACGGCGGTGGAGCTGCTTCCGGCCGCCCGTTTCTGGTCCGCGGAAGGATATCACCAGGACTATTACAAGAAGAACCCGGTTCGCTATAAGGTCTACCGGTGGAACTGCGGCCGCGATCAGCGTTTGAAGCAAGTGTGGGGCTGAGCGACCGTTCACCCTTCTGGCAGGAGTCGGGAATACCGCTCGACCCCGACAAGTTTAAGGATCCCCTGATCACTGCCAAGGCAGAGCGGCGGGCGCATGTCCGGCTCGACCAGCTCAAAACGCTGTGGCTGAATACCGGCACCCTGTGCAATCTCGCCTGCAAGACCTGTTACATCGAAAGCTCGCCAAGGAACGACGCGCTTGTCTATCTGAAGCTCTCCGAGGCCGAGGAATATCTCGACGAGGCCAAGGCGATGGGCACGGTGGAGATCGGCTTCACCGGCGGCGAGCCGTTCATGAACCCGGACATCATCGGAATGCTGGAGGCGTCGCTGGATCGCGGCTTCAAGGTCCTTGTGCTGACCAATGCGATGCGGCCGATGCGCCGTTTCGAAGAACATCTGCTCGATCTGCGGAGCCGCTTCGGAGGCAGGCTGACATTCCGGGTCAGCGTCGACCACCACAGAAGCGAAGTCCATGAGGCGGAGCGCGGGCCGCGAAGCTGGCAAAAGACAATCGATGGACTTTGCTGGCTGTCGGCCAACGGCTTTTCGCTGGCGGTTGCCGGACGATCACTGCCGGGCGAAAGCGAGATCGAAGCGCAGTCGGGCTATGCTGCCCTGTTCGGGGAGCTTGGGGTTGCGGTCGATGCCGGGCTTCTGATCTTCCCGCAGATGGACGTAACGGCCGATGTCGCCGAAATCAGCGAGGATTGCTGGGAAATCCTCAATGTCGCCCCCTCGTCGGTGATGTGCGCGTCGAGCCGAATGGTCGTGAAGCGCAAAGGCGCGGCGCAGCCCGAAGTCATCGCCTGCACTTTGCTGCCCTACGATGAGGAATTCTCGCTTGGCCGAACGCTCCGCGACGCGACCGGCGAAGTCGCGCTAAACCACCCGCACTGCGCCCGCTTTTGCGTACTCGGCGGAGCAAGCTGCTCTGCTTGAGACCCTGTCGGTCGTCGTTCCGACGCTGAATTCAGCCAGGGATATCGGGCGCTTCATGGATGCGCTTGGGGGAGTCGGCCAGATAGTGGTTGCCGATGGTGGCTCCACCGACGAAACGCGTGAGATTGCCGCCCAGGCTGGAGCAAAAGTGATCGCCAGCGACCCGGGGCGTGGCGTGCAGCTTCGCAACGGAGCGGCCCAAGCGAATGGTGACTGGCTGCTCTTCCTCCATGCCGATACGTATCTCGGCGATGGCTGGCGTTCGGTCGTCGCAAAACACAGTGAATGCGAGCCGCACCGCGCCGGCTATTTCCGGTTGCGCCTTCGATCCGATGACCCAAGAGCGCGGTTGATCGAGCGGGGCGTTGCGTTGCGTTGCAAGGCTCTTGGCCTGCCGTTCGGCGACCAAGGCTTGCTCGTCTCGAAGGCGCTCTATGAGCAGGTCGGTGGCTATGCGGCGATCGCGCTGATGGAAGATG
>JACDCV010000031.1 GCA_013817375.1 Sphingomonas sp.
CGGTCGATGACCGCACCAACAGGCCGGACACAAGACTGCACCCGACCAACGCCAAGCATCAAATCGACACTTGCAATGCGGGAGCCATCCACACAGGACATTGCCTACCCACTGTGGAGGACCTCAATGCGCTGCGGCGGTCCTCATTGTGTTCCAATGAGGTGGAATTCGCTTTGCCGGCCATCCAGGTACACGACCCTGTTGCCGTCGAAAAACGCGTCTTCTTCCAGTCGAAATTCAACCTCCTGGTTGCTCCACTCGGGCACGAGCGATTTCGCGCTGACTTCGATTGACCAGGCGGTGCTCGGCCGTAGCGGATGCTGACCTTGTGGGCTGGCTTTCTGATTATCCCAGAAGCCGATGCTACTGCCGGCGCCGTGCCCGTGAAAGCCGATCGGGTGCGAATAAATGGATGGCTTCAGGCCCATCGCCAAGGCTTTCGCACGCGCCTCGGCCAGGATGTCGTTACCGGTGCGGCCGGCCCTGAACGCGCTGGTCAGAGCGTCCTGCACGCCGTTGGCTGCCTCAAGGCCATCGCGCAATCCCTTGGGGGCTTCCCGCTCCCCGCCCTTCAGCACGTAAGCGAGGTGCTGGGTGTCGGTGTTCAAGCCGAGGTAGGTAATACCGAAATCCGTCCACAGCATGTCGCCCCTCTGGATGATTTCATCACCCTCCAGCATCCCCGGCTTGCCTTGCCGCAAGATGCCCAGCGACGGCTGGAACCAGGCTTGGAGGCCGAGGCTGCTGACCTTCTCCCTGAACCACCAGACAACGTCGTCAGCCGAGGTTTGCCCCGGCGTGATAACAGCATCGCTGAAACCCTCCGCAATTATCGAATGCGCGAGCCGGACGATCTGCGGATAGACCTTCATTTCCGCGGCCGTCCGGGTTTCGAGCCATCCCACTGCAAGCTCGTCCGTCCTGACCACTCGTGCCCTCAATTCGGGCGCCAGTGCCGCCATCAGCCCTTCATATTGGCTAAGCGTGAGGCCGTCCGCGAACTGGGTGAGTGCGGAGCTGTTGATTGCAATCCGCTTCGGCTGACGCTCCTGGATGAGCTTTGCAAGCTGCCGCCACTGGTCCGGCTCCTGATCGGGGTTCCACGCGGGCTTGAACAGATCAGCCAGGCCGTAGCGGCTGACCGTCATTCGCTCGACGGGGCGGCCACCTCCCGGATCGTAGAAAAGCAGGATGGTGCGCCGCCGTGCGTGCATGTTCTCCGCATCGAGCATCGTCGCCATGACCGGATCCTCGACATATTCGCGCGCGATCAGGACCCACATGTCGATCTTCTGTTCACGCATCAGCGCTGGCACGATTCGATCCAGGCGCTCGGCGAGCATCCTATCTTCCAAGCGCGCCCTATCGCGGAGCGGCAGAACAGCCGGAACAGCCGGGTTTTTCTGTTCGAGGAGATTGCCGGCCGGCGCAGGCCCGGTAGCCAAGGCCGATGCCGCCGAGATGGCCGATGCTTGTATTAGAAGCGGGGCGAGGCTGGAGAATCCGATCATCAATACCTCTTTGTCCAGATCAGCTTCGCAGCCGGTGCCGAGGTCCGCAATGGGTGGAAAGCGGACATGGTTGCTGTTCAGGTCCGCGCCCGCTCTATCGCCTCGGTGACAACTCTGCGCGCGTCGTCCGCACTCCCCCAGTGACCGATCCGAACCCACTTCTGCGGTTCAAGATCTTTGTAGTGTGTGAAGAAGTGCTCGACCTGCTCCATCACGATGTCAGGCAAGTGCGATCCCTCTGCTACCTTCGAGTAATAGGGGAACGTGCTGTCGACAGGGACGGTGAGTAGCTTCTCGTCGCCTCCTGATTCATCGTCCAGAAACAGTACCGCAATAGGCCGAACCCGAACGACACAGCCTGGGATGAACGGCGTCCTTGCGACAACCAGAGCATCAAGCGGGTCAGCGTCCGGCGATAGCGTATGCGGAACGAAGCCGTAGTTGGCGGGGTAGCGCATCGGCGTGTGAAGTATGCGGTCAACGAAGATGGCGCCCGACTTCTTGTCGAATTCATACTTCACGGGCTCGCCGCCCACAGGAACCTCGATGACGACGTTGATGGTGTTCGGCGGGTCGTCGCCGACCGGGATCAAATCAATGTTCATGACGAGGGCCTTAGGCCGTACCTACGGCAAGGCCCAGAAACAATGCGGCGATGCTCGCGAAGTGATGTTGAAATCTGTCAGACTGCGCGGCGGTTGCTCCCTCAGGGTCTTGCGCCAAAGCGAAATAGGATTATATCGGCTTCATCCAACACATATCGGCTCTGGCCGCACCCTATCGTGCGTCCGGAGCTTTCTCCGTCCTCTCCGGGACAGGGTCCGAACGGCGCACGGGCTCAACGCATTGGAGAGGGAAAGCGGGGGCAGCGCTCCGAACCAAAGTCTTGGCGAAAGCTGGGACCCACTCGTCCCGGCCGCGGCCGGGACAAGCGAGGCGCCGCAGCAGCGGCGTTTCACTAGCGCAGGGAATATAATGGCAACTCAGGCGATCGACGCTCCGGCCCCAAGCACCGGCCGAACCACTTCCGCGCGGCGGATCCGCAAGATCTTCGGCAACATCCACGAAATCTCGGAAATGCCGAACCTCATCGAGGTCCAGCGCGAGAGCTATGAGCAGTTCCTCCGCTCCGACCCCGCGATCGGCTACGTCTCCGGGCTCGAGAAGACCCTCCGCTCGGTGTTCCCGATCGAGGATTTCGCCGGCACCGCCCACCTCGACTTCGACCATTATGTGCTCGAGGAGCCCAAGTTCGACACCGACGAGTGCCGCCAGCGCGGACTGACCTACGCGGCCCCGATGCGGGTAACGCTTCGCCTGACCACGTTCGAGATCGACCCCGACACCGAGGCCCGCTCCGTCATCGATATCAAGGAGCAGGACGTTTACATGGGCGACATGCCGCTCATGACCCAGAACGGCACCTTCGTCATCAACGGCACCGAGCGGGTGATCGTCAGCCAGATGCACCGAAGCCCCGGCGTATTGTTCGACCACGACCGCGGCAAGACCCACTCATCCGGCAAATTCCTGTTCGCTGCGCGGGTGATCCCCTACCGCGGCAGCTGGCTCGACTTCGAGTTCGACGCAAAGGACATCGTCAACGTCCGCATCGACCGCAAGCGCAAGCTTCCCGTCACCGCTTTGCTTCACGCGCTTGGCCTGACCAGCGAGGACATCCTCAACACCTTCTACAACACGGTCACCTACGCCCGTGGCAAGAACGGCTGGCAGATCCCTTATGCCTCCGACGCGTGGCGCGGCCTCAAGCCGATGTACGACGTCGCCGATGCAAAGACCGGCGAAGTCATCTTCAAGTCCGGCGAAAAGATTGCTCCGCGCAAGGCGAACCAGGCGGCGAAGGACGGCCTCAAGGACGTCATCATCCCAACCGAGGAAATCTTCGGCCGCTTCTCCGCCCATGATCTCGTCAACGAGAAGACCGGCGAGATCTACATCGAGGCCGGCGACGAAGTCAGCGAAGAGAATCTCGCCAAGCTCGACGAAGCCGGAGTGAAGACCCTCCAGCTGCTCGACATCGACTATGTCAACACCGGCCCCTGGATGCGCAACACGCTGAAGGCCGACAAGGCCGAGGACGGCGACCAGGCTCTGTCCGACATCTATCGGGTCATGCGCCCCGGCGAGCCGCCGACGCGCGAGACCGCAGATGCACTCTTCTACGGCCTGTTCTTCGACCCCGAGCGCTATGACCTTTCGGCGGTCGGGCGAGTGAAGCTCAACATGCGCCTCGGCCTCGACGCCGAGGACACGGTGACCACCCTTCGCCGCGAGGACATCATCGCGGTCGTGCAGGAGCTGGTGAACCTCAAGGACGGCAAGGGCGACATCGACGACATCGACAATCTTGCCAACCGCCGGGTTCGCTCGGTCGGCGAGTTGCTCGAGAACCAGTATCGGATCGGCCTTTTGCGCATGGAGCGCGCGGTCAAGGAGCGGATGAGCAGCGTCGACGTGTCGACGGTGATGCCCAACGATTTGATCAACGCCAAGCCCGCGGTTGCCGCAGTGCGCGAATTCTTCGGCTCCTCGCAGCTGTCGCAGTTCATGGACCAGACCAATCCGCTCTCAGAAGTCACGCACAAGCGGCGAGTCTCGGCCCTCGGGCCCGGCGGATTGACGCGCGAACGGGCCGGTTTTGAGGTCCGCGACGTCCACCCGACCCATTATGGCCGGATCTGCCCGATCGAGACCCCCGAAGGCCCGAACATCGGCCTTATCAACAGCCTCGCGAGCTTCAGCAGGGTTAACAAATACGGCTTCATCGAAACGCCGTACCGAAGGGTCGTCGACAACAAGGTGACCGACGAGGTCCTGTATCTGTCGGCAATGGAAGAGGCCAAGCACACGATCGCCCAGGCCAACGCCGAGCTGAACAAGGATCGCACCTTCGGCGAGGAGATCGTCTCCGCCCGCCGCGCCGGCGACTTCCTGATGGCGCCGCGCGACCAGATCACTTTGATGGACGTCAGCCCCAAGCAGCTGGTGTCGGTCGCGGCCTCGCTGATCCCGTTCCTCGAGAACGACGACGCCAACCGGGCGCTGATGGGATCGAACATGCAGCGCCAGGCGGTTCCGCTGCTTCAGGCCGAGGCGCCGCTCGTCGGCACCGGCATGGAAGAGACGGTCGCCCGCGATTCCGGCGCTGCCATCGCGGCCCGCCGGTCGGGCGTTGTCGACCAGGTGGATGCGGCGCGTATCGTGGTTCGTGCAACCGGCGATTTGAGGCCGGGCGAGAGCGGCGTCGATATCTACACGCTAATGAAGTTCCAGCGGTCGAACCAGAACACCTGCATCAACCAGCGCCCGCTGGTGAAGAAGGGTGACGCCGTCCAGGCCGGCCAGACGATCGCCGACGGTCCATCGACCGACTATGGCGAGCTTGCTCTTGGCCGCAACGTGCTCGTCGCGTTCATGCCGTGGAACGGGTATAATTACGAGGATTCGATCCTGATCTCCGAGCGGATCGTCAAGGACGATGTCTTCACCTCGATCCACATCGAGGAATTCGAGGTGATGGCCCGCGATACCAAGCTCGGGCCGGAGGACATCACCCGCGACATCCCCAACGTCGGCGAAGAGGCTCTCCGCAACCTCGACGAGGCGGGGATCGTCTACATTGGTGCAGAGGTCGAGCCGGGCGATATCCTGTGCGGCAAGATCACTCCCAAGGGCGAGAGCCCGATGACTCCTGAGGAGAAGCTTCTTCGCGCCATCTTCGGCGAGAAGGCTTCCGATGTCCGCGACACGTCGCTCAAGCTTCCGCCCGGAGTGTCCGGAACGGTGGTCGAGGTGCGCGTCTTCAACCGCCACGGAATCGACATCGACGACCGCACCCGCGCCATCCAGACCGAGGAGAAGGAGCGGCTCAAGAAGGACGCCGACGACGAACGCGCAATCGTCAACCGGACGACCTTCTCGCGGCTTAGCGAGATGCTGATCGGCCAGGTCGCGACCGCCGCTCCCAAGGGCGTCAAGAAGGGCTCCAAGATCGACGAGGAGACCCTGGAGTCGGTTCAGCCGCACGAATGGTGGAAGATCGCGGTCAAGGACGACAAGAGGCAGGCCGACATCGAGGCTCTCAAGGGCCAGTATGACGAGGCCACCAACGCGATCCGGCATCGTTTCGAGGACCGGGTGCAGAAGATCGAGGCCGGCGACGAACTCGCTCCTGGCGTCCTCAAGATGGTCAAGGTGTTCGTCGCGGTTAAGCGCAAGCTTCAGACCGGCGACAAGATGGCCGGACGCCACGGCAACAAGGGCATCATCAGCCGGGTGCTTCCGATCGAGGACATGCCGTTCCTCGAAGACGGAACGCACGCCGACATGGTGCTCAACCCGCTTGGCGTTCCTTCGCGAATGAACGTCGGACAGATTTTCGAGACTCACCTTGGCTGGGCGGCCCACGGGCTTGGCCAGCAGATCCAGGTGATGCTCGAAGGCATTTACGAGCGCGGCAAGGATTTTGCCGACAAGGACGTCAAGGCGATCCGAGCCAAGGTCAAGGACATCTACGGCAAGCATTATGCCAAGGATATCGACGAGCGGAGCGACCAGAACGTGATGGAGCTTGCCTCGGCGCTAACCCGCGGAGTCCCGATGGGAACGCCGGTGTTCGACGGCGCCCGCGAGGCCGACGTGACGGAAGCGCTGGAAGCGGCCGGGTTCGACAGGTCGGGGCAGGTTACCCTGTTCGACGGCCGTACCGGTGAGCCGTTCGATCGCAAGGTGACGGTCGGCTACATGTACATGCTGAAGCTTCACCATCTCGTGGACGACAAGATTCACGCCCGCTCGATCGGCCCGTACAGCCTCGTCACCCAGCAGCCGCTGGGCGGCAAGGCACAGTTCGGCGGACAAAGGTTCGGTGAAATGGAGGTGTGGGCACTGCAGGCCTATGGCGCTGCCTACACGCTCCAGGAAATGCTGACCGTGAAGTCCGACGACGTGATCGGACGGACCAAGGTCTACGAAGCCATCGTCAAGGGCGACGACACGTTTGAAGCCGGCATTCCCGAGAGCTTCAACGTGCTCGTCAAGGAGATGCGAAGCCTCGGCCTCAACGTCGAGCTCGACATGGTTGCGACCGACGAGGATCCGCCGGCGCTCGCAGCCGAATAAGCCGCACTTTCGAAGACCCCTGCCCCTCCCCCGCCGCGGGAGGGGAAGAAGGAAACAAAGATGAACGAACTGAGCCCCTTCGCAAATCCGGTCGTTAAGCCGGAGACTTTCGACCAGATCCGCATCGGAATCGCGTCCCCGGACAAAATTCGAAGCTGGTCGTTCGGCGAGATCAAGAAGCCCGAGACCATCAACTACCGGACGTTCAAGCCCGAGCGTGACGGCCTGTTCTGCGCTCGCATCTTCGGCCCGATCAAGGACTATGAGTGCCTGTGCGGCAAGTACAAGCGCATGAAGTACAAGGGCATTGTCTGCGAAAAGTGCGGAGTGGAGGTCACCGTCTCCAAGGTCCGCCGCGAGCGGATGGGCCATATCGAGCTCGCCGCTCCGGTCGCTCACATCTGGTTCCTGAAGTCGTTGCCCAGCCGCATTGGCCTGCTTCTCGACATGCAGCTCAAGCAGCTTGAGCGAGTCCTCTATTTCGAGAGCTATGTCGTGCTCGAGCCCGGCCTTACGGCGCTCGAGAAGTTCCAGCTGCTGACCGAGGACGAGCTTCTCGAGGCCCAGGACGAATATGGCGAAGACGCCTTTTCGGCCGGGATCGGCGCCGAGGCGGTCAAGCAGATGCTGATCGATCTCGACCTCCAGGGCGAGAAGGACGCGCTCCTCAAGGAGCTTTCCGAGACCAAGTCGGAGCTGAAGCCCAAGAAGATCATCAAGCGGCTGAAGGTCGTCGAGAGCTTCCTTGAGTCGGGCAATCGGCCCGAGTGGATGATCCTCGAGGTTGTCCCGGTCATCCCGCCCGAGCTTCGCCCGCTGGTTCCGCTGGACGGCGGCCGCTTCGCGACGTCCGACCTCAACGACCTTTATCGGCGCGTAATCAACCGCAACAACCGCCTGAAGCGGCTGATGGAGCTTCGCGCTCCCGACATCATCGTCCGCAACGAGAAAAGAATGCTTCAGGAAGCGGTCGACGCTCTGTTTGACAACGGCCGCCGCGGCCGCACCATCACCGGCGCTAACAAGCGTCCACTGAAGTCGCTTTCCGACATGCTCAAGGGCAAGCAGGGCCGATTCCGGCAGAACCTGCTCGGCAAGCGCGTCGATTATTCGGGCCGATCGGTCATCGTCACCGGTCCCGAATTGAAGCTCCACCAGTGCGGGCTGCCCAAGAAGATGGCGCTTGAGCTGTTCAAGCCGTTCATCTATTCGCGGCTCGACGCCAAGGGTCTGTCGATGACCTTGAAGCAGGCGAAGAAATGGGTCGAGAAAGAGCGCAAGGAAGTCTGGGACATCCTCGACGAAGTCATTCGCGAGCATCCGGTGCTTCTCAACCGCGCTCCAACGCTCCACCGCCTCGGAATCCAGGCGTTCGAGCCGGTGCTGATCGAAGGCAAGGCGATCCAGCTTCACCCGCTGGTTTGCGCCGCGTTCAACGCCGACTTCGACGGCGACCAGATGGCCGTTCACGTTCCGCTGAGCCTGGAGGCCCAGCTGGAAGCGCGCGTGCTGATGATGAGCACCAACAACATCCTGTCGCCCGCCAACGGAAAGCCGATCATTGTCCCGTCGCAGGACATGGTTCTTGGTCTCTATTACCTCTCGATCGAGAAGGAGAATGAGCCAGGCGAAGGGATGATGCTGTCCGACATGGCCGAGGTTCACCAGGCGCTGGCCGCCGGAGCGGTGACTCTTCACACCAAGATCATCAGCCGGGTCCCGCAGACCGACGAGCAGGGCAACACCTACATGAAGCGGTTCGAGACGACCGCGGGGCGAATGCTGCTCGCCGAAACGCTTCCCAAGAGCCACAAGGTGCCGTTCGAGACGGTCAACCGGCTGCTGACCAAGAAGGAAATCGGTGACGTCATCGACATCGTCTATCGCCACACCGGCCAGAAGGAGACGGTGCTGTTCGCCGACGCGATCATGCAATTGGGTTTCCGCCACGCGTTCACGGCCGGAATTTCGTTCGGCAAGGACGACATGGTCATCCCCGTCGCCAAGGTTGCGCTGGTCGACGATACCAAGGCGCTGGTGAAGGATTATGAGCAGCAATATCAGGACGGACTGATCACCCAGCAGGAAAAGTACAACAAGGTGATCGACGCCTGGTCGCGTTGCGGCGACCAGGTCGCGTCCGCGATGATGAAGGAAATCTCGGCCACGCCCAAGGGGCCGGACGGTCGCGAGGCGGACGTCAATTCGATCTACATGATGGCCCACTCCGGTGCCCGTGGAAGCCAGGCCCAGATCAAGCAGCTGGCCGGAATGCGCGGGCTGATGGCCAAGCCGTCAGGCGAGATCATCGAGACCCCGATCATCTCCAACTTCAAGGAGGGGCTGACCGTCCTTGAATATTTCAACTCGACCCACGGCGCCCGAAAGGGTCTTGCCGACACGGCGCTCAAGACGGCCAACTCGGGCTATCTTACCCGACGCCTTGTCGACGTCAGCCAGGACGCGGTGATCGTCGAGGAGGATTGCGGTACCGAGCGGGCGCTCGAGATGCGCGCAATCGTCCAGGGCGGCGCAGTCATCGCTTCGCTCGCCGACCGGGTTCTTGGCCGAACCACGGCGGAGGACGTCGTCGACCCGAAGAGCGGCGAGGTCGTTCTCCCCGAGGGCACTCTCCTCGATGAGCCGATGGTCGCCCAGATCGAGGAGATTGGGCTTCAGGGCATCAAGATCCGATCGCCTTTGGTGTGCGCGTCCAAGCAGGGCGTGTGCGGCAAATGCTACGGGCGCGACCTTGCCCGCGGAACGCCGGTGAACATCGGCGAGGCCGTCGGAGTCATCGCCGCTCAGTCGATCGGTGAGCCAGGCACGCAGCTGACGATGCGGACATTCCACATCGGCGGCGCAGCGCAGCTCAACGAGCAGTCGAACCTGGAAGCGCCGGTGGACGGAACGATCGAGTTTCGTGACATGCCGACGATCGCCGACCCTCGCGGGCGGCACGTTTCGCTGTCGCGTTCGGGCGAGATCGCCATCCTCGACATGGACGGGCGCGAGCTTTCGACCCACCGTGTCCCCTATGGCGCGCATCTGCTGTGCGAGAGCGGCCACATCGTCAGCCGCGGCGACCGCATCGCGGAATGGGATCCGGCCTTCAGCCCGGTCATCACCGAGATGGGCGGAATCGTTAAATACCAGGACCTGATCGAGCAGCGGACGCTGACCGAGCAGATCGACGAGTCGACCGGAATCACGCAGCGCGTGGTCACCGACGACACTGGCGGCCGCTTGAAGAAAGACGCGCTCCACCCGCGGTTGACGTTGACGGGCGCAAACGCGGAGGAGGCCGGCGTCTACCGGCTTCCGGCAAACGCCATCATCGCCATCGAGGACGGCCAACAGGTCGCGGCCGGCGAGGTTCTTGCCCGTCTTCCGCGTGAAGCAGCCCGTACCCGCGACATCACCGGCGGTCTGCCGCGGGTCGCCGAGCTGTTCGAGGCGCGCAAGCCCAAGGAGAATGCGATCATCGCCAAGGTATCCGGCAAGGTCACTTTCCTGCGCGACTATAAGGCGAAGCGGAAGATCGCGATCGTCCCCGAGGACGGCGGCGAACCGGTCGAGTATCTGGTCCAGAAGTCGAAGCTGATCGAGGTCCAGGAAGGCGATTATGTGAAGCGCGGCGACAATCTCGTCGGCGGTTCACCCGATCCGCATGACATCCTTGAGGTGCTGGGCATCGAGGCGCTGGCCGAATATCTCGTCGCCGAGATCCAGGAGGTCTATCGTCTCCAGGGCGTGAAGATCAACGACAAGCACATCGAGGTGATCGTTCGCCAGATGCTTCAGAAGGTCGAGATCACCGAGAGCGGCGACACAACGCTGCTGCCCGGCGAGCAGGTCGACCGCGAGGAGATGGACGACATCAACGCGCGGCTCGAGAAGAAGCAGAAGAGGGCCGAAGGCAAGCCGGTGCTGCTGGGCATCACCAAGGCGTCGTTGCAGACCCGAAGCTTCATCTCCGCGGCCTCGTTCCAGGAGACGACCCGGGTCCTCACCGAGGCCTCGGTTCAGGGCAAGGTCGACACCCTGCTCGGCCTCAAGGAGAATGTCATCGTCGGACGGCTGATCCCGGCCGGAACGGGCGCGGGCATGAACCGCCTGCGGGTCACTGCAACGTCCCGCGACGCCGCTCTGCGCGCTCAGCAGCGCAAGATTCAGGAGTCGCTGATCCTTGCCGACACTGCTGCAGAGGAACATGCCGCCGAGCTCGCCCAGGGCCCGGAAGCCGCGATCCAGGCGGATCCCCTCGCCGAGGTCGTTCCGTCAGGCCACGGCACGGACGCCGATGCCGGCGATTATCTGAAGGAGTAGCTGCGCGCAGCCTGTCCGGGGGGACAGGCGAGCACGGCTACCCTGCCAACTGCGAAGACTAAAAAACCCCGCCGGTTGAACGCCGGCGGGGCTATTCTTTGGCCGCGTTTATTTGCAGCGGCCGGTGTTGATCGCATTCTCGGTGCAATTGGCGACCGAGTTCACGTCCGAGGCAGCGCCGCGGACGGTATTGCATGCGGCAACCCCAAGGCTGCCGACGATAATCAGCGCAGTCACGAACTTCGAAGCCATTCCCATTCCCTCCTTAGGTACGAAAATGAGAATGGCCGCCCGATACCAAGCTGTCCAGAGCCTGCTAGCTTAGCAGGTTCCGGTGCCGTCGATCGCATTCTCGGTGCAATTGGCGACCGAATTGACGTCAGCAGCGGCGCCACGGACGGTGTTGCACGCGGCGCTCGCAACTGCGGCGCCAATGATGAAGATGGTGGTGAGCTTGCGAATCATGTTCTTTTCTCCTGCCTAACAGCAGAACGAAACGCAGCAGGAATGAAAGCGCTCCAATCGGGTCGACAGATTTTGCTTTCGGCTCGTCAGACCGCGACCGGAGCGGCAATATGCGGATGCGGGTCGTAGCCCTCGAATGCAAAATCTTCCGCTTCATATTCGAATAAAGACTGGCCGCGATCCTCGAGCACCAGCTCGGGAAGCGGGCGGGGATCGCGGGCGAGCTGGAGGCTGACCTGCTCCATGTGGTTGGAGTAAATGTGGCAATCGCCGCCGGTCCACACGAACACGCCCGGCTCCACACCGCATTCGCGGGCGAGCATGTGGGTGAGCAGCGAGTAACTGGCGATGTTGAACGGAACGCCCAAGAACATGTCGGCGCTTCGCTGATAAAGCTGAAGGTTGAGCCGCCCGCCCGCGACCTGGGTCTGGAACAGGCAGTGACATGGAGCCAGCGCCATCCTGCCGATCTCGCCAGGGTTCCAGGCGGTGACGATCTGCCGGCGCGACGCGGGATCGCTCCTGATCAGCTCGACGAGGTTTGCGATCTGGTCGATGTGGCGGCCATCGACCGCCTCCCAGTCGCGCCACTGCTTGCCGTAAACCGGGCCAAGATCGCCATTCTCATCGGCCCATTCGTCCCAGATGCGAACTTTTCGCTCCTTCAGCCAGGCGATGTTGGTGTCGCCGCGGAGGAACCACAGAAGCTCGACGATGATCGAGCGAAGGTGGAGCTTCTTGGTGGTGAGTAACGGAAAGCCCTGTTGCAGGTCGAAGCGCATCTGCGCCCCGAAAAAGGTGGTCGTCCCGGTGCCGGTGCGGTCCGGCTGCGGAACGCCTTCGTCGAGGATGGTCTGGAGGAGGTCGAGATACTGGCGCATCGCCAACGACCCTAATCGGCGCCTGCCGAAACTCAACCGGACTGTTAGGCCATCAGCGCTTAACGCCAGAAGATCTAATTCAACTCACCTTGAAACGGCAGGACATCGACTGGCCCTTCGAAGGCGATGAAGAGGGTGCACGGCTCGCTCGACCGGCAATTCGCCAGATGCGGGCGCTTGGCCGGACCATATGCATAGTGGCCAGACCGAAGGGTCGCCGCAGGGGCGCCGTCATATTTCACTTCCAGCTCGCCGCTGACCAGGATCATCCGTTCAGCCGAGCTGTGTGCGTGCGCCGGGATGGACGATCCGCCCGGCACGCGCAGGAAGATATCGGCGTTGGGCTTCGCGGGATCGCCGTGAAGGACTGCGATACCGCACCCCTGCGGCATGCCTTCGGGACACGGCCCCCACTGAAGTGCCGGATCCGCTGCCGCGAGCGCGAGTGGAGGCTCGTTGGCTGGCGCTGGCGATGCCGCTGCCGGCGTCGTGGCGTTCGCCTCCGACTCTGCCTGCTGCTCGTCGACTTCGTTTACCTGGCAACCGGCAAGTGCCGTCGTCAGAATTGCAATCGTGAACAGGCTCCTGGTTCGCATCATCTTCCGCTCTCCCCTGTCTAAGCCGCCGCTAATAGCCCATCAGGGCCAAAACTTCACGCCGGCTTCGCTCATCTTCGCGGAAGGTGCCCATCATCCGGCTGGTCGTCATCATCACGCCCGGCGTGTTGACCCCTCGCGCGGTCATGCAGGCGTGGCTTGCCTCGATCACGACCGCGACGCCTTTCGGCTGGAGATGGTCCCAGATGCAATCGGCAACCTGCGCAGTCAGCCGCTCCTGAACCTGCAGGCGCCGGGCGAATCCGTGGAGCACTCTGGCGAGCTTGCTGATCCCGACCACCTTGTCGCGCGGAAGATAGGCGATCGACGCCTTGCCGATGATCGGCGCCATGTGGTGCTCGCAGTGCGACTGGAACGGAATGTCTTTCAAGAGCACGATCTCGTCATAGCCGCCGACCTCGTCGAAGGTTCGGGACAGATGGTCGGCGGGGTCTTCCCCATAGCCCTTGGCATATTCGCGCCAGGCCCTCGCGACCCGTTCGGGCGTGTCGAGCAGGCCCTCGCGCTCCGGGTCGTCGCCGGCCCAGCGGATGATCGTTCGGACAGCGTCGCTGACCTCGTCGGGAACAGGGATCCTGGGCGGCGCTCGGTAGAGGTCGCCGTCGTCGGGCGTCGGGCTCATTGGCCAAGCTCCGTTGCAATGTCCTGGGCCACCAAAGCAGCCTGGTCCCGGATATCCGGAACGGCGATAATCTCCCAGTAGCGCCCTTTGGTCAAAGCGCCGAGCGCCCAGAGCCGCTCACCCGCCCGGGAGGCGTCATCGACCGACAAGCCGATGCCAAGATGATCGGGCCGGGCCAGCCCCTCGTCGAGCAGCGAGCGGATCAACGGGTCGGCGGTGCGACCGATCTCCCCGAGCGGGCCGGTGCAGTTGAACAGATAGCCGAATGACTCGGCGCTTGCTTGATCCTGTCCCCGCTTTCGGACCTGCACCTCCAGCCCATCGTCGGCCGGTCGGACGCCGGCAATGCGGCCGGCGGCGACCTGAAGCCGGCCCGAGGCAATGAGACCGGCCAGCTTCGCCGCGACCTCGGGCGCGATGCGGTGGCGGTGAACGTCCCACCACGGCCGCGCATGGCGAAGGAACAGGCGCTGCTGATCGGCCCCCAGAGACTGCCACAGCCGCTGGCTGTGCGGACGAATCGAATCCACCGCTGCCCGCCAGCCGACGGCGCCGCTTCGCTTTCGAAGCCAGTGCAGCAGGTTGCGCGCACTGCCGGCGGGGATTTCCTTCCATTCCAGCGGTGCCGGTTCATGGGCCTGGTGACTCCGCGGAAGCAGTCCGCGCCGCGACAGCGCAAGCATTCGTCCCTGGTGACCGGCGGAGTCGAGCGACAGCACCACGTCGATCATCGTCAGCCCTGCCCCGAGGATCATGATGTCGAGGTGGCGCTCGGCGGCGTCGCGGATTGCCGAGCTCGCCCGCGGCCCCCAGGGATTGGCGACCAGTCGCTCGTCGGCTTCGGCGGCGAAGGCAAGCGCAGCCGGCGGCTGGTTCCCGGTCGCCAATACGAGCGCGTCGGCGACGATAAGGTCGCCCCCGTCCAACTGGATTCGCCAGGCCGGACCATCGCGCTCCGCACCGGTCGCCCGGCGGTTGAGAAGCTCGACCTTCCCGGTTGCGAGCGCCTCGTCGAGGATCGAACGGAGATAGGCGCCGAAATGCCGCCGCTGGGCAAAACCGCGCGGGTCCCCGTGGCGCTCGGCGAAGTCGGCTGGACGTTCGGGCCAGGCGCTCATGTTTCCGGCGGGGATATTGAGCAAATGCGCCGGGTCGCCGGTGGAAAATGCCGTGCCCTGCCCGGCGCGATCGCTTGCCTCGATGATCACCGACGCGAGTCCGCGCCGGGCGAGATGTGCCGCGACCATCGTCCCAGAAAAACCGGCTCCGATGATGGCGACCGGCGCCCGCCGGTCAGATTTCATAGTCGGGCCAGTCGTTGGGATTGTCCGCGCCGGCTTTGCGCTGATGGATGTGATCGTAGATGCGGGTCACCGTTCGTCCCGCGGTTTCGGTGAACAGGCCCGGCACGACTGCGTGGACGATCGCCGCGCAACCGGCGCCGATCAGCTCGAACCCGATCTTGACCGCACCCGCCCCGTGAGAAGCCCAGCTCATGCCTAGGCTTTGCGGGTGGTGGACGAACAGGCGTTCGGCGATATTGCCGGTGCGGATCGAGTCCATCTTCGTCCCCTTCGAAGGAGGTGGTGACCCCGACAGGATTCGAACCTGTGACCTACGGATTAGGAATCCGGACGGGGGCTCAGAAAAACCGCCATTTCTGACGGGTCTGTTCCGTCTGTGTTGCATCTAGCCAAACAAATCGGCTTCGGCCTTGGCTATTAAGGCTGCGTCTCCCTCCTTGTCCACCAGCAGGTGCCCGTAGGTGTCGAGTGTTAGCTGTATGTTCTCGTGGCCGATCCAAACCTGTAACCGCTTCAGATCTATTCCCTGCTTTATCCAGGCGGATGCGGCGGCATGGCGCAGCGTGTGGAAGCTATACTTGCCCGGCAGCCCTGCTCTCTCCTGCGTCGGCCGATAGCGACGCCTCAGAACGTTCATGTGGTCGAGCACTTCCCCTTTCGAGTTGGGAAACGCGAGGCCCAGTGAACTCTTCGGACATCGCAGTTTCCACTCGCGCAGTTCCCTGACGAGCATCTGCGGGATGGGAACGGTTCGGTGACCAGCCTTCGATTTCGGTCGCCCGATCAGGCCCCACCGATCAGCGCGCCGCGACACTGTGATGGTCGCGGCCTTCAGGTCTATATCGCTCCAGCGAAGGCCGCGTAGTTCGGAGGCGCGCAGGCCCGTGACGACGGCGGTCATCAGCATAGGCCGGAAATCGCGATCCGCTGCATCCAGTAAGGCTCGAACCTCCTCCTTCGTTGGAATTTCTACTTTGTGCTCGTCCCGTGACGGCCTCTTCACCTTGACCTTGCTAGCGACATTTTGCGTAACCAGGCCCTGCCGCTGCGCTTCCGTGAGAATGCTTGAGAGCGCGCGAACGCTTTTGGCAGCCATAGCTCTCGACCTCGAGCTGACTAGTTCGTCGCGATACTTCTCAATGATCGGCCGCGTCAGCCGGCTCAACTTCACGCCACCCAGGTATGGGACAACATGGAGCCGGGCCAAGCTCTCGTAAGCTTCAATCGTCGACCTCTCCAATTTCTCCGCTGCCGCTTGTCTGACCCAAAGCTCGGCAGCGTCAGCTACGGTGATCGATTGCGCATCGGGCGTGTGGGTACCCTGCGTCACCTGCCAAGCCGCTTGCGTCGACCAAGCCTCCGCATCCTTCTTTCGAGCGAACTGCTTGAACCGCCGCTTCCCCGCCGCGTCGCGATAGTCCACCAGCCAAGCTTGCTGAGCCTCGCCGCGGCTATCGGCCCAGGTGCGTTTCCTAATCGCTGTCAAAGCTCACTTCCATCCGCATCGGCTGGTTTTGAAGCCATGCCTCAAGGTCGCGGTCTAACTCGTCCAAGTCGATGGTCGTCATTTTTGCGAGTACACTAATCAGGTCCTCAACCACGATTGTCAGATCGATCAGGGCGGCGTGCCGAAGGTTCGAGCCTCGAAGGAAGGCCTCGATGGTCTCTGGATTCGTGGTGGTATATGCC
>JACDCV010000171.1 GCA_013817375.1 Sphingomonas sp.
CGCAGCCGGTGAGGAGGATCTTGCCGCGCCCGAACAGGTCCATCAGCCGGCCGGGAGTGGCGATCAGCACGTCGACGCCTTTTTGAAGCGCCTTGACCTGGTCGCCCATCTGCACGCCGCCGATCAGAAGCGCCATCGAGAGCTTGTGGTATTTCCCATATTTGTCGAAATTCTCGGAGACCTGGGCGGCAAGCTCACGAGTCGGCTCGAGGATCAGCGAGCGCGGCATCAGCGCCCGGCTTCGCCCTTCGGCCAGGATGTCGATCATCGGCAGAACGAACCCTGCGGTTTTTCCGGTGCCGGTCTGGGCAATCCCGATCAGGTCCTTGCCCATCAGGACGGCCGGAATCGCGGCCTTCTGGATGGGCGTCGGTTCCGTATAGCCGCTGTCTTCGACAGCGCGCAGCAGTTCAGTTGAAAGGCCGAGATCGGCGAAGGACATGGAGAATCCGGAAAAAAAGAATTGGCGGTAAAAAAGGCTTCCGCAACGCCCTGTTCGGCTAACCCCGACGCTCACTCATTGTCAAGAAAACGGCAGCTTAACGCCTTGGTCTGGGCACCAGCTGACGGAAGCGTTCGATCCTGCAGCTGCCGCCCATCCGCGAGCGGATGACGTCACGATCGGCGCAAATCATCTCGTCTTCGGGGTTAAGGTAAAATCCCTCGTAGAAATCGAGGGCCGGGCAATCGTTTGAAAGGTCGGCGCGGAGCAGCCGGCCCCGTGCCATCAGCAAATCGACATGGTCGCCGCCAGACAGGAATGCCCCGCGGATCGCCGCGGAAGCGACGCATTTGGGGCCCTTGCGCTCAACCCATTCGATTCGGGCCGGCGGCGGACGGACCGGAACGCGGATGATCAACCGATTCTCGACGACGATTCGGCGGACCTGCGGCTGGCCGTCCTGAATCTCGACCGCCGTCAGTCCGAACAGCATCGGCAACAGCGTCAGAATGGCTGTGAATGTCACTATATGGGGCCCATCGCGATGCTCCGTCGCAGCAGGGCGTTGAACAATCAATGAATTGCCTCGTCCTCGGACCCTCAAGATGAGTTGCGAAATCCGGCGCTGTTGAATAATGCGTGCCCAGATTTCGGCTCGCCAGGGTGCCTGCTGAACGACCAAGCTCAAACAAGTTGGAGATTCCGATGGCGACCGAAGCGCCCAATCAGACGCTGCCGCTTCTTTATTCTGCTCTGGAGCCGCTGAGCTCCAAGACTCACGCCAAGATGAACATGAGGATCGTCGAGAAGGCGCCGATGATCGCGCAGGCGCATGCAATCCCCGTGACCGTCGACGAATTCCCGCTGCTTGCGAGGCATTATCCGATCATCTTCGCGACCGGCGAACGGCCGGTGCCGCTGGCGCTGATGGGACTCAACGAGGGCGTCAATGTCTTCATGGACGAGGACGGGCACGCGCTTGACCGCAGTGCCTACATCCCGGCCTATATTCGCCGCTATCCTTTCCTTCTTGCCCGGCTTCGGCCCGACAGCGACGAATTGTCGCTGTGCTTCGATCCCACGCTGAACGCTATCGGCGAATTCGAAGAAGGCGAGCCATTGTTCGACGACAAGGGCGAGCCGAGCCAGACGACCAAGGGGGTCCTTGAGTTCTGCGAGCAGTTCGAGACGGCGGGCCAGCGCACTGGCGCCTTTGTCGACGACCTGCAGAAAAGCGGGATTCTGATCGACGGCGAAGTGGCGATCCAGCCGGAAGGCGCGGAAAAGCCGTTCGTCTATCGCGGCTTCAGGATGGTCGACGAGGAGAAGCTTCGTGAGCTTCGCGGTGATGAGCTTCGCAAGATGAACCAGAGCGGCCTGTTGCCGCTGGTTTACGCGCATCTGTTCTCACTGTCCCTGATCCGCGACGTGTTCGCGAAGCAGGTCCAGCAGGGCACGGGTCCGGCCAACGTCGGAAAGCTCGAGACCGCCAACGCCTAGGCTGCATCGGGTCTTTCTATTCCGCAGCCGTGGCGTAGCGCCGGTCGAGAAGCGCGGTGCCGAGCCGCACCGCCAAACTTTCGATCAGAACCGCCACCCGGTCGAAGCCGGAACCCGGACTCCCTTCGGGATCAAGATAGAAGGACCGGTCGACTTCCACCTGAAGTGCGTGGACCCCCTCGTTCGGAGCCCCATGCCTGTCGAGGACGTAACCGCCGGCGAAGGGGTCGTTGGCGCTTGAGTCAAAGCCGCTTTCGGCTGCGATTGCGAGTGCTTGCGTCATCACCCATGGAGCGGCCGTGCGGCCGTGACGGTCGCCGAAGACTATTGGCGGGGTGCCCCGGGTCGGGGGCATCGAATGGCAGTCGAGGAGAAGTGCGCAGCCAAACCGGTCGAGCAGCAAGCTCAGCTGCCGCTCTATCGCGGAATGATAAGGCCGGTGGGCCTGGTCCAGCCGGGCCTCGAGATCTTCACGTCTCATCGGCCGTAGCCACAGCTGGCCGTGGGCGGCAGTTCGCGAGGGGACGATTCCAAGTCCGCCGCGCGAGCGCGCGGTCGGCCTGCCTCCGAAAGGGGGCCGCAACATGGATGGGTCGATCTCGTCCTCGGCCCGGTTGCAGTCGACGGCCGCCCTTGGCGCTTGAGCGATCACCGCTCCAGGCCCGCGGGCGAGCGCCCGCCAGACGAGCCGGTCGACCAGCGGGTCCTCCAGCGGCTCGAGCGACTTTCGCCCGCTTCGCGAAAGGCTAACCAGCCAGTCGGCATAGTCGCGGCCCGAATGCGGAACGGACAAAAGGACCGGAAGCGGCCCATGCGGCGCCCGGACGATTGGGGGAGGGAGTAGGTTCATTGGCAAGCCTGTCCCAGATTAGGACTGGACTAGAGCGGCTGCAACACTCGAGCGAGTCAATCGCTACTGGCAAATATCCTTGGACCAGCGCATGATGAGGCTGATGGCACGAATCCTCCTTGCTGAAGACGACACCTCGATGCGCGAGTATCTGCAGCGTGCGTTGCAGCGCGTCGGCTATGATGTCGAGTCGGTCGGCTGCGGAACCGAGGCCATTCCGCTGCTCGAAAAGGACCGTTACGACCTGCTTCTGACCGATATCGTGATGCCGGAGATGGACGGGATCGAACTCGCCCAGAAGGCGTCGGAAATCGACCCCGAAATCCGGGTGATGTTCATTACCGGATTTGCGGCAGTGGCGCTTCAGAGCGGGCGCGCTGCGCCGGAAGCCAAAATGCTTTCCAAGCCATTCCACCTCAAGGACCTGGTGGCCGAAGTCGACCGGATCTTCCAGACCGAGGACCAGCACGGCCGCCTCTAGTGGATCTGGCTGCCCTGAATGGGGCGCTTCTCGTCTTCGACAGTGATCCAGGTGGCGGTAGCGGCCGCTACAAGCTCGCCTTGCTCGTCGTGGAGAGCGCTTCCGACGCGGTGCTTTCGTCCCTCGCTTGATATCCTCCAGCCGGTAACGACCATGCGTTCACCCGAGCGCACGGGTCGGGCGATGGTGGCCGACATCCGGCCAAGCAGCGCCAGTCCCGCCTCGTCCTCTGCAGCAAAATAGCCGGGGCAATCGAGCGCCGCCCAGAGGAATTCGGGACGGATAAGCCCCTCATGGTCGGCAAGCGATTTCTCCGGTTCCCAGGTGGCCGCGACCTGGCCGGCGGAATCGCCGAGCGATCCTGGAAAAATGCGCATTCCGTCGCCTGAATCCCGATCCGTCCCGCAAACGAAACAGCCGGGATAGATATGGTGGGAAAGCCCGGTGAAGTGCGGCTCGGCGTCGCGAGCGGCCTCGAAGGACGG
>JACDCV010000172.1 GCA_013817375.1 Sphingomonas sp.
GGTCTGGTCGATAATCAGCATCGTCAAGCTGAACACCTCAACCGATCGTCTCAATGCCCAGACACTGGTGGTCGCGGAGAGGGCGGTCGGCCGCCCGGTCACCCTGGAAGCTGCCGAGTCGGAGCTTTCCCAGCAGGTCGGCGGCGCCGCTTACGGGGGCGCGATGGCGCCGCTTACCGGTCTTTATTCGGCGCTTCAGTCGGAGCAGTCGGTAAGCTCGACGGAGCTTTCGTACCGGGCCGACGGAACCCTCTCTACGACCCTTGCAGCGCCGACGGTCGATGCGAACAACCGGGTCCTCATCGCCGTGCAGCGCAACGGCTATCGGATTACTGCGGTGCCGCGGCAGGCTGCCGACGGCCGTTCGATGGTGGATATCACCATCCGGAGCCGCCCATGATTGTCCGGGTCCGCGAATGGTACGGCGGCCGCACCAGGCGTGAGCAAATCCTGGTCGCCGCAATGGCGGCTGTTGCGCTCCCGGTCTTCGCCTGGCTGCTCGTCGTACTGCCGGTGATCAGTGCCTATGAGAAGGCACTCCAGGACCATCTCGAGGCCGTCGACCGGAACGGCCGGATCGTCGCTCTTAGCGAGGCGATGAAGGACCGCCCGGCCCGCGCCGCCGCTCCGCTTGACGTCGATCTGCAGCTCGTCGTCAGCGAGGCTGCCGATCTTGCAGGCGCCACGCTCGGCGAGGTGACTCCGGCCGGCCCCGACGCAGTCTCGGCCACGCTTGCAAACTCCACCGCTGCAGCAGCGGGCGAGTGGGTAAGGAGCCTGGAAGCGCGCGGGCTTGTCGTCGACGACTTGCGGCTGGCCCCCAGTGCAGAAGGGAGGGTCAATGTTTCCGCACGTCTTGCGCGTCGCTAGGATGCGAGTTCGCTGGATCGTCTGGACTCTCGGCATCGCGCTTCTAGCGATGCTGGCGCTGTTTCCGTTGCGGCTTGCCATCGCCTGGTCGGATCTTGACGAGATGGGCTTTGCCGCGCGCCAGGTCGGGGGGACGATCTGGTACGGCCGCCTCGGCGACCTGCAATTGCGCTCACAGCCAATCGGCACGCTCGAGGTGACCGTCGATCCCGCCGCGCTGCTGGTTGGAACGATCAACATGCGCTTCGGCCGGATCGACGGCCCGGAAGGTCCACTTACGGGGAATCTCGTTGCCGGCTTCTCGCGCGGTATCAAATCAACCAGCGGGCGCATTGCGGCGACGGAAATTTTCGCGCCGGTGCCGGTCGGTGCCCTCGAGCTGAAAGACGTGACCGTGCTGTTCCGCGACGGTCAGTGCTCGGAGGCCAGTGGCCAGATTACCCCCGTTATCACCGTGCCGCTTCCCGGCGTCCGGTTCGATGCGGCGATGGCGGGCACGGTCGAGTGCGATGGCGAGCGGGCGCGAGTAGAGCTGACCAGCCCGTCGGGCGCTGAGCGAATCGACTTCCACGTCCAGCAGACCGGCCAGTATCGCGCTCGAATGACAATCCGGAGCGAGGACCCGATCGTCAGATCGACTCTCGCCGTGTTCGGCTTCCGCCCCACCGCGCAGGGCTTGTCGCTCTCGGTGGATGGCCGGCTTTGACCTGGACAATCGCCGCGGCCGGCGCTGTCGGCGGAGCGATCGTCGGAAGCTTCGTGGCGACGATTTGCATCCGCTGGCCGGAGGGGAGGCAGGTACTCACCGGCCGGTCGAGCTGCGATCATTGCAAGCGAACGCTGGGCGCCGCCGAGCTAATCCCGGTGCTTTCGTCAGCGATGGCTCGCGGCCGGTGCAGGAGCTGCGGCGGGAAAATCGCTCCGCTTCACCTTGGAGTCGAGCTTGGGGCAGCTTCACTGGCGGCCGTGGCCTTGCTGCTTCAGCCGAACGTCAGCGGTCTCGCCCTGGCGCTGTTCTGGCTGCTGCTCGTCGGTCCGGCGATCCTCGACGCCAGGCACCTGTGGCTCCCAAATTCGCTGACCGCGATATTGGCGTTCCCGGGACTGCTGTTCGGCGGACTGGCGACCGGAGCGGCACTGACCGATCGCCTGGCCGGGGGGGCGGCCGGATTCCTGGTCCTGGCGCTTGTGGCAGCCGCTTATGCAGCGCTTCGCGGGCGGCAGGGAATGGGTGCCGGCGACCCCAAGCTGTTCGGCGCGATCGGCTTGTGGACCGGCTGGATGCCCCTTCCGTTCATTCTGGTGATCGCCTCGGTGGCGGGGCTGGCGCTGGCGCTAGCTCGGGGGCGCGCTGCGGGCGACCGGATGCCATTCGGTTCGCTGATGGCAGCCGGAGCGATAATCTGGAGTGGAGTTGAAGTCTACCGGCAGGGCGGCGCGTTCTAGACCCCGCGAAGCTGCTCGGCGCGGGCGCGAAGCACAGCCAGTTCCGCGCTTCCCAGCGGCGCTCTTGCGAAGCTAAAGCTCAGGGGATCGACCGGCTGCCCGTCCTTGCGCACTTCGAAGTGGAGGTGCGGACCGGTCGAGAGACCGCTTGAGCCAACATATCCGATCACCTGGCCCCGGCGGACATAAGTGCCGGGTGCGACGGCAAAGCTGCTGAGGTGCGAATAGCTGGTGAGAACTCCGCTGGAGTGCACCAGCCGCACCTGCCTGCCGTAGCCCCCGGCCCAATCGGCGCCCCGCACAATGCCGTCGGCGGCCGCAGCCACCGGAGTGCCCCAGCGAGCGCCAAAGTCCACGCCCTGGTGGAATCGCGCAAACCGGAGGATCGGATGGAGCCGGTGCCCGAAACTGGAGCTCACTTTCGCCTGCACAGGTCTGGCGAAGCCATCGGTGCGCTGGGCGGGCATGGTGGGGTCAAACAGGCCCGTATGCCCGCCCACGGTCCAGCGGACGAAGGTGAGGTCATTGGCATTGCGGCGGTCGAGAGCCGCATAGAGAAGAGGACCGCCGCGGTTTTCACCCGTCTCTGCGCGGACATGGTCGATCACCAGGTCGAAACGGTCATCGGGCGCAACCTGCCGGACGTTGATCCGGCTCGACATGGCCTCAAGGAACTCGTTCGCAGCCTCCGCTGGAACTCCCGAAGCTCGAAGCGACCAGAAGAGGTCGCTTCCGGCGGCACCCTTGAACCGGCGCGGCCTGGTGTCGACGTTGACTCCGTCGCGCGCGAGCTTGAAATCCCCGGTGCGGATCCGGCCGATCGTCACCTTGAACGCCAGGCTCGGCTTGAACGAGACTCGTTCGAGCCGCCGGGCGGATCCGGTTTTCTGCCCCAGGAGAACAGCGACTTCGGTGCCTTCGGGAATGCCTGCGGGCACGGCGTCGTCGACGAGCTCGCTCGCCCGAGCCGAGTCCTTTGCATCAGCCCCTGTGCGCTCGAGAAGCTGCTTCAGCTCATTGCCATCTGAAAGCGATGCGAACAGCTCCACGGTGGCACCGCTCGGCTCGACAAAGGCGTCGACCGGTGGCGCAGGTGCGACTCTGGCCGGCCGCTCCGACTGCTGGACGGGCGCAGTCGCTAATGCCGCGGAAGGCGGCAACGTCTGGGCTGCGATTGCGGCCAGTCCGAGAACCACTGCTCCGGCCGGCAAGGGTCGCGCCGCCACTGTCCGCAGCAAAATGGCGCCACTCCCAGTGCCGTTTGCGGTCGCAAAGGATATCTTCGCTCGGTTCATCCCCGCCCAGTCGAATCAGCAGGTTGGCAATCGGCCCCGCCGGTCGGTTGTGCTTTGGCATCTGGATGTGACGCCCGTGTGACGGAATTTCCGACAGTCAGGGTGCTTCGCGCGGCCAGCGGT
>JACDCV010000173.1 GCA_013817375.1 Sphingomonas sp.
GCCCTCCCCGGGATCGACCGAATAAGCGCTTTCGAAATCGATCGTCACAGGGAGATCGACCGAATCGACGACTCGCCGGGCATTTTCAAACACGAAGTCGATCGGCACTCCCTCACCGTCGGGCCAGCCGTTGGCGTCGGCAACCGGATGGCTTCCGGTCGCAATCGCCTTGGCCCCGGCAGCCGCCACCGCCCTTGCGCTTCCGGCATCCCAGACGTTGTAGAGGATGACGGGGTCGCCGGCCGTGTGAAGCGCCGCGAACCGATCGTAGTTGGAGGCCATCAGATCCGGTCCGGATAGATTGGGCGGATGTCGACCGGGATCGATTCCATCGACGCGATCACCTGGCGCGCCTGCGCGTCGAGGTTCGCCCAGCGCTCCATCAGCGCCTTGGTCCCCGCATAATCGCCGCGTGCCTGAAGCCGGACGATATCGCCGACGAGGTCGCGGATCGCGCCGTCGATCTTCGCCTCGTCGATCCGGAAGCGCTGGGCGCTTTCGTCCCAGACGAGCGCGCCTTTGTCGCGAAGATAGCCATATTGCATTGCAGCGCCGCGTCCGTGCGCCGAATTGGTTCCGAAACGCATCGCCCGGAACAGCCCGGCGACATAGGTGGCGCGGATCTGGTCGCGCTCCGCCTTGGGCACGATCCCCCGGTCCATCATGTACATGATGTTATAGGCGCCCATCACGTCGGCCTTGGCTTCCTCGATCCCGGTGTGAAGCTCCTTGAGCTCCGCATCGACACTGGTCTTGCGGCCGTTGACCGTGATCGATCCGGGCCCGAGGCTGTGCGCCAGCTCGTGGAACAGGGTCTCCATGAACATGTAGCGCTGAGTCACATTGGCGGCATTGGCTGGAACGAAAATCAGCGGCGCCATCGGCTGAAGGATTCGGTCGAACTTGGCGCCGAGCACGTTCCTTAGGATCACCTTCTTGGCGCCCTTCGCCTCGCGGACCCGCTCGTCGTTGGGAAGGTTGAAGGCGATGGTCTGCACGCCCGGCACATTGTCGCCGCCGCCGTGAACCTGGTCGGCAACCGCAATCGGCGATTCAAAACCGCGCTGGAAATTCTTGAACCGCTCCTCGACCGGAAGGTTCTTCTCCATGTCGCGAAGAAGACCCTTGTAGACGTCGAGCGCCGCTGACTCCTTCGGGTCCTTCAGGGTCACGAACGCCTCGAACGCCGTCTTCTTGCCCTGCAATCGGTCGTCATAGACTTCGTACGGGCCGATCGCGACTTCGATCGGGGTTCCGGCAAGGTCCATCCACGCCAGCTCCGACTGGTAATAATCGTCGGTCGCGAACGACTGAGCGCGAAGGGTGAGGAAGCGCTTGAGGCTTGCATTCGTGGTGATCGCCGCCGCCTGCTCGAGCAGGCGCGCCGCGGGCTCCAGCCACTGGCGATAGGCCTGGCTATAGGGGATCGCGACCAGCTGGCCGCCCTGCCGGCGAACCACCGAATAGGGGCTGTTCAGCGCCTCAGCCTGCTGCGGATTGGCGGCGATATAGGAATCATATTCCGCCTTGGTGATATCGGCCGGGTAGAAGCCGGCGCCATCAGGGCGCGGGGTATTGCCGAAGAAGGGTGCGTCTTCCTCGATCGGGTCCCAGGGTCCGAAGAAGGCATCGAACTTCTCGATCAGCCGGGCGCGCTGGGGATGGTCGAGGGATGCAATCTGTGCCCGCACCTCAGGGTTCTGCTCGAACAATTGGCGAAGGTAGATTTCGCTCATCAAATTCCCGGCCTGGTTGAGCAGGTTCACCACCTGCCGCTCCTCGGCGGAAAGGAAGCTGGTGTCGGCGCGCATCTGGATGGTTGCGAGCTTTGCCAGCCCATTCGTCTCGTGAACCACCGGCGCCAGCGGGCCGGCCGCGACCGGAACATCTGGCGGCGGCAGTGGCGCCTGGGTGGCGGCGAGCGGGGCGGAAGCCGGCACTGTGGAACAGGCGGAGACGGCGAGCAGCGACACGGCTGCGATCCAGCGGGTGTTGATCATGGGTGGAGGGATAGCAGGTGGGGTGCGGGCGGAGCAATCGTGCCCGCAAGCGCTCAGGAGAAAAGCTGGAGCAGCGCCACCTCGACGTCTTCCATCTTGTAAGGTTTGGGCAGCTGCGGCCGGTCCTGCCACTTCTCCGGCGTCGTCCAGTCGGCATAGCCACTGGTCAGGACAAACGGGATTCCCCGGCTCTCGAGTATTTCGCAGATCGGGAACGACTTGTCGCCGCGGATTCTGATGTCGACGATCGCGGCGTCGAATTCCTCCCCTTCCGCAAGCTCCCTCGCAGAGGCCATGTTCGTCGCAGGGCCAATGACATGGCAACCAAGCTCCTCCACAACGTCCTTGGTGAAGGGCCCGACGACGGGCGAATCCTCGACGACCAATATCCGCCGGCCAGTCAGATCATCCGCCATGCTTGCCCCCTCCCAAGTCCGCCGCAGCCATCAATGGACGAACCTGGCGACGACGTCGCGGTACGAACGGCTGACCTTTATCTGAGTGCCTGAGTCCAGCACCAGGAAACATTCGCCGTTGGTATGCGGCTTTACCTGGCGGACGAGATCGAGGTTGACGATGGTCGAGCGGTGGACCCGCTGGAAGCGGCGCGGGTCGAGGCGCTTTTCCAGATCCTTCATCGTCTCGCGAAGGATCAAAGTATTGTCGCCCGTCTGGATGCACATATAGTCGCCGGCGGCGTCGATCCGCTCGATCGTATCGACATCGACCCGGAAGATCTGCCCCTGGTCCTTGATGTTGATCATCTTCTCGAAGCGGTTGGCGGCCGGCCCCTCGCCGTCGTCGGCAAGCTCCTCGGCGGCCTCGGGCGCATGTTCGACCAAAGCTTCCTTCAGCCGCTCGGCTTCCTCGACGCTTCGCTTCTCGGACAGGCGCTGGCGAACCCGGTCGAGGGTCGCGGCGAGACGATCCTCATCGACCGGCTTGACCAGATAATCGACCGCCTGGGACTCGAATGCCTTGAGCGCATGGTCGCTGTAGGCGGTGACGAACACGAACAATGGCGGTTCGACCTCCATCAGTCCCTGGATCACCGAGAAACCGTCGAAGCCCGGCATTTGGATGTCGAGAAAGACGAGGTCGGGCTTGTTGGTCTTGATCGCCCGGATCGCCTCGCGCCCATTGGCTGCCGTCGCGATGATCTCGACATCGTCATGAGCCTCGAGCCGGAGCCTGAGACCCTGCGTTGCAAGCGGCTCGTCGTCGACCAGGATGGTCCGGATCGTCATCAGTCATCGTCTCCGCTTTGATAGGGAATTTCGACAACAACGCTGAACCCCCCATGTTCGTTCTTTTTCGTCGAAAAACCATGCGCATTGCCATAGGCCTGGGCCAGCCGCTCCTTGATATTGGCAAGGCCCACTCCGGTCGATTGGGTGGCCGCCATGTCGGCGTTTGCGCCATTGCCATTGTCGGCGACCTCGATTCGGACCGCCTGCCCCTCGCGGACCGCCGTCAGCCAGATATCGGCGCCCGTTTCGCTCGGCGTGACCGCATATTTGATCGCATTTTCGATAAGCGGCTGGAGCAATAGCGAGGGCAGCTTGGCGCCGATCGTCTCGCCCTCGATCCGGAAGTGCGGGCGCATCCGGTCCTCGAACCGCATCTTCTCGATCTCCAGGTAGAGCTTCAGCGTCTCGACCTCCTGGGCAAGGGTCACCTTCGCGGTCGATTCGTTGGCGAGCGTGTAGCGAAGGAAGGACGACAATCGGGCGA